>CALLUJ010000022.1 GCA_938011245.1 uncultured Aquimarina sp. | reverse complement strand
TTTGAAAATATTGAACTCTTAAAAAATTGGTTACATCAAATGGTTTGTGAGATGGATACTAATTTGATTAAATCTATTGTAAGCAATCATCATTATATCGATTTATTCAATAAAATCATATTACAATAGAAATGGTATGATTAGAGAACTCTAGAAGATTTTAACCCTTGAAAAAATTCATGTTTTAACATATCTAATTGAGCCTCCAAAGATAGGTTAACAACTATTAACCTCTATATACTTAATAAAAAAAGGATTATCTTTAAAAGATAATCCCTTTTTATAACGCATTTTATACGCTTTAACTACGACGAGTTATTATTGTTTTACGAATTTAAATACTTGTGTTTGCCCTTTAACATATAATTGAATAAAATATATTCCAGAATTAAAACTAGCAACATCAACTGGCTTTGTATAAGACGTTCTAGAAATTAACTCTCCTCCATCTAATCCAAATACTTTATAATCTATATCTTCTGAAGAGTCAATAGTAATTAAATCTACAACTGGGTTTGGATACATATTAATCTTCTTAGCTAAATCTGCATCAAATTCTGATACACTTAACGATGGAGATCCATCTTCAATTAAATATATAGACTCAATATTAAATGTTCCTGTTCCTCCACTACCTACAGCAATGGCTACATCTTGAAGACTTGCATCAAAAGGTACTCCTGGTATTTGAACAATCTGATATTTATCTAAACCTCCTGTATTGGGTACTGCTGCAGTTGCTAAAGTAGTGGTACCCGCATTCCTTTGTAATATAATTTGATGTCCTGCCGATGATGTAGCTAACACTACTTGCACTGTATAGCTACCTTGGCGAGTAAATCCATTTGTATGTACTACTACAGATTCTCCTTGTTTAAAACCTGTTAAAATAGCTTCTGTATCAAAACGTCCAACGCTTAATCCTGGCGAAACAAAATCTATTCTAGATTTTGTAGTTGGATTCAACTGCGTAGGTGCTTCAACTTCTACTTTAAAACCTACTCCGTTTGGCACTAAGTTACTATCGCTTGTTTCTTCCTCTGTAGAAGGCTCTACGTTACAATTTTCAAAGTTATCGTTATCCCAATTTTGAATAATACACCTTACAAAATTTCCAGATTCAGTCAATTCATTATTTAGTAATCCTTGAATACCTCTGTTTCCTTGGATTACTGAAGCTCCTTCAAACTTATCGGATATAGACCAGTTAGCATGGCTAATGTTATTTTGCTTCATAAATTTCATCCATTCTAAGGTTTCACTTTCATCTACAGCACCATCTCCACTAGCTGATACAGTTCCCCACTCTGTTACAAATAAAGCAATTCCTCTATCCATAGCTCTAGTTGCACTAGCTCTTAACGCTCTATGCTCTACTTGACCTGCATAAAAATGTAACGTATATGCTATGTTTAAATTTGTACCATTTGCAAAACCTAAATCACCAGTAGTAATAGGATTATTTGCTGCTGCTTCTACTCCTTGTGAAAACCCTGGTGTCCCTACAATAATTAAATTATCTGGATCTTCAGCTCTAATAGCTTTAATTACGTCTATTGCATAAGGCTTTATAATTTGAGACCATGTTTGGGTAAATTGCCCAAACGATGCATTATCAGATCCATTAGCTCTGTTGTCTGCTAATCCAATAGGTTCGTTAAAAATTTCATAAATAATATGATTATCATTCTTGTACTCTTTAGCTATTTGAGTAAAGAATTCAATAGCTTCATCTTTATAAAAATGTGCAAAATGCGAATGAAAATCTACTATTACATAGATATCGTTAGCTATCGCTGCATCAATAATAGTTTTAACTTTAGCTATTTCTACCGCAGGGTTATTAAAATACCCTAAACCACTAGGATTTTTAACTCTTGCCCCTGGAAACCTTGGGCTTGTTGGTGGCACTCCACCATCACCATCTGCTTCTTCTACAGCCATAGCTGCTCTAATTACACCACTACCCCAATCTTGAGCTAAATGATCTACAACCTCTGACTGATAAAATTTACCTCCTACTGTTTGAAAACCACTCCAAAACATACTGTTTCCTGCAACACTAAAGGCCACATTTCTGTTGTTTGTAATTTGGTTTCCATCAACTTGAAGACGTCCATTTTGAGTTACAATACCTTGCGAATAAGATATTCCTGTTATAAAAAACAGTGCGATTAATTTAATTTTAAAGTTCATTTGATAATTTAATGTTTCAGTTACACATAACAACAACATTACTAAATGGAACTTATTATACTCTGAAGAAAAATTTTACCAAAATTTATTACTTTTTTTTATAAAACATTTATTTTAGAAAGTCTTTTCTTACAAAAAAATCACAAGACACGTAATCTATTAGTTTCTCTATGTACTTTCCCCGAAGCTGTTTCTTCAAACTTCTCTAAAATAAAAACCTTTTTGGGAACTTCGTATTTCTCCAAAGTAGTTAATTGCTTAACTTGTTTTGAAGTTATAGAAACTTCTAATTTTTTAAATGGATCTTCTATAATCAAAATTAATTGCTGCCCTAGAATAGTATCTGGCAACCAAGAAATAAAAAAGCGGTTATTAAATAGTGTTTGTAATTTATGTTCTATTTCTTCAGGAAATAACTTAACTCCTCCACTATTTATTACATTATCGATACGCCCTTTCCATTTAAACTTTTTATGAGATAAGAGCTCTACTATATCATTAGTAATAACTTTTTCTTTTGACACCGATAATGCATTAATAATTAGACAATCTCGTTTATCTATAGCTAAGGTTACTTTAGGTAGTGCTTTAAAGTAAGACTCTTCAAAAGTACTCTTTTTAGAATTTACTCTTCTTATGGCTATATGGCTAACTGTTTCTGTCATTCCATACGTCTCATATACTTTTGTTTTAACATTTTGTACCAAATTAACCAAGTGTCTTGGAATAGCAGCTCCGCCTATAATTATTTTTTTTATTAAATGTAAACGAGCTATAGAATTGTCTAATTGCAATGGCACCATTGCACAAAAGTCGTAATGTTTAAACACATCATCCAACGGGTTCATTTTAGGTGGTACAACATCCAATTTCCATCCTAAAACCATTGCCCTAACTAACATCATTTTTCCAGCAATATAATTAGCTGACAAACACAATAACGCTTTAGAGCCCTCTAACATTTTAAAAAATGCTCCTGTAGCTTTAGCACTATTTATCATTTGAATTTTAAGCACTTTTATTACTTGAGGATTTCCTGTAGAACCAGACGTTTGTATATGAACATAGGGGTTAGAGTTTAACCAGTCCAATACAAATTGTCCTATCAATATATTATGCGGTTCTCCTTTTTCTACTATATTTTCTGCATATGAAATAAGAGTTTGCTCTGTAAAGTTTTTTTTATTGAGTTTAAAAGATGGGTGTAATTTTTGAATATCTAATGTTAATGAGTCCATAAAATAAAAGTAAGAAGATATTACTTATATTAAATTTACAAAATCGACACTTAATTAATAGGTAAAACAACAATAATTTTCACAATCAGCCACCCTATAATCAATCTATTAATAAATTAAAGTCAATTACTTTTTAATTAATTCCGGGAATTTTTCTTTGAAATGTTCTAACCTAGGTTTCGATACACTAACCACATAAGGATAATTGGGATTTCTTTTTTCGAAATCCTGATGATACCCTTCTGCTCTCCAAAATACTTGAAATGGCATAATTTCTGTTCGCACTTTTTTAGATGTATATTTCTTTTGGATCTCTGCTTTAAAAACTTCTATTTCTTGCTTTTCTATTTCGTTCTGATAAAAAATAATCGATCGATATGCCGCTCCAAAATCAGGTGCTTGTCCATAAGTAGTTGGGTTTTGAGATCCATAATATACTTTTAACAGTGTTTTAAAATTCACTTTGTTAGGGTTATAAACAACCTTTACAACTTCGGCATGTCCTGTACTTCCTCCTCCAACTTGTCTGTAAGTAGGTTTTTTTGTTGAACCACCTGCATAACCAGATATAGCTTCTTGTACACCTATTACACTTTCAAAAATTGCTTCTACACACCAAAAACAGCCACTAGCAAAATAGGCCGTCTTAAAACCATCTGTTCTTTCCTCTTGTACAGGTTCTAGGTTTGTTGTTATATTTTGATGTTTAGGTGTATTTGAACATGATGCTAATTGAAATACAGATAATATTGCTATTAGAATAAGTTTCATTTTTCGTTAAATTTTATATTATAATGAGTCAATTTTTCTTCTAAAACTTACATTTTATTACTTTGTTGCTCTTAACATCTCTCGTTTACCAGGAGGACCTTCTAAACGTTCTACTTTAAAACCAACAGCTTGCATTGCTCTTCTTACGCTACCTTTAGCTGCATAGGTTACTAATTTTGCTCCTTTTTTCATTGCGGTATGCATAATTTCAAAAATTGCTTCTGTCCATAACTCAGGTTGTACCCTTGCTCCAAAAGCATCAAAATAAATCAAATTATATTTTTCTACGTCAGTAATTCTTTCAAATTTCTTTTCTTGCTTACACAATGTAAAGTTATCTGATAATGAAATGTTATCTTCCCAAGCGATTGTATGCAATGTTTCAAAAATTTCTGCAGTTCTTTCTTCCTTAAGTAATTCATCATATTTTAAGGCTCTCCATTCCGAATCAATAACAGGGAAAGCTTCTACAGCAGTATAACTTATATTTAAATTTAATTTAATTCCTTCAAAATATGTTAATAATGCGTTTAGACCTGTTCCAAAGCCTATTTCTAAAATAGACACAGCTTTTCCATTTTTAAATGTATGTAATCCCATTTTCAAAAACACATGCTTAGATTCCTGAATTGCACCGTGTTTAGAATGATATTGTTCATTAATATCGGGAAGATGTATGGTTACTGAACCATCTCCTGTTTTTAATAATTCTCTCTTCATAAAAGTGCTATGTCCGTTTTACTTAAGTTTAATTTGTAACATTAAAAATAAGTAAAAAGCTTATTTTATTATGTATTTGCTAATTTAAAGCTAAAAAAAGCTTTTCTATTACAAAATTAACAACAATAAAACTCTTTAATAAATTTAGCAAGAAACTCATAATTATATTAACAAATATTAGGTACTTTTGTAGCTATCTTTATTAATAAACCGCTTAAAACGATGAATAAGGAAACGACACTTTCCAACGGGTTAAAAATCACTAAAGCTGCTTCCAGTAAAATAAACGAAGTAGACTTTAAAAATATTGATTTTGGTAAAATATTTACCGACCATATGTTTGTTTGTCATTACAACAATGGCAAATGGCAACAACCTGAAATTGTCCCTTATGGACCTATCCAATTGGACCCATCGGCACGTGTATTTCATTATGGACAAGCAGTATTTGAAGGTATGAAAGCTTATAAAGATAATAGTGGTAATACTTTTTTATTTCGTCCCGATGAAAATTTTAATCGGATTAATAAATCTTCCGAACGTTTGGCTATGCCTGCTTTTCCTAAAGAGTTTTTTGATACGGGTTTAGAAACGCTTTTGGATATGGATAACGAATGGATTAAACCTGGAATGGGAAATTCACTATATATACGTCCTTTTGTAATTGCTACTGAAGCTAGTGTAATGGCTTCCGAAGCTAATTCTTATACTTTTTATATTATTTGCTCTCCTGCCCAAGCTTATTATGAAGGTGAAGTAGATGTATTAATTGCCGATTTCTTTTCTAGATCTGCTAGTGGTGGAATTGGGTATGCTAAAGCAGCAGGAAACTATGCCGCTCAATTTTATCCTACTAATTTAGCTAAAGAAAAAGGGTACGATCAAATTATATGGACCGACTCTAGCTCTCATAAGTATATTGAAGAAGCTGGTACAATGAATATCTTTTTTAGAATTAATGATACCTTATTAACTGCCCCAACCAGTGAACGTATTTTAGATGGTATTACTCGCAAAAGTATTCTGGATTTAGCTAATAAAGAAGGGTTTAATGTAGAGGTAAGAAATATTGAAGTTACTGAGATTATTAAAGCTGCTGAAAATGGAAATTTAAAAGAGGTATTTGGTGCTGGTACGGCCGCAGTAGTTAGTGTTATTAAAGGTATTGGCTTTAAAGATAAACATTACAAAGTACCTGTTTTACAAGACGGCTACGCCCAACACTTTAAGAAGTCCCTTACAAATATTCAGTATAATTTAGCTGAGGATTCTTTTGGATGGAGAGTTAAAGTTTAATATTTACTTTAAGAGGAGTAAATTCTTCACTTTTAGATAAAGTTTTAGTTTAGTTTTCTTTCTATGAATATTAAAATATTCAATTTCTCATTTGTAAAACAAGTTTTCGGTTATTTGAGCGCCTTCAAAAAGAGTAAGTGTTAAACATTAAGGTTCCTTTGTAAGTTTAATAGAATAAAAACTAAGATAAAACTTCCTCTTTTTTGTTGACAATTATAAAAATTGAAATTTGATATACAAATTGGGTTAAACTTCAATTTAATAGGCACATTCAGAAAATAAGGCTATTTCATAAAGATGCTTATAGAAAGTCTAAAATTTGATAGATTCAGATTTTGGATTTTCGTTTTTTTGGTGATTCTTAAAATTTAGGCTGTTATTTGTGCTTGACTATGTTTTATCCTTCTGCCTATTTCTAGGGCATTAGCGGTATGAATGTCAAAAAATATCCAAAGTATTTCGGTAGCTTTTGTTTTGGCTTTCATTATTTTGAGGTGGTAATATTCTTTTTCTTTACCTAAACTACCCTCTAAAAGAGTTGTTCTATCAGTTTTTTTATCCTTAACTATAATGTTTTAAAAACATTAAACCTATTCTACCTTTAGGGTTAAATAGCGTTTTAAAACCCGATTGCTTTTCTTTAATATTCAATCTTTCTACTAAAGAATCCCAAGGAATCGCTACATATATTTTGCCTAAATCACTTTGTAAAAAACGGATATAGAAAGCATCAAAATTTTCTTGAGTTGATAAAAACGAAAATTTATGCTGAAACTCACTTATTCTTTGTAATTTCATAATTAATGGAAAAGGAAAACCTCGTTTTTAGCTCTGAATAGCTGTTTTTATGGGGTTTATTTACATTAATTTACGACAAAAACCTTGCTTTAAAAGGGTTTTGGATATTCTGAATGAGCCTTTATAAGCATCTTTATGAAATAGCCTTATTTTCTGAATATACCTATTAAAAATATAGATAATATCTAAGGCTGCATTCCAAATTTTGTTTACACAAAATTTAGAATACAGCCTTTTTACTACTCCGTAATATATGGTCTATTTTTCATTTTTAACAAGCCAGGTTCTTTATATGTATTCATCATTAAAAACAATTCTTTTTGTAACTTTTTCGCTACATTTCTATATTTTTTATCGTTATAAAAGTTAATCAATTCATCAGGATCTTCTTTTAAGTCAAACAAATAAGGTTCTTCCACTTTATCTAAAATCAATTTATAACGATTAGTTACTGCAGCAACCCACCATCCGCCAGATTTGGCAAAATAAGTAATTCGATCCTCATTGTTTATCTCCAACTCATCATTCATAAAATCGTTAGAAGTATCTAAGCCGTGAAACTTTGCATTGGTTTTAACATCCATTAAACTTAAAATAGTGGGTGTAAAATCTACATTGGTATATGCTGTATGAATTATTTTACCCGCTTTAATTTTTTTAGGATAACGAATTACAAACGGAATTCTTGAAGAAGCCTCGTAAGGAACTCCTTTGTTTACCCTATTATGTTCAAAAAACATATCTCCGTGATCTGCTGTAAAAACAATAATGGTATTTTCTGTTAATTTATGAGCATCTAAAAAGTTTAAAATTTTACCTACACTATCATCAATATGCTTTACCATTCCAAAATACTGTTGCAGTGCCTTTTTGTTAAATGCTTTGTTACCTGTGGCCTCATTATTAAAGTTTCCTTTGGTAGCTCTTGCCCATTTTGGTTTAATAGCTGTGTACTTAGGATCCATGGTTAAGGGTTTTTGCACATCCATATGTTCGTACATTTTATGATATGGAGGGCGAGCATAATCTGGTGTATGGGGATCTGGAATAGAAAGCATAATAGCAAAGGGCTTATTTTTATCTCTTTCTAATATTTCTAAGGTTTTTTCTGTAAAAAAATCGGTTAAATGCACTACTTCATCTTTAGGAAATTTTGCAGCTACCTTTTCGTTTATTCCTTTATAATTTCCGTTTTTAATATGAAAATAAGGAGCATGTCCACCACGCATCATATAACGATTGTCTTTAAAACCTGCTTTGTATTCCACTCCAAAAGTATATTGTTGTCCATTCCCTGCTAAATGCCATTTACCTACATAAGCTGTAGCGTATCCTTCTTTTTCTAAAATAGATGCAAATGTTGGAACGCCTTCCTTAAGGTGTAATCCATTTTTAGGAGCTCCCGTTGCTTGCGGGTAAAGCCCTGTTACCACAGAAGCTCTTGAAGGAGTACATACAGGCGAGGAAGCATAATAACTAGTACAAATTGCTCCTTCATTAGCAATTCTATCAATATTAGGGGTATCTACATTATTTCCTTTTCCCCATACAAAAGCCTGGTCTTCTAACAACAACTTTTGATAACAACTTAATGTTCTAAAACTATGTTCGTCTGTATGAACAATAATTAAATTTGGTTTTTTTTGAGAATAAATAGATGTAAAAATTAAAAAAGCGCATATTTTTAAACTTAAAGATTGTAAACTTATCATTACAGAAGATTTTTAATTAAAGATACCTTAAATAATCTAAGGTATTTTTGCTTATTCTTACAAATTTAATTTTAAGCGCTGTCCATTGCTCTACCTATTTTAGATTTTGATAAGAACTAATTTAATAAGCTTTTAATATTCTCACTAGTTGTTTTAGATAATTTTAAAAATATTCCTTTTTAACAAGCTGGTAATATTACATTTAAAGGCAATTTACTTGCAGTTGTTTTAGTATAAGTAATATTTTACTTTAGAATCTAAAAAAACAACTAAATTCCAGATAAATCTATCTATTTCTAGATACATTTATTGTGCTAGTTTATTAAAAAATTAGCCTTAAAAAATTAAGATAATAATAAATAGAATATTTACTTTAGAACTTTAAAAAGTCTTTGACTTAAAACCAATTATTAACGGTATCGTTTAATTGCGACAAGAAATATTAATTAAAATTAATGTATGGCTATTCAAGATATTAACAAATATAATTATAAAAATATATTTTCTTTGAGTACTGTTAATTTTGACAATGCCTGTGTATTTAATAAGCCTGAACAAGTAGATATTTACAATATTTATTGGATAAAAGAAGGCAAAGGAACCTACAGCATAGATTTTCAAAAATACGACTTCCAAGACAATGTTGTTTTCTTTTTATCGCCAGGACAGGTGTTTTCTATAGATTCAGAAAAAATTAAAAAAGCATGTAAAATAAGTTTCACTAAAGATTTTTATTGTATTCAAACACATGACAAAGCCGTTGCTTGCAATGGTGTCCTATTTAA
The DNA here is from genome assembly GCA_938011245.1 of uncultured Aquimarina sp. Lineage (GTDB taxonomy): Bacteria > Bacteroidota > Bacteroidia > Flavobacteriales > Flavobacteriaceae > Aquimarina. The sequence continues at coordinate 22,281 of CALLUJ010000022.1, read as the reverse complement.
CAATGTTTACAAAACTCCTTTTATCAAACCTTGTAAAAAAGACACCCAAAAATTAGATTTTATTTTAGAAAACTTAGAAGAAGAGTTAAAAAGAAATGATGTTGCCCAATACGATATGCTTCAATCATACTTAAAGCAATTCATAATTTTATCTGTTAGAATACAAAAAGACGTATCTCTTGTAAAGGATGATATTGAGACAAAATTATTTAAAGATTTTAGTTTATTAGTAGAACAGAATTATAAAAAAATACATTCTGTAACAAATTATGCCGAAAGACTTGGTTTATCTCCTAAATCGTTAACCAAAAATTTCCAAAGAACAGGTACACAATCTCCTAGCGATTTCATTAAAGCTAGAATTTTATTAGAAGCTAAACGTATGTTAATTTACACAAATCAATCTATTAAGGAAATTGCTTATGACTTAGGGTATAATGATGCTGCTTATTTTACTCGATTTTTTACCAAAGCAGAAAATAAATCTCCTTTGCAATTTAGAAAAAGTGATTTATTTAAATAATAACACATAAACGCAATAGTAGTTTTAACATAAAACTTTAACTATTCTTTATTTAATTCAATATACTCTTAAAGTCTGCTCCAATTATTAAGAACTTTTGTCCATTTTTTAAACTCGATATTGGTTGCATATTTGCACTGTCAATAAGACGTAAGATAATAACAAATTAAATATAAAATTATGAGTACAAGAATCAAAACATTAGACCCAAAAACAACTACAGGAGAAGCTAAAGAATTATTTGATGCTGTTCAAAATAAATTAGGTTTTATTCCTAACTTAATTAAAGTATTTGGAAATTCACCTGCAACATTAAAAAGTTATTTGTCTTTAGGAGAATTAACAGCAAGCGGTAATTTTTCTAACAAATTTAGAGAACAATTAGCTTTAGCTATTGCAGAAGAAAATACATGTAATTATTGTTTATCTGCACATACTGCTATAGGGAAAATGAACGGATTAGATGAAGGTGAAATTTTAGCTAGCAGAAAAGCTGAAGCTTCTGATGCTAAACAACAAGCTGGATTAGTTTTCGCTCAAGCAGTAACAACAAAAAGAGGGTTAGTTTCTTCGGAAGAATTAAAAGCCGTTAAAGATGCTGGATATAATGATGAAGATGTATTAGAAATTGTATTAAATGTAGTTTCGAATACATTAACAAATTATGTAAACCATATCGCAGAAACAGAAATTGATTTTCCAGAAGTAAAAGCAGGAGAATTAAAGTAAAAAACAATAAAGCAATCGGTAAAGTACAACTAATAAGAACTTTTGTCTATTTTTTAAACAAGTCGCCTGTTGTAATTTTACCATATCAAAAACTTAAATTAAATAAAATGAAAAATTTAGTATTAGGATTATTATTAGCAGTAGGAACTTTCTTTAGTGCAAGCGCCCAAACAAAAACAGTTTCATTAGAACAAACTAAAGGAGAATTTACGCAAAAGTCAATTACTCTATCCGAGGGAACCTATGTTTTCGAAATAGCAAACAACGAGGTTGGACACGATGTAGGATTTGTACTTGCTCCAAAAGGACATGTAGATAAAGAACACCATATTAAAAATGCTTATGTTACTAAAGTAGTTGGAAACAACTCTAAAGGACATTCTAAAGAAGTAAAATTAGAAAAAGGTGAGTATGTGTACTTTTGTCCACTAAACCCTACTCCAGAATATACTTTAGTAGTTAAGTAGTTATTTTGTAGTATTCAAAAAAACTGTGTAAACAGAAAAATAGGCGGATTTTAAAATTCCGCCTATTTTTTTTGCTTAACTTTAAAAACACATCTTTTTTATAAACAATTTAAAAGAATAATTTTTAAATAGGTAATCTTAAATTAACCACTTTACCAATTCTACTTTTGGCTCCAAATCCACTTATTATGAGGTAAGATTTTCCTTCTTTTGCATCAATTTTAATCACATCCTTTTTATGCTTTTTTACCCAATTAGTAATTGTATTGGGGTTAACACCATACATTGTGGATACAATTTTTTTTTGAACATCTGAATTAATTTGTTTAATCGCTCGTTTTCGTATTTCATTTCTACTTGACGAATCTACTGATCTAAAATCCATACCCTTCATAAAAAAAGATACGAATAACATCTTATTTAATATAATTATATTACCGCTGGGTTTATAGAACCGTTTCTAACCATAATTTCGATACGCCCTTTTTTTGCATCGTACTATGGATAGTCCAATTTAACAACTCTAAATATTTATCTACAGCAGATATAGTTAACTGTAATTTCCTTCCTCTATAAATACTGATAGGCTTATTATTGATTCCTAAACTTTAACTGAAATTAAAAAATAAATTAAGTAATCTGTACTTTTTATTATCAACGTATAGAGAAGCATTTATCATGGGGTTTTAGTTTGTGTTGCTTTTATAAATATAAATCCTAACTATCTAATTATTAAATTCATTTTTAAGCCTTGGAGAGCTTCATTTTTTTAGCTTACAGGTAATGTTAAGTATAAGAAGTGTAGCAAAAAATAAGCAATTACTTTCGATTAAGCACTAAGCCAAACTTTTGTATTTTGATTTACCTTTTTACTATAAAGCCAAACTAAAAATATGACGGACTTTGCAAACAAACACAAGCATTCGATTTGGCAATAATCGCTCTATTTTTTATGTACATTATTACTTATTGGCTTTTCTTTCCGAAAACTTGCTAGCGTTGGCATAAAAGCTCTTTTAAGTTTGTGTAGCACGAGCAAACTTTAAATGTGCTTGCTCTTACGTTGGCTTTATCCAGCTTGTATTAAATTCTGTATTACTGTTTTTCCAATTAAGCTTATAATTCCGCCTTTTTGTATATACATTGGGTCGTCTAATTTGTCCCACAAATCTCGTTTTATATATTCGTCTTTTACTTCCGATTGCACTCTAGGTTCAGCACTTGTTTTTAAATAAACTTCATTATTCTTATTCGCAATTACTGTTTCTTTCGTTCTTGTTGTTTCGGACACTTCTTCTACTATTTCTTTAATCAAAATAGCATCTTCTTCGCTTATTTGAAACTTTTCTTGAATTTCTTTAATAGCAGATTCAATAGTTGTTCTTGGTATTTCGTGTCCGCCTTTTCCTGTTTTTAAACCTGTTTTCTTTTTAGGTTTTCCTACCACGGTTAAGTTTGTTTTATTTCCTGTAAATTTTACAGCTCCTTTGCTAAGTTCTACCTTTTTTAGAAACGCTGCCATTTCAGAAGTTTTTCCTTTTCTGATTAATGTATCTCCCATTACTTCAGCAAATATTATAAACTTATCCAATTCTGGAGTTAGCTCAAAAAACTGACCGATAAAATAATATAGCTTGGTGTACCTTCTTAATAAAGAAACATAGCTTTTTTGTGCTTCTAATTCTGGAAGTTTCTTTTTAAAAATTGTTCTGTAATCTTGGTTTAAATTACTTAAAATAGCATCAGCAGTTGAGTTTCTTTCTCTAGCTTCTAGTTCGGCATCAATAAAAGCGTTTACATACAATTCTATTTCTTCTTTGGTAAATACATTAAGATTCACAATTTCATCAAATAAATCTACCAAAACTTGTTTTTCGGGTTGCTTGTCTTTGTATGGACTTCCTTTTCTGTGCTTATTAAAAGCATCAAATATATTTTGAGCATTATTGGTAAAATCTACGACCAATATATCTTCTTGCTCTTTGTTTTTGTGCTTTCGGTTTAATCGAGAAACGGTTTGTATTGCGCTTACTCCGTTTATAGATTTATCTAAAAACATTGTAGATAACAAAGGTTGGTCAAAACCAGTTTGAAATTTATTGGCTACTACTAAAATACGATTGCCTTCTTCTGCAAATACATCTTCTATTAATTTTCCGTTTAGTTGGTTTACTGTGTTTTCTTCTACTTTCTCTTTTGTAATGGGGTGTGTAAAATCGCTAAACGCATACAATACTTTCCATTCCGATTCTTTGTCTTCTAAAATGGTTTTTAGTGTATTAAAATACTTTAAACCTGCAATACGAGAAGACGTAACTACCATTGCTTTTCCTTGACCTTGAATACTTGGTACTACTTTTTCTTCAAACAGTTTTACTATTACTTCTGCTTTGTACTGGATAATAGCATCATCTTCGTAAGCTATGTTTTTTAGTAGTTTACTAACTATGCCTATTGGGAAATCCTTTTTTGGAATGGCTTCTGTTAGCTTTAAATTGTACAAAGTTTCGTAAGAAATTATATTATGAGCAACATCTAAAATATACCCTTCGGCTATGGCTTCTTCTTCGCTATACACATCAAAAGGTTCTCCAAAAAATGAAACGGTTTTTGGCGTTGTAGTGGCTGTAAACGCGACAAAAACTTGATTGCTTATGTTTAGTTTTTGTAATTCTTTTAATGTTTCGTCTTCGTCTGTTTCGGAAGCTTCTGCTTCTTCATCATTAAAAAACTTTCGCATTGTTAGTGCCATTTTACCATCTTGCGAACGGTGTGCTTCATCTATTAAAAAGGCTACATTTCTATCTTTTAGACTTTTATCATTCTCTAACTTTTCTTGAATGTGAGCAAATTTATGAATGGTGGTAACAATAATATCTCTGTCTTTTTCTAGGTATTCTGCTAGGTTTTTAGACTTACGTGCAAAGTTTATTTTTGTACCCAAATGGGTAAATAGTTCTAAATCGTCTTTTACGTTTTTGTCTAAAGCATTTCTATCGGTTAGGATAATAATATTATCAAACACCTTTTTTCCGTTACTGGTGTACAAACTATCTAAACGGTCTGCCATCCAAGCTATGGTTAAGGTTTTTCCTGCTCCTGCGGAATGATTTATTAAATACTTTTTTCCTAAGCTTTGCTTGTTTTCTACAAAATGGTGTACATCTTCTGCTAAACTTTTACTGGTTCTAAACTGGTGATATCTTGGAAAAATGGTAAATGAAGCTGTTGTTTGCCATTCGCCATCTACTTCTTTTTGTTTGGCTGGCACAAATACCAAATAATGTTCTAAATAATGACAAATGTTTTCTGGCGATAAAGCATATCTGTAAACGTGTTCTACAGGATATTCGCCTTTTGTTTCTGCTTTGTTTTGCAAACTAGCATTAAACCACCTAAAGTTTTTTTCTGAATTTGGATTGGTAGCAATTTTGGCTTCTGTATTGCTTAAAGCTACATACAAAAACGGATTCTTATAAATGGGATTTTGTAAATCTCGTTTTAAAAAACTCTCAAAAATAGCATCATTTACATATTGCCCCTCGTCTTCGTGCTTTAGCTCTAAAACAATAATTGGTAACCCGTTTAGCCAAATAGCAATATCTATACGTTCTTTGGTATTTGGGTTGTAGTAGTATTCTTTTTTATAAGTAAAGGTGTTTTTAGCGTAGTTTTCTGCTTGTGCTGTGTTAGTTGCAGACCTTGGTTTTTGAGCATATAAAAGCACTTTTGTGCCTTTTACAGTTAAGCCTTCTCGCATTACTAACCATAACTCTTTTTTTAATAGTGTTAGTTCTAAAGCTTTTATAATTTCTCGGTCTGCATCGGTACCAAAATTTTCTTGTAGCTCTTGGTACTTATTTTCTTGTGTGTTTTTTATAAAAGCAATAAGGTCTTTTTCTATAATATGATTGGCATTGTTAAGCCTTGAAGCTTCAAAAGTTTTATAGTTGTGCTCTGTGCTTAAAAAAGCACACAAATGGTCTTGAAAAAGAGTTTCTTTATTGCTTGGCATTGCTATTTTTTTAATTTTTTGTTGGTTTGCTCTATTTGATTTATAAAATCCTTTTCGGCTTTTGATAAATCATTTTTTGTTTTCTCCTTATATTCCAAATATTCTTTATGAGCTTTATCTATTGCTTTTTTATGACTTATTGTACCTGTATTAGAAAGTATGTCATTTCCTGTCATTGTTAAGAAGTCATCTAATCTAGCAACCCAATCTTTCATATACATTGGTTTTCTATTTAGTGCCTGTAATTCCGCTAATTCTAAATAGGCGGTTACCATTCTGTTTAGAATATCCAGTTCTTTTTCGGTTAGATAATTTTTAGCTACTTCTATTTCTTTCTTTGTGGGTTTTTCGCCTTTAAAATTTGTTAGCCCTAAATGTGGTTTATGAGAACTAATTCTTTGATAAATGGTTTCGGCAGCTGTTTGTCCGTGAGCAGCCCAATGCATTTTGTTTTGCACTGTTTTAAAAAATAAAATAGAACCTTCTGCTTTACCATCATAATCTATACTTGTGGCATAAATATCGAGTACTTTGCGCCAAAATACTTTTTCTGAAGAACGAATGTTTCTAATACGAGCCAATAGTTCATCAAAATAGTTACCACCACCTGCTTCTTTTAAAAGTTCGTCATTCATTGTAAAGCCTTTTACTACATACTCTTTAAGTCTAGCTGTTGCCCATTGACGAAACTGGGTTCCTTGTAAACTTTTTACCCGATATCCTACCGATATAATTACATCTAAATTATAATAATAGGGTGCTTTTTGTTGAAATTCGGAAATTCCGAATTTGTGCATAGTATCTGCCTCTACAAGCTCTTTTTCTTTGTAAATGTTTTTGATATGCTCATTAATAGTTGATTTTGCTTTTTGAAACAAATCTGCCATTTGCTGTTGCGTTAACCAAACGGTTTCGTTTTCTAAACGGGTTTGTATTTTTGTTAACCCATCTTCTGTTTGATAAATTATTATTTCGCTAGGCATAGGCTTGGTTTTTTATGGCAGACGTTACTTGCTTTTTCCCTGTAACGCACTCGTGTATTAAACTTTTACGATAGGCTTGTAAGGTTTCTATTTGAGAGTTTAATGTCTTAACAAGTGCTTTGTCCTTATCAGCTATTTTGTCCAAATGTTTAATAATGTTCTTTTGTTCTTCATTAGAAGGTAAGGGAATATAGATTTTGGATAATTGAGTATTCCAATTCACTCTTGGCATTTTCGCACCATATGACATAGAATTACAAAGATTTATAAACCACTTTGAAGAAATTACGTACATCAGGTATTTCCCCTCAATTTTGAAGGGTTCAAAGGCTAAAATTTCACCCGTGCATTTTCCATCAAAATCAACAATTGCATATTTTTCTAGATAAGGTCTCAGTTTTCCAAAGACAACGTCTCCTTTAAAGAATTTTGTAACCTTACTTTCAACTTCAAGAGTATTATTTAGTTTTAATATTTCTCCAGAACCTTGAGATAAGTCTTCAAGTTCAATGTAATCCTCTTTTTCAGATTTAATTCCTGTTTTTTCTGTTCTTAACCTAGCAACATCTTTAAATCTATCAAATTTCCATTCAGCATTAATTTTTGGCAGATATTCAATATTTAAATCTTGTGTTTTACAAGACTTGTTCATACCAAATAGTGTACATTGATTTACTTCTGATTTTCTCATTTCCTCCATTTTCACCAACTGCTCTTGTTTAACGGCAATAATACGGTCTATACGTGCAGTCGCTTTATCTAAATACTCGGCTATGGCTTTTTGTTCTTTTGGTTTAGGAAGACTTATGTAAATTGTTTTTAAATCATATACATCAAACCTGAAAACCTTTATGCCAGTAGCAAACTTATTTAATCCATTACCGAAGACTTTTGAAGCGTAAAATAAATATTTACCATCTAAAGTATTTTTATTAGGTTTTAATAAGATTTGTTCACCACCTATTAAGCCAATATCACGTCTATTGTAAAAAACGGAATGACCTAAATCTTCCATTGTTTCTGAAGTTGAAACAAATATTACATCTCCATAATTTACTATCTGAGAATTTTTATAAAATTTTTCATTTACGTAATACTGAAATTCCTCATTAACTTCTTCTACTTTATATGTTTTACCATATTGTAAAGCCACATATTTCCCTTCTGATAGTAAATCATTTTTCTCAAAGCTAGAATTTCCTCTAATAAACTCACATATATTAAATAGCCTTTTAGTTTTCCAATGCTCAGGAATATTACCTAACCATTCAACTCCGCTCTCTTTATAAGTGTACTTTTCCATCTTATAAAGCTTTTATTTCGTTTAGTAAATTGGTGGCTTCTTCTTCTAGTTTCCAAAATTGATCTATAAGTACATCGCTACTTTCTGGCTCTTGGTATTTATAAAAATATTTGTTGGGCAGTATTTCGTAACCTAGCTGGTTATACTCGTTCCAAGCTATTATTTGGTAGTCTATTTCTTTGGCTAGAAAAGCGTTTATGTAGGCTTCTTTGTCTTTTGCTGTTCTGTTAAAAGGTATATACTCGTTATCTACTATATAATGCCTATGGTTGTAAGTAGCCGTTTTTTCTTGGTTTTTAAACCATTTTTTTAGGTCGTTAAGTTTTTCGTTTTTTAGTTCTGCTACTTTTTCTTTTAGCAAATTGGCAACTAACGTTTCAAAAGCGGTTTCGCCATCATAATGTATTTTAAACTCTAGTTTGTTTACTTTTAAGTTTACGGTAAAATCGCCATACAAATCGAACTCCTTTTTCATATTGGCGTTATTAATTTGTTTTGTCCAATCTTGGGTAATCCACATTGGTTCGCTATTTTCATCTTCTTGCCAAAAGGTTACTTTTACTTTATGAAAAGCAAAGTCTGTAGTATGGAATTTTTTGCAATCTTCGTTTGCCTCCCAATTGGCAAATTGGTTGTTAATCCATTTGCGATTGGTATCTGTTATTTGGTTACGCTTGTTACCAAATGATTTTGGTTCTTTTTCAAACTGATTACGAGCATTTATAATAAGTACCGTTTCTTCTTTGTGTTTTGGTTTGTTGTTGTTCAAAATCCAAATGTAGGTGTATATTCCTGTGTTGTAAAACATTTGGTCGGGCATCATTACAATAGTGTCTAACAAGTCGTTTTCTAAAATATAACGCCTCATTTCGCTTTCACTTTGTGTGGCATCGCCATTACTAAGCGGAGAACCGTTAAACAAAATGGCAATTTTAGAACCATCTTTGCTTTTTGGTTTCATTTTTTCTAACATAGTTAGTAGAAAAAGTAAGGCACCATCATTTGTTGGCGTTATTGTAAATACTCCTTTTTTACTTGATTCTGTTGCTCCAGGTTGGTACCTGCTACCAATTAATTTTTCTACGTAACTTTTATAATCGCTCCAATCTACACCAAAAGGCGGATTAGAAATCATATAATCAAAATGTTTTCCTGCGTGTTGGTCTCCATCATCTTGAATACTTTCTATGTGTGGAATTAAAGAGTTTCCGTGCGTAATATTTGCTTTTGTTTCGCCTTTAATTAACATATCTGCTTTACAAACTGCATAGTTTTGTGCCAACATTTCTTGACCATTAAGCAAAATTAAATCTTCGGTATTTGTAATACCTTTGGGTGTTTTGGCTTGGTCTATTAGATGCTCTTTGGCAATGGAAAGCATACCGCCAGTTCCACAAGCTGGGTCGTATAAAGAAATTGCTTTTGTTGCCGTTTCTGGGTCAAAGTTAATTTCCATCAAGTCAACCATTATTCTAATAATTTCTCTAGGTGTAAAATGCTCTCCTGTGTCTTTGGCATCATCTTGCGAGAAGCGTTGCAATAGATTTTCGTACACATACCCCATTTCTATATTCGATAACCGAGTAGGGCTAAAATCTTCTTCGGCAACTAATTTGATAATTTGAGACAAACGTTTTTCTTTTACCATTTTGGTAACCATTTGTCGGTATTCAAATTTGTCTACAATTTCTTCTATGTTTTCGCTAAAACCATTTAAAAAACTACGGAAGTTGTTTTCTACTAATGTGCTACTATCGGCAAGAATGCTTTTAAGTGTCCAACTGGTCGTATTGTAAAACTCTAGTTTTGCTTTTTCGTATTGCTTTATTCTTTTAGCAAGTTCAGCTTGTTTTGCTTTTCCCTTTTCAGCATCCTTTTCGTAAAGTGCTTTTATGTTGTCATCATCAAAAGAATCGTCTTTGGAAATGATAATAGATTTGAATTTGGCTCTATTTTCTTCAAGCACACATTCAATTCTACGAATCATAATCATTGGCAGAATAACCGAAGGATAATCTTTAGCTTTAAATTTCCCTCTTAGTTTAATGGCTCCTTTCCAAACTTCGTTGGTTAGGTTTTCTAATCTACTTTTATTTATCATTCTAGTTATTCTCTTTGTTTGATATGATTAATTCTTTTATATCTATATCTAGAATTTCTGCAATTTTGTACAAATCCTCTAAACTTGGTTGTCGTCTGTTTTGAGCATAAGAGTTTACCATATTGTAGCTCTTCTCTAGTTTTTCTGCCAACCAGATTTGTTTAATTCCTTTTTGTTCTAAAACCTCTTTTATTCGGTTCATTTTTTGAATTTTAATTCCGTTTACTAATGTACAGAACTATTTTCAATACCTCATTAAATGAGTATTAAAATGATTATTAGGTGGCAATGGGGAAGGTAAAGCTATTTTTATTTTATGAAGCACCAGCAAAATGAAATGTGCTTTACCGTGCGGTGAACTTTTTTTCAGCTTGCAGGTACTAGCATCCAAAAGACTAGATTAGAAAAAGCCTAAGAATCCCGTATTTTAGTTTTGTAATCTAAAAATACGAACACTAATTCGACAAATCTTTAGATTTAGTACCACCTTGGCTTCTAGTTCGCCGTGCGGATAAGCATAAAAGTGACGAAGGGTTTAGTAAATATAGGTCTTACAATCAATTCGTAGCTTTAACTTTTAGACAGCTCAATAAATGTATTACATTAAACGATACTTCGGCTAGTATAGGTTTTTCAGAGACCTTTATAGCAAATTTAGGTAAAACCCAAAGTCCAGCCTGTTCCACGATAAGTGATGGTAATAAAAAGAGAGAGTATAGAGTATTTGAAACATGCTTTTTCTAATTTTGTAGAGAAAATTAGAATTTGCCTTTGTTTTTATTTGACTCCAGACTACGCCTGTAACTGGGTCAATGAAGGAATCAAAAAAATGAGAGCAAAACCACAAACCATAATAAACTTCGAACAGGACTTATTTCCCATAAAAAACTAAAGAAAACGCCTGTTTATTGTAGTTAACAGCTTAATTTATATCAACCATGAAAACTTTCGGAGGGTAGTGACGAAATGTAAAAGATAAACCCCGTTTTTAGCTCTGAATAGCTGTTTTAGGGGGATTTATTTACATTAATTTACCACAAAACCTCTTATTTACAAGGGTCTAGAATATTCTGAATGAGCCTCTTTATAAGCAAAAAACCTACAAACAAGCATTTAACCTCTGTTACACATTAAAAAACTTGTTACAACATAAAAGAATCATTTCAAAAACAAACATTCCGTTATACTCGTTTTATTTTCTCCTAACTCTTTTGACAAAACTAAAATTACCTCATAGTCTAAGTTTAATTAATTTTAAAGCTTAGCTTTTACTCTTTATCGATTAAGAACACCTTTTGTCGGTATTTGGTTTTGTTAAAACACAGTAAATCATTGTCTTTTAGACTATTTGAAGCTATATTTAAATACTCAATCAATTAATTTACTATGAAAGCTACTCAATTTTGCACTACCCTAATGCTTTTTTTTATGTTCAATTCTATATTAGGGTTTACTAGCACCACCAAAATTGATTTAGTAAATATAGCCAATGAACAAAGAATACTTTCTCAAAAAATCACTAAATACTATTCGTTACTAGTTCTTAATAACAATCTACCCAAAACCAAAAACAATTTAAATATTAGTATTTCTAAATTTGAAAATAATTTAACTAAATTACTTACAAAAGCTCCTTTTAAGTTTACTAACGTAGCTATTAAAACAATTCATAACGAAGCCGCAACTTGGCAAAATCTAAAGGTTAATGTCCTAAAAAGACCTACCACTAAAAACTACAATAAAGTTATACAGTTAACAAATACATTACTTAAAAAATCATACTTAGCATATATTGCATTAAAAACTGAAGCTACAATACATAACAATAACAATATTAATACCAATACCAACCTTAAAGAATTGTTATCGATTAGTGAAAAACAAGAAATTTTATCTGAACGTTTATGTTTATATTTTGTAGCTCAAAAGATAAATGTAACTACTAAAAATGCCGAGCCTTTAATTTTTGAAACATTACAACTGGTAGTAGAAAAACTAGATTACCAGCTAATTACTTTGCTAGAAACTAATATTAACACTTCCAAAACAGCAAAAATAATTAACAATGCCTTAGTTGTTTTTAGGGATATTAAGATTAATAAAACCGATTTTTTAGACGGAAAACCTTCAATACATACCATTCAAAAAACAACCAAAGAACTTAATAAACTATTTAAGGCATTAAGCATACAATACACTAAATTAATTACTTCCTAATTTATACTATAGTAATAATAGTAACCATTATTAATACAATAAGGTTACTTATAAAGTAACCTTATTGTTATTTCTAAATTATAATTTTGCTAACTATATAAGTCCAAATTTTTTAGCTTTATTACTAAGATCTAAAATATTTTTTACGTTTAATTTTTTCATTAAATTAAACCTATGCACTTCTGTTGTGCGTTTACTTATTCCTAAAGCTTCTGCGATTTCCCTATTACTAAAGCCTGCTACTGCTTTCTCTAAAATTTGAAGTTCTCTTTTAGTTAAATTGTAATTAGCAGTCGTGTCTATATTCTCTGTTTCTTCTCCCTTCTTAGAACTCGTTTCTATTAGAGAATTAGAGCTACTACTTGTTCCAGACATTAAACTATTAACCAATATGGAAGATACATCTCCACTGTAATACTTCCCTCCTTCTTTAACTGTTTGAATTGCCTTTAAAAACTCTTCTTTCCCTGCATCTTTTAATAAATAACCATGCGCACCCGCCTGCACAGATTGTAATATATACTCTTCCGAATCGTGCATAGAAAGCATAATATACTTTATATTGGTAAACACCTTAGACATTTGAGAAACTGCATCTATACCATTCATAATTGGCATACGTATATCACATATTACCAAATCTGGCTTTAAGTCTTTTGTGTACTGGATAGCTTCTTCGCCATTAGATGCTTCTCCTATAACAGACATCCCACTTACATCTGCTAACAACGATTTAATCCCATCTCTAACCAAAGAATGATCATCTACAAGTAATATATTATATGTATTCATTTATTAAATTAATGTTTAAACAAAAATAACTAAGTAATTATAAGTTAACAAAAAAGATTTGAGTAGTAAGCATAAGTAATAAAAAAATCAAAATACTTAGTTAATACTTAAGTATTAATACTTATATTTGAACCATCATAAACAAGTAACTACAAAATTATCCTTATGAAAAAACTACTATTAGGTATTATAACAGGAGTTAGTGTTGTAAATGCCACAGCGCAGGAATTAAGTATTGATGCAATGATTAGACCTCGTTTTGAATATCGGAACGGCTTTCAAGATGTAGCATTAGATGGTGCCGAAGGTTCTGCCTTTGTATCTCAACGATCCTCCTTATTAGTTGGATATAAAGATTCTAAAATATCTGCTTTCTTAGATTTTCAAGATGTAAGTGTATGGGGAGATCGCCCACAATTAGCACGAGATGGTGGTGACACTTTTAGAGTAAATCAAGCTTGGGCTGAAATTCAATTAGGAAAAGGATGGTCTACTAAAGTTGGTCGCCAAACTATTAGTTATGACGATCAACGTATTTTTGGAGCTCTAGGATGGGCACAACAACAACGAACTCATGATGCTGGAATTTTACGTTACAAAACATCCAGCTTAAAATTAGATGCTGGTTTTGCATTTAACCAAAATGCAGAACGTAATGCCGATGGAGGACAAACTGCCAATGGAGGTAACATTTTTGTTGCTTCTGGACCTGCAGTTCCGTTATTCCAATATAAAGCAATGCAATACCTACACGTAAACAATAAATTCTCCGATAATTTTAGTGGTAGTTTTTTATTTATAAACAATACTTTTCAAGATGTAGGAAGCGAGTCTGTTGCTGGAGTTGATACAGCAGGCTTAAACTCTAGACAAACTACAGGTGTATATGGAGACTATAAGCAAGGTAAATTTGGTTTAACTGGTAGTGCGTATTACCAATTTGGCGAGGTAGGTTCTAACGAATTATCAGCATTCCAAGCTTCTCTTAATGGTACATATAAAGTAGGAGAAACTCTAAAATTAATTGGTTTAGGAGCGGAAATTTTAAGTGGTGATGATAATGGTACTGATGATGGAGAAATAGACTCTTTCTTCCCTTTATTTGGTACTAATCACAAATTTAACGGTTATCAAGATTTTTTCTTTGTAGGCCGCCATGCTAACACCGTTGGTTTAATTGATGTTAATGCAAAAGCTGTGTTTAAAACAGGTAAATCTTCAAGTTTTATCCCTGCAATACACTATTTCTCTGCTGCAAAAACCCCAAGTGGAGTTGATAGTTATTTAGGAACAGCAATTGACTTAGTATTTAAACAAAAAATTAACAGTTACGCTAATGTAATTGTGGGTTATTCTCAATCCTTCTTAGATAGCGACTTTGCAGATGGAAGAGCTGGTGGAGAAGCAGACGACATTCAAAACTGGGGATGGGTAATGCTTACTATAAAGCCTAACTTATTCAAATGGAAAAAACCTGTAGCAGAACCTGCTAAATAATTTAATTGCTATATTTTTTAAAAGGAGATTGTTTAAACAGCAATCTCCTTTTTTTGCTTATTAATATTCAAATTAAATTACGTATAAATACGTAGTTTTATGCATAAATACGTACTTTTGTGCTTGTAAACATTTCCCTATGAAGAATATTATTGTAATTGGAAACGGAATGGTTGGCTATAAATTTTGCGAAAAATTAGCAAACCATCCTAATTATAAGAGTTTTAAACTTACTGTTTTTGGTGAAGAACCCAGAAGAGCATACGACCGTGTACACTTAAGTGAATTTTACGACGGCAAAACAGCAGAGGATTTAAGTATGTCCTCCGCCACTTGGTACAATGAAAATAATATTGATTTACATGTTTCGGAAATGATTACGGAAATAGACCGTACCAATAAAACCGTAGCAAACCATAGAGGCGAAAAATACAGTTACGACATTTTAGTATTAGCAACCGGTTCTTCTGCCTTTGTACCCCCTATTGATGGTGTAGATAAAGAAGGAGTTTTTGTATATAGAACCATTGAAGATTTAGAAGCTACAGAAGCTTACGCTAAAAAATTAAAAGCAGCCGGTAAAACCGAAGCTGCTGTATTGGGTGGTGGTCTTTTAGGCTTAGAAGCTGCAAACGCCGTTAAAAATTTAGGATTAAATGCACATGTAGTAGAATTTGCACCTCGTTTAATGCCTAGGCAATTAGACAAAGGAGCTAGCGATATGCTACAATCTAAAATTGAAAGCTTAGGGCTAAAAGTACATTTATCCAAACAAACACAATTTATACAAGGTTCAAAAGCCATAGAAGGTTTACAATATGTAGATGGAACAGAACTTAAAGTGGATATGTTAGTTGTTTCTGCGGGCATTAGACCCCGGGATGCTGTAGCGCGCGAGTGCGGATTAGAAATAGGTACTCGTGGAGGTATTGTAGTAAATCAAAAAATGCAAACTTCCGACGAGAATATTTATGCTATAGGCGAGTGTGCTTTACTAAATAGTATGATTTATGGCTTAGTTGCTCCTGGATATGATATGGCTGAAGTTGTAGTCGATCAAATTACTGGAACTAACAGTACAATGCCTGAGTACATTGATATGTCTACGCAATTAAAATTAATTGGTACAGAAGTAGCTAGTTTTGGAGATGCACTTAACGATGCTAAAGAAGAAGTAGACGAAATTACTTACGTAAATAAACGTAATGGTATTTATAAAAAAATAAATGTTACCAAAGACGGTAAAAAACTTTTAGGAGGAATACTAGTTGGAGACTCTTCGGATTATAACTCCTTATTCCAAATTTATAGCAATGGAATGAAACTTCCCGAAGAACCTGAAGATTTAATTTTAGGTAGTCGTGGTGGCGACGGTGGTGGATTGTTAGGAGATGTTATGGATTTACCCGACGATGCACAAATTTGTTCTTGTGAAAGTGTTACCAAAGGTCAAATATGTAGTGCCATAGAAAGTGGGGAAGCCAACAATCTTGGAGATGTTGTAAGTTGCACTAAGGCAGGTACAGGCTGTGGTGGATGTAAACCTATGGTTAAAGACTTGGTAGACGCTACCCTAAAATCTTTAGGTAAAGAAGTTAAAGATTCCGTATGTGAACACTTTGACCATAATAGACAAGAATTATACGACTTAATACAAGTTAAAGGGTACCATTCTTTTAATGAAGTACTAGATAAACATGGAAACGGTGGCCATGGTTGTGAATTATGTAAGCCACTAATAGCATCATTAATGGCAACTATCCATGCTAATACGGCTAATATTGAATATGCTATTCAAGATTCTAACGATCGCTTTTTAGCTAATATACAACGTAATGGTACATACTCGGTAGTACCTCGTGTTCCTGGTGGTGAAATTACACCACAACAACTTATTGACCTTGGAGAAATTGGTAAAAAATACGATTTATATACCAAAATTACTGGAGGTGTTCGCATTGATTTCTTTGGAGCTACTTTAAATCAATTACCTCTTATTTGGAAAGAATTAATTGATAAAGGTTTTGAAAGCGGCCATGCTTACGGAAAATCTTTACGTACGGTAAAAAGTTGTGTTGGATCTACATGGTGCCGTTACGGAATGGACGAGAGTGTTAGCTTTGCTATAGAATTAGAAAATCGCTATCGCGGAATGCGTTCGCCTCATAAAATTAAAGGCGGTGTTTCTGGATGTATTAGAGAATGTGCCGAAGCAAGAGGTAAAGATTTTGGACTAATTGCTGTAGATGGTGGCTGGAATTTATACGTTGGTGGTAATGGTGGAGCAACACCACGCCATGCAGAACTCCTTGCAGAACAAATAGACAACGAAACAGTTATTAAGTACTTAGACCGCTATTTAATGTTTTACATGCGTACCGCAAAACCATTACAACGTACTGCGGCTTGGCAAGAACGCTTAGAAGGTGGTATGGATTACTTAAAACAAGTAATTATAGAAGATACATTAGGTATTGCTGGCGATTTAGAAAAAGAAATGCAAACTTTAGTAAATAAATTTGAATGCGAGTGGAAACAAGCTATTGAAAATCCAGAGATGATGAAACGTTTTAGTCATTTTGTAAATAGCGACGAGGACGATGATAACTTGGTTTTTGTTCCTTTACGTGAACAAAAAATGCCCGAACCTTGGAAATAATCATTATTTTCAATTTACTCAAAACAGTTAAAACTAAAGAAATACAACTATGGAAGAAATTCTAAAACAATATAAAACCACTACATTAGAACAAGTAACTACTTGGTACGAAGCTGCTAAGGTATCCGATTTCCCTAAAGATGGAGGTGCTTGTATAAAATACAAAGGAAAGCAAATTGCTGTATTTAATTTTGATAGAATAGGAAAATGGTATGCCTGTCAAAACTTATGTCCACATAAAATGGAAATGGTACTTAGCCGTGGTATGATAGGTGATGACAAAGGAACCCCAAAAGTAGCTTGCCCTTTACATAAAAAAACATTTTCGTTAGAAGATGGTACTAATTTAAATGGAGATATCGACGCTATTGCAACCTATCCTGTAAAAATCGAAGGAGATAAAGTTCTAGTAGGTTTTTCTAATTAATTTAAAAACAATCTATTTATTTATATTAAAAGCCGCTAAGTTATTAGTGGCTTTTTTTATAGCTTTTTTTGTTTTTTTGTAATGTGTAAACAAAAAATTTTATGACTATCCGTTTTTGGTCTTTTCTATTTTTAAGTCTTAAATTAGATTAAAAATTCTATATGACTTTATCTGATTTCCACAAACAATTTCCAGATGAAAAATCTTGTGTCGATTACTTTAAAGCACAACGATTATCTACTGATTTAACCTGTAAATCTTGTAGTTTTAAGGACTTTACTTTTAGGAATTCGAAACTTCGTTTTTATTGCAAAAACTGTAATAAAAGTTTCAGTTTGAAGAGCGGTACCGTTATGGAACATTCTAACCTAAGTTTTATGTCTTGGCTATTCTGCATAAAATATATGACATTTACTAAAAAAAGTGTTTCTGCTTTAGAAATGCAAAGGCTTTTAGGTTTTAAGCGTTATGAACCTGTATGGTTTATGATGCATAAATTACGAATAGTAATGGGGAAAAGAGATGCATTATACGAACTTAAAGGAAATATAGAAATAGACGAAGGTTTTTTTGAAAGAATAGATGAATCTTCACTAGATTCTAAAAATGAATACAATAAAGAAGATGATTCTTCTCAAAAAAGAGGTAGAGGTAGTCAAAGACAATCTAAAGTTCTAGTAATGACCGAATCAAAAAAAGTCAAAAATAAATCAGAAAAAAATAAGCATAAACCAGATCGCAGTGTAGGCTATATAAAGATGATTGTTATGGATGATTTAAAAGCAAACTCTATAAATAAAGCTGTAAATGAAAATGTAGACCAGCATACAGAAGTGTTATCCGATGGATATAAAGGCTACGCTAAATTAAAAGAAATCATAGCCACCCATTTAGTATTAGTAGAACCCAATAAGTCAAAATCAGCTAAACAATTTCCCTGGGTTAATAGAGTAATCAGCAATTCAAAGAAAATGCTCATAGGCATTCATCACAATGTAATTAATGAAAAGTATATTCAAAATTATTTCAACGAGTTTTGTTATAAATTCAATAGAAGATATTTTGGAAACCTTTTGTTTGACAGGTTGGTTGTTGCTGCTATAACTAATACCTGGGATTAATTACGGATAGTCATATAAAATAATATTGTAGGGACTACTCTTGGGTTTACTATTGTAAACTGACGAAAAATTAAAAGGAATACCTTCTGACTAATGTTATAAAGTAGTTTTCTTACTTATAATAGGATATTCTATTTAGTTAAAATCAGTTAAAATTATTTGTAACTAACTGACAACTAATTTATTAAAAAAACACTTCATACAACATATTGATAAACAGCGTGTTACTTTTTAGATAAAAATACTTTTATATTCGATTTACAAATAATGTTATTTCCATTATGTTTCGTAATACAAAGATTCTCTACCATAACAAAAGGTAAGGCATTAACATAATGGAACTGCTAAACACTCTTATTTGATGAAGTTTAGTAGCCTTATTGTCGGAATACATCTTAATCTTAAAATACTTTACAAGAACACATATTACAAAGAAAATTACTGCTTGTAATTTAATAGGCTAATTGATAAAATATAGGGCGACTAACAACCACAATTACCTTTGCCACAACTCTTATTTTTATTGGGCTTCCAAAAGAATTTTTTAACGAGATATACTATTGCTCCAATAAAAATAAGTAAAACAGATAAGGTTTGAAAGTTAAGCATTGATTTGTACATATTGTTAACGGAATAAAATAGATTAAAGGAGTAGTCTATATATTTCGAAAGTGTTCTTATATTTTATTCTTTCTTTAATTATTAACAGATTTTATTCAAATTATTCTCTTGTTTATTATTTTTCTTCTCTAAAAGAAGTTTAATAAAAACTCCTTATTTCAAAAATTGATAGGCTATTAATGCTGTTATATAAGCTAGACCACTCATAAACACAAACTGAATACTTGGCCACATCCATCCGTTAGTTTCTTTTTTAACAATAGCTATAGTACTAGCACATTGCATTGCAAAGGCATAAAATAGTAATAGAGAGATTCCTGTAGCAAAATTGAACAACGGCTTTTTAGTTATAGGGTTTATTTCGGAAGCCATTCGGTTTTTTATAGTTTCTTCCTCTTCGTTTCCTACACTATATATGGTTGCCAATGTACTTACAAATACTTCGCGTGCAGCAAAAGAACTAATAATAGCAATTCCTATTTTCCAATCGTACCCCAATGGACGTACTATAGGTTCTATAGCTTTTCCCATATATCCCATATAAGAATGTTCTAATTTATAGCTTGCTATTTGAGTTTCCAAATCTTCGGAATTCTCTTTTTGATATTGTACTGTTACATATTCTTTTGCGTTACTAAACTTTTCTGTGGGCCCAAAGCTTCCTAAAACCCACAACACTATAGAAATGGCTAAAATTATTTTTCCTGCTCCTGTTATAAATGCTTTTGTTTTTTCAAATACGTTAATCATTACGTTTTTGAATAATGGAATTTTATAATTAGGCATTTCCACCACAAAAAAACTTTTACTTTGAATTTTTAGAAACTTGTTAAGTAACCATGCAGATAATAATGCTGCTCCAAATCCTATAAAATATAAAAACATTAGGGTTAAACTTTGGTATCCAAAAATCCAACCTATACGATGTGTAGGGATTACTAATGATATAATAATAAGATATACTGGTAATCTAGCAGAACAGGTGGTGAAAGGAACCACTAGTATCGTAATTAATCGTTGTTTCCAGTTCTCAATATTACGAGTAGCCATTACTGCTGGAATAGCACATGCTGTTCCAGAGATAAGGGGTACTATACTTTTCCCACTAAGTCCAAATCGACGCATTAACCGATCCATAATAAACACTACACGGCTCATATAACCGCTTTCTTCTAGTATAGAAATAAATAAAAATAAAAAGGCTATTTGGGGAATAAAAATCACAATTCCTCCAATACCTGGCAAAATTCCTTCTACTAATAAATTAGTTAACAACCCTGGAGGAAGTACACTTCTAAAATAATCACTCATCCATGCAAAAGCCGAATCAATCAAATCCATAGGATAACTAGACCAGTCGTAAATGGCTTGAAAAATAAATAATAATATTGCAAAAAACACTACAAAACCCCATATTTTATGAATAAGGATGCGATCTAAAGAGGCACGTACCCCTTTAGCATTTTTAATGTCTATGGTTTGTGTTGCTTTTAATGTTTGATTTATAAACTGATATCTTTTTATCGTTTCTTTTTGTTGTAAACGCTTAAGTTCACTTTTCTTTTTGGTATGAAACTCCGAAGCATCGGCAATGGTATTTCTATTGATATTCGCAAAATTAACATCTTGCGTAATTACTAACCATAATTTGTATAACGATTCTTTAGGAAAGGCTCGTTGTAGCCCTTCAAAATAAGGCGGGTCTATTTCAAATGCATTTAAGCAGGGTGTTATTGGTAATTTTCTATATCCTTCGATACTCTTCTTTAATTCTTCAATCCCTTCCTTCTTTCGTGCACTCATTAACACAATTTTAGTGCTAAGGCGTTTTTCTAATTCCGGAATATCGATGGTAATCCCTTTTCTTTCCATTTGGTCTGCCATATTAATTACTAATATGGTAGGAATATCTAAATCTTTAATTTGAGTAAATAATAGTAGATTTCTTTTAATGTTCTCTACATCACTTACTACTACTGCTACATCTGGGTAGTCTTTATCTTTTTTATTTAATAATACTTCTATAACTACATTTTCGTCCAAAGACGAAGCGTTAAGACTATATGTCCCTGGCAAATCTACAATATGTGCTTTTACCCCTCTAGATAATTTACAAATTCCTGCTTTGCGTTCTACTGTAATACCTGGATAATTCCCTACCTGTTGGTTTAGCCCTGTTAATAAATTGAAAACGGAGGTTTTTCCTGTATTTGGATTTCCTATTAAGGATACATTAATTTGCTTTGCCATTAAATTTGCTGCAAAATTTATACGAGTTCTATTTCAATCTGTTCTGCCACTTCTTTGCGTATAGCTAAATGTGATCCATTTACATTAAGATACATAGGACACGAAAAAGGTGCCGTTTGTAGTAATTGCACTTCATTACCTGGTAAACAACCCATTTCTAATAATTTCAAGGGAATTTTATCTGTTACTACAGAGGTTATAATGGCTATTTGTCCTTTTTTTAAGGAAGCTAAATTGATAATCACGTTTATTTAGATTGAATTTTAATAACAAAAGTACGAAATTGTTATTAGTTGGTCTATGCTAATAAAGAGTTTTTATAGGCAGTATTGGCTAATTGGTCTTCATTTATCGGCTTTTCTTACTATAAAATAATGTTTAACTCGAAGTATGTTTAAAAAAACCTATTCCATTTGCAATTTACTACTTTCCTTTATTATGACTATCCGTTTTTGGTCTTTTCTATTTTTAAGTCTTAAATTAGATTAAAAATTCTATATGACTTTATCTGATTTCCACAAACAATTTCCAGATGAAAAATCATGTATCGATTACTTTAAAGCACAACGATTATCT
>CALLUJ010000021.1 GCA_938011245.1 uncultured Aquimarina sp. | reverse complement strand
CTATAGCGTCTATTTTCTGACTGTATCGAATTTCAAATTTTAGAACTTCGTATTCTCTTTCAAAAATGAAAAGCTTGGCTTTAAACATTGCGTTTTAGTTTGTGTTGTTTTTATAAATATAAACCATAACGTACTTATTATAAATGTGTTTTTAAGTTTGTTGAGTGACTTTTTGTAACGTTAAGTATAAGGAACGTAGGGCAGTAGGTAAGCACTATCGTTTCTGTTTATTATTTAGCTAAATATAAATAATTTTGCTTTTATCTTTTCTGTTATAAACGCCAAATTTTATATTTAGCGACCTCGCAAATAGACAGCCAACTTTCGATTAAGCAATATAAATGCCCTATGTTTTTTATATAGTGTTACCAACAGTTATTTTATTCGAAGAACCTTTTTTAAATCTTGCCTTCCTACAATTGCCATTATTTCTACAATGTTGTTGTTATTCAATTTGTAATAAATATTATCAACTCCACAGGGGCAGCGTCTGTATCCACTTTTTATATAATCCACAGCTTCGAAAGAGAACAGTCTATTTGCTACAGTATCAAAGTACTCAAAGAATAAATCAAAATATTTATCGGCTTGAGTTTCTCCAAATTTTTTAACTCCATATTTATAGATTCTTATTAAGTCTTCTTTGGCTTCATTACTTAACTTATATTTAGCCATTCAGTCTTAATTTTGCTTCAGCTAATATATCTTCTTTTGAATCGTTTGTAAATCCACTTTGTTCAGCTCTATCTAGTTTAGCTCTAATCCAATCTATTTCAGTTTGCTGATTTCTAGCTTGTCTAATCAAATCATTAATTAATTCACTTTTACTAGAATACTCTTTACTATTTACTTGTGATTTTAACCATTCATCATTTGGTTGCGTGAAGGAAATGCTCTGTCTTACCATAATCAATATATTTGGTTCGTAATTGAATCAAATTTACATCAGTATTTTTAATGATAGGTCTTTTGCGAGATTTTTTTATTGTTGGTAACAAAAAGATATACTCCCCAGCAAATACTCAAATTTATGTGATACATTAAATATATAACTACACACAATACATAAAACAATTCTTAGCTATATTAAAAAAAAGGACTTATCTATAAAAAAGTTAAATCCTCTGAAATTCTGTTTATACAAAATTTTGAATACTGCCAAACATTAGAATAAATATACATCCAAATAATCAAAAAAAATATCGTGAATTATAATCCACGATATTTTCAATTTAACACATTTAAGTATATTATTTTTTATTTCTAAGGATTTAATTTCATAAAAAAATCTATATAGCATTCAAAATATCACTTGTATCTGCTCTTAATTTATAGTCTTCTTTTAAGAAATGGTAGGTTACTTTTCCTGAAGCTTCTACTACGTAGGTTGCTGCTATTGGAAGCGTTTTTTCTGTATTACCTTGACTTTCTTTTAGATCTATACCAAAGTTTTTATATAATACATTTAATTCTTCTGGTAATTGATATGCTAAATTTAAAGAGTTTGCTATTTTATTATCCTTATCTGTAAGTACTTCAAAAGTTAACTCATTTTTCTCTGTAGTAGATAATGAATTATCTGGAGACTCTGGAGTAATTGCTATAAGCTCTGCTCCTTTTGCCTGTATTTCAGGGAGTATTTTTTGTAGAGCTACAAGTTCAACATTACAGTACGGACACCACCCACCTCTATAAAAAGCAATAACTAATTTTTTCCCAGACTTCAATTTAGATTGAAGAGAAATAGCTTCTCCTTTAACATTAGGCAATACAATATTTGGTAATACATCTCCTGTTTTTAATGCTTTATCTATAAGGTTAGAATTCTTTAAATCGTTTATAGCGTTTTCCATTACGGCTTGAGCTTCTACTGGGATTTTAGTAGCCATTTGATCCGCTAATTCTTTTAATTGTGTGGTTAAAGACATAATTTCATGTTTTTGATTGAGTAAATTAAGTCGCTAAAATAGCTTGCACTAACAATACTTTCCCTTAAACTTTTGTGAAAATAACTTCGTTATTTTCTTTTTAACATCTCTACAATTCATTTTTTTATTTTAAACCAAAAAAGACCGTCTTTCCAGACAGCCTTTTCTATATAATTAAATAATATTTATTACTTTAATTTCTTTTTTACAGCAACTTCTTCAAAAGCTTCAATAATATCACCTTCTTTAATATCATTGTAATTTTTAATTTGCATACCGCAATCATATCCTTTGGCTACATCTTTCACATCATCTTTAAAGCGTTTTAAAGCAGAAAGTTCGCCTGTATAAATTACTACACTTTCTCTAATTAAACGAATTTGAGAACTACGGAATATTTTCCCTGTAAGCACCATACATCCTGCAATGGTTCCAACTTTAGATATTTTAAAAGTTTGTCTAATTTCGGCTGTACCTGTAATTTCTTCCTTCATTTCTGGAGAAAGCATTCCTTCCATAGCGTCTTTCAAGTCATTAATAGCATCGTATATAATAGAATACATACGGATATCAATTTCTTCATTATCTGCTACTGTACGGGCATTCCCGGCAGGTCTTACATTAAACCCTATAATAATAGCATCCGAAGCCGAAGCCAATAACACATCACTTTCTGTTATAGCACCAACTGCTTTGTGTATAATATTAACATGTATCTCGTCTGTAGATAACTTCTGGAAAGAGTCTGTTAATGCTTCTACAGAACCATCCACATCTCCTTTAAGAATAATATTCAATTCTTTAAAGTCTCCAAGTGCAATACGACGACCTATTTCATCAAGGGTAATATGGCGCTGTGTACGTACGGATTGCTCTCTATGTAATTGAGATCGTTTAGAAGCTATATCTTTTGCTTCTCTTTCATCTTCCATTACATTAAACTTGTCTCCCGCTTGCGGTGCGCCATCTAAACCTAATACCGATACCGGAGTAGAAGGCCCTGCCGTTTCAATACGGTTCCCTCTCTCATCATGCATTGCCTTAACCTTACCACTATTTTTACCAGCTAATAAGAAATCGCCAATACGTAATGTTCCTGTTTGCACTAATACCGTAGAAACATAACCTCTTCCCTTATCCAAAAAGGCCTCTACAACAGTTCCTGTAGCAGATCTATCTGCATTGGCTTTCAATTCTAATACTTCCGCTTCTAATAATACTTTTTCTAATAACTCTTCAACTCCTAATCCTGTTTTTGCAGAAATATCGTGAGATTGAATAGAACCACCCCAATCTTCTACTAATAAATTCATGGCAGCAAGTTTAGTTTTAATATTGTCTGGATTTGCTGTTGGTTTATCTATTTTATTAATCGCAAAAATTATAGGTACTCCTGCGGCTTGGGCATGACTTATTGCTTCTTTAGTTTGAGGCATAATATCATCGTCTGCTGCAATTACAATAATAGCTATATCGGTAACTTTGGCTCCACGTGCACGCATTGCTGTAAAGGCCTCGTGACCTGGAGTATCTAAGAAGGCTATTTTTTGACCATTTTTTAGAGTTACTCCATAAGCGCCAATATGTTGTGTAATTCCTCCGCTTTCGCCTGCAATTACATTTTCTTCACGAATGTAATCTAATAGTGATGTTTTACCATGATCTACGTGTCCCATTACAGTTACAATAGGGGCTCTATGTGTTAAATCTTCTGGAGCATCTACAACTTCTTCTATTGCTTGTTCTAAATCTGCTGTAACAAAATCTACAGTAAATCCAAACTCTTCTGCTACAATAGTTAAGGTTTCCGCATCTAAACGTTGGTTCATAGTCACCATCATCCCTAGAGACATACACGCCGATATAATTTGGGTAACTCCCACATCCATCATTGTAGCCACTTCACTTACTGTAACAAATTCTGTAACTTTAATTACTTTACTTTCCGCTACTTGTGCCGCTAAATCGTCTTCTGATTTCTGACGGTGTTGATCTCTTTTATCTCTACGATATTTAGCTCCTTTACCTTTAGATGATTTTCCTTGAAGTTTCTCTAAAGTTTCGCGTACTTGTCTTTGTACTTCTTCGTCTGTTGGTTCTTCTTTAACTATAGGAGCTCTTTTTCCTCGTTGTTGGAATTTTCCACCTCCTCTGTTATTGTTATTTCTATTTCCTCCTGAATTTTGATTTGAATTCCCTGGTTTGCTAATACGCTTACGCTTACGTTTATTATCAGCAGATTTATTATCGTCTTTTTTCTTTTCTGGTTTTTTAAATTGAGTTAAATCTATTTTTTGACCTGTAAGGTTTGGTCCTTTTAATTTTTGATATTGGGTTTCTACTTTTTCACTTTCGACAATCCCTTCCGCTGTTTCTGTAGTAGAAGTATTTGGCGTTTCTTTTGAAACAACTGGTGTTTCTTTAGCTACCACCTTCTTTTTATCATCTTTGTTAGAGATATCTTTACTCCCTTTAACTTGTTGCGTTGCGACATCTTTCTTTTTAGAAGTATTTATGTCTGCTTTACCCGTTATTTTAATAGATTGTTTTTTTGGTCGATTAGAAAACACCTCTGGCTCTTTCGTCTTTTCTTCTACAACTACTGGCTTAGTTTTTTCTACATTAGTAGTAGGAATCTCTTTTACCTTTTCTTCCTCTAAAGCTTTGGGCTTAGCTTTGGGCTTAGTTTTGTTTAGGTCTATTTTCCCTACTTGTTTAGGTCCATTAAGAGCAGCACGAGCTTTTACAACTTCACGTTCTTGAGAAACTTTTCTTTTTTGTTCTTGCTCACTCTCTATTCGTTGGCGAATCGCTTCTTTTTCTTTACGATTTTCTTCACCTACTTCTTTTGAGGCCACCTTTTTAGATTTATCTTTTTGAAATTCATCAGTTAATAACTGATAGACTTCGGAAGAAATCTTGGTAGTAGGTCTTGCTTCAATCTCGTGTCCCTTAGAACTTAAAAAGTCCACAGCCCTATCCAGCGAGATATTGAATTCGCGTAAAACCTTGTTTAATCTCATGTTGTTATTTCCAGCCATAAATGCCTTTCTAATCTAAAAACTATTTTATTCTACTATATTATTTTGCGGTAATTAATTGATTAATCTTCAAATTCAGATTTCAATATATTTACAACTTCAATAATTGTTTCTTCTTCTAAATCGGTACGTTTTACAAGATCTTTAACATCTTGTTCTAACACACTTTTAGCAGTATCTAAACCAATCTTTGCTAACTCAGAAATAATCCAAGCATCAATTTCATCAGAAAATTCTGTTAATTCTACATCTTCCTCTACTCCTTCTCTAAACACGTCAATTTCATATCCTGTAAGCATTCCTGCTAAACGAATATTGTGCCCTCCACGACCAATTGCTCTGGAAACCTCTTCTGGCTTCAACATTACTTCTGCACGCTTTGTTTCTTCGTTTAATTTAACAGAAGTAACTCTTGCAGGGCTTAAGGCTCTAGTAATATATAGCTGTGTGTTATTTGTGTAATTAATTACATCTATGTTTTCATTTCCTAATTCACGAACTATTCCATGAATACGGGAACCTTTTACACCAACACATGCTCCTACTGGATCTATACGATCGTCGTATGAGTCTACAGCTACTTTTGCCTTTTCTCCTGGAACACGCATTACATTTTTAATATTAATAAGTCCGTCGAAAACTTCTGGAATTTCTTGCTCAAATAATTTTTCTAAAAACAAAGGTGATGTTCTAGACATAATAATTGCAGGCTTATTCCCTCTTAATTCTACCGTTTCAATAATCCCTCTTACATTTTCACCTTTCCTAAAGAAGTCCGAAGGTATCTGTTTCTCCTTTGGCAATATTACTTCATTTCCATCATCATCTAACAATATTACTGCTTTATGCCTAATGTGATGTACTTCTGCGGTATAAATTTCGCCTTCTAAATCTTTAAATTGTTTATACAAATTGGTATTATCATGCTCATGTATTTTAGCAATCAAATTTTGACGAAGTGCTAAAATAGCTCTGCGTCCCAAATCCATAAGTTTCACCTCTTCAGAAAGATCTTCTCCTACTTCAAAATCGGTTTCAATCCTTCTTGCATCAGATATCGATACTTCTTGATTTTCATCCTCTACCTCTCCATCGTCAACAATGACACGGTTTCTCCAAATTTCCAAATCTCCTTTATCTGGATTAACAATAATATCGAAATTATCATCGGAACCGTATTTTTTCTTTAGAGCACTTCTAAAAGTCTCTTCTAATATTGACATTAACGTTACACGGTCGATTGATTTATCGTCCTTAAACTCCGAAAATGAGTCTATTAGTGCAATGTTCTCCATAAGATTTAATTAAATTTTACAACTACATGAGCCTTTTTTACATTGTCGTAAGCAATATCTGCTTTTTTAGTAACCGTTACTTTGCCTTTGCCTATAGGCTTAGGTTCGCGCGCTTTCCATTCGATTGTAAAGTGAGAAGCTGTAGTAGCTATAAGTTCTCCTTCTATTTTATTATTAGCTGTTTCAACAGCAATCGTTCTTCCTAAATTTTTTGCGTATTGCCTTTTATGTACTAAACCCTCCGTAATACCCGAAGACATCAC
The DNA here is from genome assembly GCA_938011245.1 of uncultured Aquimarina sp. Taxonomy (GTDB): domain Bacteria; phylum Bacteroidota; class Bacteroidia; order Flavobacteriales; family Flavobacteriaceae; genus Aquimarina. The sequence goes on along the minus strand of CALLUJ010000021.1, from coordinate 43,801 downwards.
CTGAAGTGCAAAATCCTCATCATCTCTATCCAAATTGTGTTCTATTGCACGACTCATAGCAATACAATCTTCTACACTAACCCCTTTATCTCCATCTATAACAACTTCGATTGTATTAGAGGGCTTAATTTCAAAATTAATTAAAAATAAACTTTCATTAGCCTTAAGCGCCTCCTCAATTAATGCTTCTACCTTATTTTTTAACATTTTTCGGTATAAAAAGAGGGGACTTTATGTCCCCTCAATATCATTTTCATTTTCAATGATGCAAATGTACAACTTTTTTTTAGTTATAAACAAGTTTTACACTTACTCCTTTAAAAAGAACAATATATTTATGTATCTTCTTTTTCTAAATTTAAAAAGAAAAATATTCTTTATATTAAATTAATTATTCGCTAAATAATTGTAAAATTTTACGAATAGTTTAGTTTTGCAATATGCCGAAACAAAAGCAACTTAAATTTGATAAGGCCTATTTACGAATTGCTCGTGAATGGGGTAAACTTTCGCACTGTAATCGTAAAAAAGTTGGCGCTGTTATTGTAAAAGATCGAATGATTATTTCTGACGGCTATAACGGCACTCCTACTGGCTTTGAAAACCCCTGTGAAGACGAAGAGGGATACACTAAATGGTATGTACTTCATGCCGAAGCAAATGCGATTTCCAAGGTTGCTGGATCCACCCAGTCTTGCAAAGGAGCTACATTATATATTACTCTTTCCCCTTGTAAGGAATGTAGTAAACTTATTTTTCAAGCAGGAATAGAGCGCGTTGTATATCAAACAGGGTATAAAGACGACTCCGGCCTAAAGTTTTTAAATAAAGCCGGAGTAAAAATTAACCATATCCAAGAAATAAACGCAGAATAAATGCAAATTACTCGATATATTTTATTTTTAATGATCGGGCTAACTCTTGGTTTTGGAATTGGCAATCGTTTAACAAGAGTTACTGGACAACTTGGTTTTACATCTAATAAAAATAAAGAAAAATTAAACAGACTTATTGATTTTATAGATGATGAATACGTATATCCTATAAACACCGATAGTCTTGTTGACTCAACTATTGAAAGAATTCTAAATGGTTTAGACCCACACTCTACCTTTATCTCTTCTAAAGAAGCTCCTTCAGATACTAATAGAATGCAAGGTGAATTTATTGGAATTGGAATTCAGTATTATGTAAATAAAGATACGCTTTCTGTGATTAACACGATTCCTAATGGACCTAGTGACAAAGCGGGAATACTTTCGGGAGACCGCATTCTTATATCTAATTTGGATACCCTATATGGTAAAAAAAATAGCACTAATAAAAACATACAAGAGAAACTTCGTGGGGCTATTGGAAGTACTTTAAAACTTAAAATTTATAGACCTCAGAAAGGAATTCTGTATTACAATATTAAACGAGACCACGTCCCTATAGTAAGTGTTAAGGCTTCGTTTTTAGTTACTAAAAAGTTAGGGTATATAAAATTAGAACGTTTTGCAGAAACTTCTCACAACGAGTTTAAAACAGCACTACTTCACCTTAAAAAGAAAGGAATCCAAAATTTAATTCTGGATTTACGCGAAAATGGAGGCGGTTACGTTAGACCTGCTGTAAAAATTGCAGACGATTTTCTTAAAGACGGCCACTTAATTATGTTTACTAAGGATAGAAATAATGAAACTCAGAAGGTTTTTTCTACTTCTAAAGGTGATTTCGAAGAAGGGAAAATATACGTATTAATCGACGAAAACTCGGCTTCTGCTAGCGAAATTTTAGCTGGAGCATTACAAGACAACGACAAAGGTATTATTATTGGTCGTCGTTCTTTTGGAAAAGGTTTAGTACAACAAGAACGCAGTTTAGGGGATGGTAGTAAAATACGTCTTACCGTTTCAAAATATTATACACCTACTGGAAGATCTATACAAAGACCTTACAACAAAGGAACAAAAGCTTATTACAAAGAATATTTAGAGCGTTACGAGAATGGTGAACTACAAGACTCAACTAAATTAAAAGTAAACGATAGTTTGGTTTTTAAAACACGAAAAGGAAAAAAGGTATATGGTGGAGGTGGTATTATTCCTGATTTTTATATCCCTAAAAGCTCTAAACGCAATTTGGAGATTTTAGATTACACATTATATACTGGTGTGTTAAGCAAATTTGTTTTTAAAGAACTTGATACTAACAGAAAGTTTTACAATAGCCTTAGTAGTAATGATTTGAAAAATTTAGAAATTACTGATACATTACTTAAAAACTTTAAAAATTATGCTACCAAAAAAGGGCTAAGTTTTATTGGAGTTGATGCAAATGCTTCTATTAGAAAAAATATTAGAGCTGAGATGGCTAATCAATTATTTTCTAGCAATGTTGGGTTACAAATTCTTAGTAGCGAAGATGAAATGATACAAAAAGTATTAAAACTAGAGCAAAATATAAAATAATACCAATATTTTACAATTGCCCCTTCTCTCTTTTTTCGATAACCTTAGCAATTAACAATATCCAAGCAATAATTAACACACACAAAGACGCCAAAATAGCTATTATTGCTATTTTACTTTGCCCTATAAATAAATTATCGAAATCTAAAAATGTAGTATTAAAAACCATAGTCACCACAGCTAATCCCATTAGCACAAACAAAAAATACTTCATTTCTTAATTTTTAAACAAAGGTAATACCAAAATCGAGACTACAAAAGTTAGAGAAAATGTATCTTTGTTTTTCTGTAATTTTTCATAATGAAGTTAACATCACTTTCCGTAGTCAATTACAAAAATATTATTTCAAAGCATTTAGAATTAGATCCAAAAATTAATTGTTTTGTAGGAAAGAATGGTGTAGGAAAAACAAATGTATTAGATGCAATCTATCATTTATCTTTTGGAAAAAGCTATTTTAATCCTATTACTAGTCAAAACATAAATCATGATGCCGATTTTTTTATGATTGAAGGTATGTATAGCAAAGAAAATCGAGAAGAAAAGGTAATTGTTAGTGCTAAAAAAGGACAAAAAAAGACCATAAAACGTAACGGAAAAAACTACGATAAAATAAGTGACCATATTGGTTTTCTTCCCCTAGTAATTATATCGCCAGCAGATAATAACTTAATTATTGAAGGTAGTGCTACTCGTAGAAAATTTATGGATGGTGTGTTATCCCAAACCAATACTAATTATTTACACTTATTAATTAAATATAACAAAACTATAGCCCAACGTAATGCTTTATTAAAGTATTTTGCTCTTAATCACACTTTTGATAAAGAGAATTTAACAATTTATAATGAACAATTGCACGAGCTTGGGTCTCAAATTCATCAATTTCGAACTAATTTCATAAGAGATTTTACCCCTATTTTTCAAAAACGATATAAACACATTACTAATAATGCCGAAAGTGTAATTTTAAATTACCAATCCAAATTACACGATAACAACATGTTAGAGTTACTATCTCAAACCTTAGCTAAAGATCGTGTATTGCAATATACCAGTTCGGGGGTCCATAAAGACGATTTGGAATTTAATATTTCTAATTATCCTATTAAAAAGTTTGGTAGCCAAGGACAACAAAAGTCTTTTCTTATTGCTTTAAAGTTAGCTCAATTTGATTTTATATTATTACAAAGTGAAGCTCCTCCTATTATATTACTAGATGATATTTTTGACAAGCTAGATGAAATTCGTGTGGAACAACTTATTAAATTAGTAGACGATGCTAATTTTGGACAAATATTTGTTAGCGATACTCACCCTAAGCGCACCGAAGATATTGTTAAAAAAATTACTAAATCTTATAAAATTTTTGAACTCTTATAAATGCAAAAAATCCTTTATTACATTTGCTTATTGTTATTTTTTTTGAATTGTAACACTTCAAAAGAAATTTCTATAGACTTCGTTAACGGCTATTGGGAAATAGATAATGTGGTTACTTTAGATGGTCTCGAAAAGCCTTATAAATTTAATGCTTTTGTAGATTATTTTAATATAAAGAATGATAGTACTGGGTTTAGAAAAAAACTAAAACCATCGTTTAAAGGTGTTTACAAAGGAAATAATATTTTACAGTCCTTTAAAGTTATTAAAAGAGGTAACGCAATTTTTTTTCACTACAAAAACCAATATGCTAGCTGGGAAGAACAACTTATAGAAGCTTCTTCTAATCGTATTATTTTTCAAAGTAAAGAAAAAGTAAATTACATATACAAACCTTTCACTCCTATTACCATAGAATGAAAAAACAAAGAAGACACAATGAACACCAAAGACTTAATGAGGTACTAAAAGACTTTGTTGCTCATAACAAATTAGAAAAAGGGATTCATCAAATAGAAGTTGAAAACGTATGGAACAGTACTATGGGACCGGCTATTAATAAATATACTAATGGTCTAAAACTTCAAAATGGTACATTGTTCGTAAAATTAAACTCGTCTGTGCTTAGGGAAGAATTAAGCTATGGTGTTTCTAAAATAAAGGACAACCTTAACGAAGCTTTAAAAAAAAATCTTATTGAAAAAGTAGTACTTCGATAAGAAGTAAAATTATAGTACATCTTACTTTTGTAAGGACTAATTTTATACTGTTATTCTTAAAAAAATAACAGTAACTTTATATTAAAACAACTCTTTTAAATGAATTATATTCCTAGTTTAGATTTATCTGCTTTCTTATCTAAAGATCCTATTAAAAAACAACAATTTGTAACTAATCTTGGAAACGCTTTCGAGGAAATTGGTTTTATTTCCTTAAAAAATCATTTTTTAGAAGAAAGTTTAACCCACAATTTATATACTGAAATAACAACTTTTTTTGATTTACCAAAGACAACTAAACAACAATATGAAATAGAAAATTTACACGGACAACGAGGTTACACGTCTTTTGGCAAAGAGCAGGCTGTAGGACATGCTAAAGCCGACTTAAAAGAGTTTTGGCATTTTGGCCAAGAACCAAATGTTAATATTTCATACAGTAAAGCATATCATGCTAATGTTATTGTAAAAGAGATCCCTAATTTTAATAATGTAGGAATGCAAGCGTTTAAAATGCTTGAAAAAACAGGAGTATTTTTATTACGTGCTATTGCTTTGTATTTAGGCTTAGAAGAATTCTACTTTGATCTGTGGTGTTCTTATGGTAATAGTATTTTACGACCTATACACTACCCTCCAATAACCTCTGAGCCTGAAAATGCTATACGAGCAGGTGCACATGGTGACATTAATTTAATAACATTATTAATGGGAGCCTCTACTGGTGGGCTTCAAGTACTAAATAAACAAAATGAATGGGTGGATGCTATTCCTAATAAAAATGATCTTGTGATTAATGTAGGCGATATGTTAGAACGTCTTACCAATAATAAACTACGATCTACTATACATCGTGTTATTAACCCTCCTAAAAAAAGTTGGCACGAGCCTAGATATTCTATTCCTTTTTTTATGCATCCTAGATTAGACATGCCTTTAAATTGTTTAGATAATTGTATAAACTCTAACAATCCAAAAGCTTATAAAGATATTATAGCTGGAGACTTTTTATTTGAACGTCTAAAGGCTATAGGCTTAATTAAATAACTGAAATACTAAAAACAATAACTAAAATTAAAAACTATGTTTGGAGATATGATGGGCATGATGAATAAACTGAAAGAATCTCAGGAAAAAGTTGCCCAAACAAAAGAAAGGTTAAATACCGTATTAATAGACGAACAAAGTAGTGATGGTTTATTAAAAGTAACGCTTACTGCAAATAGAAATATTAAAAGTATTAATATTGCTAACGAATTACTAAAAGATAAAGAACAACTAGAAGATTATTTAATTTTAACTTTAAACAAGGCTATTGCCAAAGCAACCCAAATTAACGAAAGTGAATTAGCGGCTGCTGCAAAAGATGGTCTCCCTAATATTCCTGGGTTAGATAAGTTTATGTAATAAAATACGGAGGGTGTCATTGCCTTCCGTATTTTAAAGTTTAACTTACTTTAGTAACTAAATAAGGCCATATGTAAAGTAGATTTAAACTCTTAATTTTCTTCTTTATACCTAGCCAATATTTGTTCGTGACTTTTTAAAACTTTACATACCCATTCATAGCGTTTTTGTAAAAGTTCCTGTGGCGTTAACTTCCAATTTATATTACTTTCTCTTAATTTCCGAGTTACTTCTTGTAAAATAATAGAAGCTGATACTGAAATATTTAAACTTTCTGTAAATCCAAACATCGGAATTTTTAATTGTACATCCGAGTTTTCTAAAACATAATCACTTAATCCAGTATCTTCCTTTCCAAAAAAGAATACTGATTTTTTTGTATAATCAAATTCTGATAGTATTACGTTATTTTCGCCATGTGGAGAAGTTGCTACAATTTGATAGCCTTTGTTTTTAAGTACATTTACGCAATCTCTAGTGGTGTGGTGTCTATTAATATCTACCCACTTTTGTGCACCCATAGCTATTTCTCGGTCTATTGTTCTTACGTTACGCTCTTCAATAACATGTAAATTTTGAATTCCAAAAATATCACAACTCCTCATTACGGCACTCGTATTATGCAATTGATAAACATCTTCTATGGCTACAGAAAAATGATACGTTCTTTCGTCTAATACCTTATGATTTTTTAATTTGCGTCTTGTGGTTAAAAAACTCTCCAAGTAGCTTACTAATTCTTCGGTCAGTTTCATCTTAATTATACTATTTATGGCATCAATTGCGCTAACAAATGTAACAGTTACCAAAGTAACTTCCGAACAAGTACAACAAACTTCTGATTTAATAGCTTCGGAGGATCCTCTACAAATAGTATTAAATTATTTTAATGGACACAATTATACAGAAAAACCTATTAGTATAACCATGAGGAGTAAAGGAGATGACGAAGCTCTCGTTATTGGTTTTTTATATGCTGAAGGAATTATTACTTCCATTAACGATGTAAGTATGATACGTTATTGTAATTCTTCGCAGGATACAGAAGCTAATGAGAATAGGATGATAGTTACACTTTTAAAATCTGTAATTGTAAATGACAAATTATTAGCTAGGAATTTTATAATGAATTCAAGCTGCGGCGTTTGTGGCAAAGTATTAATTACACAATTAACAAATGCTTATAAACCTGTAGTAGAAACCAAAAAAATACATTCAACCGTTTTAACTACTTTATCAGAAAAATTACAGCAAAACCAACTTTTATTTAAGTACACAGGAGGAATACATGCTTGTGGTTTGTTTGACTTTGAAGGAAATCTTTTAACTCTTTTTGAAGATATTGGTAGACACAATGCTTTAGATAAAGTAATAGGCAATATGCTTTTAAATAAAAAAGATTTTTCCAGTACTATTATTGTTATGAGTGGTCGAGTAGGCTACGAAATGATGCAAAAAAGCGCTAAAGCAGAAATACCAGTAGTATTTGCAATTGGTGCTCCAACTAATTTAGCAGTAGACATAGCCAACGCATCTAAAATTTGTTTAATTGGTTTTGCTAAACAGAACAAAATGAACATTTATTCTCACTCCAACAGAGTACTTTTTTAACCTCCTACTTCCCTCCTATATTTTGTAAATCTCTAATACATAAAGGATCTAAGTCCATTACTTCTAAACCTCCCATCATATCTCTAATTAATCTAGAATTTGCTTCCATTAAGCAATTAGGAACATTACAATGTCCATTCCCTTGTGGATCACCTTGACTATCCCGAATAATTTCTCCATTTTCATTTCTTTGAAATTCTTCGTGTGGAATTACCATCTCTGTTCCAATATTAACAAGACCTAATAAATGCGCAAATTCATGCCTTAATGTTCCTGCCTCTACATCTGTCAACTTGTTAGGACTTCTGTTTACTACCCTATTTAAAGTACTCTTATAAATTACAAATGATGTATTAAAATAAGCTGTACCTAAAATAGCATTAGTCATTTGAGGGTCAAAAACTGTATTTTCATTATCGGCATCTGCAAAAAAGATAAAAATAGACAAATTATTATCATTATTAAATTGGGTTCGAAAAGGAATTTCAATTTCTTCAAAAATTTGCCTTGTAGAATATGTTCTTAAACCTGGACTAGCTATACTTCTTCTAATTACATTTACTCCATCTGGTTTATGTAAACGTTGATTTATAAAATCAATTAAACTCTCAATAGAAGATTCTTCAGGTTCTGAACCTTCAATAGAAACAACTTCTAACGTAATGCTTCTATACTGATTTGCCGTTAGTAAATCAACATTAGAAGCACCTGTGCTTTCTAAATTTTCTATTCTAAAGTTTGGATTTCTCCTTTGTAATTCTCTAATATTTATAGACGTTCCTTCTGCATTAAATAAATCGGTAGATGTAGGTGTAAATGCACCTGGAGCCATTAATTGGTTATTATTGTTTGTCGCATCATCATCATTACAAGAAAAAATAGTGATACATATAGCAGAAAGTAAAAAAGTATTTTTTAAAAAATGAAGCATAAAAATCAATATTATAACTGTTCTAGTATTAAAACATGTTACAGGTTTAGTTTTAAATATATAAAATTCCTTACATACTAATTAAGTTTTATACTGAATATTTAGTACAAAATTTAATTAGTGCTTATGTAATTACAATAAGGTTATTCTTGCTAGGTAATCGTAATACTCGCCCTCTAATACAAGCTCGCAAGTAAAACCGTGTAATTGACACGCTCTTTTTAGCGTATTAAAATCTACATATAACCAGTCAAATTGTTCCGAAATCAGATTATTAAAGCTTATTTGGTATTGTAATTCGCCATAATATCCCTTAGAAGCATCTACCCAATATTCTCCTTTTTCATTTTCAAAAAGAAATATAAGATCGGAAGAGTCTATTAATAGTTGCCCGTTAGGATTTAAGAGTTCTTTTACTTTAGAAAAAAAAGTATTAAAATTTTCAAGCTTTTTTATAATTCCACTACCATTCATTAATAGTAATAAGGTATCGTACTTGCCTTTGTGGTTGTAAAAATTATTACACAATGCGTTTACAACTCCTCTTTTACTACATACATCAATTGCTCCAACCGATGTATCGATTGCTTTTACCCACTTTTTTTTTGAATTTTGAAGATATAAAGTATGACTTCCTGCTCCACAACCTACATCTAATATTTTTCCTTCTGCCAACTGTAAGGCTTTCTGTTCAAGAGCAGGCATTTCATTAAAATCTCTAAACAAATAGGATACTTTAATTTCATCATCATCAAAATCTTCGTTAATTACAGTAATAATTTGTTCTTGCTTTGTTTTAAAATAAGCTTTTATAGCTTCTCCAAAGATATCATATTGCATTTTTCAAAAATAATCATTTTTAAACGGATGTAATACGGAAATGCTACCTTTGCTATATGGAAGATGAGTTAAAAGATATTCAAGATCGCGCTAAGGATTTAAAACTTGAAAATAAAAAATTTTTAAATCGATTACAAAAAAAACCACCTAAAGGATTGGATTTAAAAATGCATGAGTTACATGAGGAAACTTTCCAAGAAATTGATTGTTTAAATTGTGCTAATTGTTGTAAAACTACGGTTCCAATTATTACGGATAGAGATTCGGAACGAATAGCAAAACATCTTAAAATGAAAGTGTACGATTTTGAAACTAAATATGTAGCTATAGAAAATGACAACTCAAAATCTTTCAAAACAGCTCCATGCGAATTTTTAGCAGCAGATAATTATTGTTTAATTTATGATGTTCGTCCAAAGGCTTGTTCTGAATATCCACATACCAATAGAAAGAAATTTCATAAAATTTCAAACATTACTTTAGAAAACACCATTGTATGCCCTGCAACTTCTGTAATCATAGATAAACTAAAAGCCTATTTAGATAAAACTCAAAAAAAGAGCAACAGAAGACGGTAAACTTTAAATTATACTACTTGTATAATAAATATTGTTTTCTAATTTTCTTAAACGTAGTTAATTCTTTTTGCCAAGTTTTTCTTATTTCTTCCTCGGACATTCCTGACTCAATTTGTTTTTGTAATAAATTAGAGCCTGCTAACTTTTGAAAAAAAGAATTAAAGAAGTGAGATTTATCTGGATATTGTTGGTAAGCTTCTATTAACCAACGTAACGATATTTTATTGAGTTTTCGTGTATTTGATAGGTCCTCTCCGTAACAAACTTTATTTTCGTGTTTAGGGTGTTTAGCCCCTAAATTAGGCTTTGGTGTATAACTAAAAGTACTTTTGTTTAAAAAAGGATTACCATATATTTGGAATTGTTTATCTGTACCTCTTCCTACGCTAATTACTGTTCCTTCAAACAAACACAAACTAGGGTATAAATTTATAGCAATATTATTAGGTAAATTAGGGGATGGTTTTATAGGTAATGAATAGTTTTTTTGATGATGGTAATTTTTCATTTTTATAATACTAAGGTTACATTGTACTTTATTAGCTAACCAACCTTCATTATTTATCATTTTTGCGTACTCTCCTATAGTCATTCCATGTACTATAGGAATTTTGTGTAATCCTACAAAACTTTTAAAATTTGGTTGTAGCACAGGACCATCTACATAATGTCCATTAGGATTAGGACGGTCTAAAATAAGTACAGGGATATTGTTTTCTGCACAGGCTTCCATTACATAACTTAACGTAGATATATACGTATAAAAACGTGCTCCTACATCTTGAACATCAAAAACAACAATATCAATACCGTTTAACAATTCTACAGTAGGTTTTTTATGTTTCCCATAAAGAGAAATAACAGGAATATTAGTTTTTACATCTACACCATCCTTAATCTCTTCTCCGGCATCTGCCTTTCCTCTAAAACCATGTTCTGGGGCAAAAACTTTTACAATATTAATACTATGCGTTAATAGAGTATCTACCAAATGAATTGCTCTTTTTTTAGAATTAAAAACAATACTTGTAGGGTTATTTACTAAAGCTACTTTCTTGTTTTTTAATAATGGTAGGTATGCAGGTAATTGAGAAGCTCCTATTTCTATTTCTGAAGAAAATTGATTTTTAAATACTGTATTCTCCTGCTTTGAAGAACTTATTGCTTTTCCGCAAGAAACTAACATTAAAATGAGTAATAATAGTGTATTTTTGAAGTATCTAAACTGAATTTTCAACATTGAATTTTGCATATTTTATAGCCCAAAGGTTAATTAAAGAAAAAACTTTTTCTAAATCGATATCTGCACCTATTATCCGTATTGCTATTATAGCAATTGCTTTAGGAATGGTTATGATGCTTATATCTATAGCAACAGGTCTTGGTTTACAGCGTAAAATACGTGAAAAAATAACACTTTTCAATGGTCATATTCAAATTTCGAATTTTGACAACAATCAAAGTGAAGTTTCTATAAAACCAATTAGTACAAAACAAGATTTTTACCCCAAATTCACTTCTATGCCAGAGGTAGTTCATATTCAAGCTACTGCTTCTAAAGCTGGAATTATACGAACCGAAAAACACTCGGAAGGAATACTGGTTAAAGGAGTTGGTGCAGATTATAATTGGGCTCCATTTGAAGAATTTTTAGTACTTGGAAGACTTCCTAACTTTAAAGAGTCGCTAAACAACGAAATCTTAATATCACAACATATTGCAAACCGTTTAGAATTAACTATAGGCGACAAAGCTGTTACTTATTTGTTAAAAAACGAGATTAAATACAATCTTCGTTCGTTTCGTATTGTAGGTATTTACGATTCGGGCTTCAATCAATTTGATGAATCTTTGATTTTTGCCGATATTAGACATATTCAAAAGACTAACAAATGGAAAAAGGATGAAATTGGTGCTTTTGAAGTATTTATAGACGATTTTTCCAAAATAGATATTTTAAACGATGCCGTTTACGTGAATATTCCTTCTGAATTAGAAAGTACTTCTATCCCACAGAAATATCCCAATTTATTTCAATGGTTAAAAATGTTCGATTTTAATATTATTGGGATTATTGGGATTATGGTACTAGTAGCCATTATTAATATGATTACTGCTATTTTGGTATTAATTTTAGAACGCACACAACTTATAGGAATGTTAAAGGCATTAGGCAGTCCTAATAAAACCATTCAAAAAGTATTTTTATATAATGCTAGTTATATTATTCTAAAAGGATTAGTATGGGGAAATATCATAGGGCTTGGTTTAATTGCTATACAGCATTTTTTGAAGATTATTACTCTAAATCCAGATCATTATTACGTGAAGTCAGCACCCGTATATATTACTTTTTCACATATAATTATGTTAAACATAGGGACGCTAGTAATATGTGTACTAGTACTCTGGATTCCATCTATGATTATATCGAGAATAGCTCCTATAAAAGCTATTAAGTTTCAATAATTTACTATTATTTATACATAAAAAAATCCAAGATCTTAACATTTAGATCTTGGATAATCGTTGCAGAGAGGAAGGGATTCGAACCCTCGAAACGTTGCCGTTTACACGCTTTCCAGGCGTGCGCCTTCGACCGCTCGGCCACCTCTCTATTTGGCTGCAAATATATAAAGACGTTTCGCTAATAATTGTATTTTAGCATAGAATTTTTATTTTTTTTATGTTTTTAAAACAAGTACAGCAATTTTCTAAAACGGAATGGTGGCGATATACTATTGGCGTGGTAATTATTACCTTTTTTTATAGTATTGGGCAAATACCTTTAACTATAGCTTGGATATATAAAAAAGGGTCTCAATTAACTGATGAAACCTCTCAAGAAAATTCTATTACAAATATTTTTACAACTGGTTGGAAAGAATTGCAAAACACTCCGCAAAAAGATTTAATGGGAATTTTAGACCACAATACCACCCTGTTCTATGCCCTTTTAATGTTTGTTTTTGCTTTAACAGGTATTCTAATATGTTTACGCATTCATCAACAGTCCTTTAAATCGTTAATTACGGCAAGAAATAGTGTTTCTTGGAAACGCATTTTATTTTCCTTCGGACTATTATCTATATTAATATTTGGATTTACCTTTTTAGAATATTTTTCTAACCCGGAAGGTTTTGAATGGAATTTTCAATTACAACCTTTTTTAATATTATGCCTTATAGCATGTGCTTTAATGCCTATACAAACTAGTGTCGAAGAGTTCATCTTTAGAGGGTATTTATTACAAGGCTTTGGAATTCTAACCAAAAATAGAGGTATATCATTACTTTTAACCTCCTTAATTTTTGGCGCTTTACATTTTACTAATCCTGAAGTTGATGCTTTAGGAATTTATGCTAAAATATTTTATATAGGAACAGGTTTATTTTTAGGAATATTAACTCTTATGGATGATGGGATGGAATTAGCTTTAGGTTTCCATGCTGCTAATAATTTAATTACAGCTCTTTTAGTAACGGCAGATTATTCTGTAATTCAAACTCCTGCTATTTTAAAACAATTAGGAGAACCAGAACCTGGAGTGGCAATATTAATGCCTTTACTTGTAATGTATCCTATTCTACTTTTTGTATTCGCTAAAAAATACAAATGGACTAATTGGAAGCAACGTCTTTTAACAGGTAATATATTGTAAGAAGACTAAAGTAACTAACTTGTTGTGCATTTAAGTTACAACTTTAAGATAATTATCCCACTTTTAAGTGGTATTTAAAGGCACATTTAGAAAATAGTGCTGTTCAAAAAAAATAGATATAAAAAACCCAAGACTTGAGAGCTTCAAGTCTTGAGTTTTGTTTTTTGTAGTTAATATTTGCTTTGCATGTTCATTTTTAGAATCAACAAGACGTAATTATCCCTTGTTTTTTTTAAATTTCTTTAAATTTAGGTTGCTATTTTCCCTTGGCAATTATATATCCTTCTACCTATTTCCAGAGCATTAGCTGTATGGATGCCAAAAAAGATCCAGAGTTTTTCGGTAGTTTTTATTTTAGTCTTTATTTTTTTGAGATGGTAATATTCTTTTTCTTTTCCAACTATAACTAATATTTCGTTTTTCTAATTATTGTAATAACACTATACAAATATCAATTAATCTATAATAACTTTTCTAAACGTTTTAGCTTTTTGAGTAGTAATTTTTAGGATGTAAGCGCCTCTTTTTAAAAAGCTTAAATCGAATTCTTCTACTCCATCTTTTATTTCTTTTAAGTCTAGTTCTGTTGTTATTACGCTTCCATTTAGGTTATATAGTGTAATATTCTCTATATTTTTTAAATTTTCTATATATAGTATTTTATCTTTTACTGGGTTTGGATAAACTTTAATTTCATTATCAAAAGATACAGGCTGTATGTTTAGTGTCTTATTTTCAACAATTCTAATATCGTCCATATAAAATACTCCTGTACCTTCTTCTAGTAAACTATTAGATAATAATTCTATTTGAAGTATTGGGTTTACTAATTCACTAGTGGTTTTAAAACTATGTTTTAATAACACCCATTTATCTTTTTCAAACTTATCAAATTCCCATTTTAAAGGAAATTCATTATTAAAAGTTGTGGTAAAACCTTCTATAGTAGCACTAGCATCTACATAAGCTTTTAAATAAATATCGTAATCTGTATTCGCCTCTAATGTATATCTAGAACTTGGCGTATTTATATTGCTACGAATAGCTGTTTGTCCATTTATTTTAAAAAAAGAACAGCACATAAGTATTGCTATGTATAGATAATTTTTCATAGTAATTAGTTTGTCAATTAGAAATATTCGTTATTCAATGTAACATCAAAGAATTTGAAACCACCTAAAGGTATTGTTATATCGTATTCTGAAGCCCCACTATACGATTCTCCTGAATTCAAAATATTACTAATATTATTAACATTAATTTCCGAAGCGTTAATTTTAACTTTGGCAACTCCTCCTTTAGGATTGATATACCCGTTATCTATTAATGTTAATCTTAAATGATTTTTATCGGTTTGTGCAACCACCCACGAAACATCCCCAGATACGGTAATAGGCAATAAGTTTGCACTGGTTTCAATATCGTTTTTAATGGTTAAATAATAACTACTATCTGGCTCAAAAGACGACGATTGATTGATATCTGAATAGTATTTTTTACCGTCTGTAAAATATTCTTTGGTTTTACCGGTATAAAAAGGGTGCATATGATCTTCTAAAAGTCCTCTCGTAGGTTTATTAACTCCATCAACATTAGGAGGTGTAACTAATACCATTCCGTGATTGTATCTCGGTAAAAAATTCAGCCTTCTATCATTCGCACCTGCTGCATAGGTAGAAAAATCGTATTCCGTATTTTTAGCTCCTGCAAAGGCTGCACTTAATCTCCCAAAAACAAATCTTTCTTCTCCAATATTTTTATCAAAATTAGTAGTAAACTTAACAGAAGATGATTTGTGGATGTAATCTAAATCTGGATTTACAATACTCAAGTGTACAGGAGAAATACTTAACAATTCATTTTTTTGAGGTACATAAATTACACCTTTAGCCACCATTTCAAAAAGAAGTCTCATTACCTCGGTATCAAACGTATCAAAATTATTTAAATGTGTTGCTCCATTCGCTAATGAGTACACTGTTTGTCTTAATACGTGGTTTTTAGCTTGTGCATGAGAGTGTTGTCTACTTCTATCGTAAGACAAATTATCGTTTACACTACGAACTCCCCAATGATTAAAAACACCTGACATCCATACCCCCATTCTTGCCGCTACACTTAATTCCATAGATTTATCGGTGGTTTCTTCCATAGTAGGCACAAAAATATCTGCATAATCTCCTGCCAATACTCGATTCCAAATAGGTAAATGAATAGACCCTTGCCAAAACGTATGTTTGGTTCTAATATGCATGTTGGTATTTAAGTTATAGGTTTTAATAGTATCTGCTATCTCAAACAGATAATCATCTAAAAAAGTTCCAAACTCATCAGTAATAGATTCTAATTCTGGATAGATGAATACTTTCTTTTTCGCAACATCTGCTTCCATAATAGATCTTAAGTCTTGTTGAGAAAATGGAGATGGGTCGTTTCCGTGACCACCCCAAAAAGAAACTCCATTAGGGTTGCTATTTAACGCATCTATTCTTATGGTAGTTACTGCATCATAATCTCTTTGACATCTGGGATTTGCTGTTTGATCACATCCATCTTCTATATACGTAAATCGCCTATCTCTTTTATTTTGATAGGTTACGCTTCTAATATCCGAAGTCCTATCCCAAACTCTGTATCGTTGACTAAATACATTATTTAACGCTTTAGGTCCATTTACAGGGTCTATAGCTTCCATATTAGCAATAAAGTTTCTATTGGTATGCTGGTTCTGTTACTAAGCCCTGTGGCAAAAATTACATTGTTAGGAGTCTCAGGAGTTTCATAACTAGGTTTTACAAAAGTGCTTACGCTGTTTTTAATAGCGGCCACATTTCTTAACAGTGTCGTTATTTTACCTGGAGGTACTAAATTTACATAGGCATCTTCCCAACTATTGTCCATCGTATTAATTACATGAACACAACTCCCTCCAGATTGACTACCGGCTAATAATACTCTATCGGTTACGGTATCTTTCCACATATCATTATAAGAATAGGTAGATTGTATTCTTCTATAATTAGATAAATTGGTAGGGTCTTGAATAATGGCATCAGATCCAAAAAAAGTAACATAAATTTGACCCGAAGCTGTATCTACTAACTCTGTTTGGGGGACTCTGTATCCAAAAGCATCGGCATATCCTACTCCTCTAATATCTATTAATGTACCATTAATGGTTTCTGTTCCTATATTAGTCGCAGAGGTGTAATTGTCTATATCAGGATTTAAGGTAAAGGAACCTGAATTAATACTTTGTGCACTGTTTCCAAAAATGACTAAATTCTTATTATCTACGGGATTTTTAACCACTCGCATATCTCCTACAGGCACTTTGGCTACAATTTCTACTCCATCGTTAGTTCTTGCTCCATTAATTTGAATGGGTAAATTTTCTAAAGGTTCAAATTGGTAAAACAACCCACTGGTTTGCATATGGTTGTTTCTTGCTACCATACCCAATCTATCGTTATCTACATCTACATCTACAGGAATAGGTCTTAAAAAATTAGCCATGTGTACATTTGACTTAAAAAATGTTTTTTCAAAGTTTCCGAACACTCTAAGTCTAGAATAGGTACTAGATTTAACTTCTTTATTAAATGTTCCGTTTGCATTTAAATAATACAAACTATTATCATAGTTACTACAAGCTACATAAGGTATTCCTTGTTTCTTTACAACACAAACCGCATACATAGGTGTTACATTGTTAATTTGTAAAATTCCTTTGGTGTCCCAAAGCAAGGCCCCTGTTCTTGCATCTAAACAATACAAAACACCATCGGCATTGGCTGCTAATACTTCTTCAATTCCATCATTGTTTAAATCAGCACAAAAAAGATCGTTATTTGCTGTAAACAAGGGCTTCGCATCTCCTGAGGCTATTAAAGCAGTATCCCAAACAATAGCTCCAGTATAATTAATTCCTAATACCCTACCTTCATAACTACTTGCGATAATCATAGATTCTGTATTAGAAATAGCTGCACTTCTTACTTTAGAAACGGTATATGGGTGACAAAACTTTGGATAGCAGAATCGTTACTTTGTATAGATACTTTTAAACTTTGCGCACCTTGTATTTTTTTATTTGTAGAGACTGACCAAATGTCCAATTGACTTGTAGACCATTTGGCCGTACTCCCTGAAGCTTCAAATCCGTAATAAAAAGTACTATTTATAGGAGAATCTATAGTAGTATCAACGGGTATCACTTCTTGTGTGTACACCAAAAAAATCATAAAAAAACTTACAATAAAGCTAAATTCTTTTTTCATAATCAAGTCAATTTATTTTAAATGTAAGGAAAACTAAAACACTAAGGTGCATCTGTTTAAACAAATTAACAATAGTTTAAATAAATCTCCTCTATGTAAGCGTGCGAGGTATTTGTTAGAATTCTAATTTATTTAATGAAAATCTACGGTTTTCAAACTTTCCCCTTCGTACAATGTAAGTTTCTAAGAATGAAACATTCAGAGATTACAGAAGAATCTCTAGATGTGTTTGGAATTAATATTAATTCCTTTTTTATACAAAATTTAGATAAACAACGGTATTTTTGAATGTTCCTATTTATATACCTAAAAAACAAAATTTGGTTTACAATCTCGAAGGGATATCTCTACATTTAATCACAATACCTGCCTTTAGCCTCTAAAGCTAATTGTATGTGTGCTAAATGGTGGTTACAATGCCAAGCATACATCGCTATAGATTTTTGCAAAGAAAATTGTTTCCCATGCTCGGGATGGATATACTTTAATAGCAATTCTTCCGAATTTACATTCCTCAAAAGAAGCACCCATTTATTATGCAAAGCCTTAATTAACAACAACGAATCTGAAATATTATTAGATGTTCCATCTATCAATTCTGCCCATCGATCTTCAAAATAAGGTCTAACTTCTGGTAAATCTTCTGTTAATGTTAGTTTAAATCGAATAATGCTATTTAAATGACTATCCGCACAATGGTGTACTATTTGTTTTATATTCCAACCATTGGGTCTGTATTTCCAATTTAATTGTTCGTTTTTTAATGACGCCGTAAGCTTTGAAATTCGTCTCGGAAATAACTCAATTTCAGAAATCCATTTTTCGATAACTTCATTATTATATTCTTGAGGATTTTTAAAATTACCTATAGGTTACTTCAAAGCTTCGGTATTCATCTTTTACTGCTTTTCTTTAAATTGATCGAATTTACTTTTTACAGCTTCCTTTGGCCACATATTATTCGAAGTGTCAATATCTGCTGTTTCTCCATTAGGGTCTACTTCTATTTTTACTATTTTTTTAATAGCAGGGATAACTTTTTGAATCTTTTTATCGTTTAATCTCCATATTCGAGCTGGGTATTTAATAGTTTCTGAAGTACCATCTGCATAGGTGTATTTTACAATTAATGGCATTACTAAACCTCCTTTATTTTCAAAAGTAATTTGATAAAAGAAATTAGGACTTTGCATTTTAGCACGCTCTTCTGCTGTAAAATTATCAAATAAGTAATCTTTTAAATGTTTCGAATTTTCCACAATGGATTTACTAGTATCTACATTTTTAAAGTCCTCACTATCTTCTGCTACCGGAAATACTAAGGGTATTAATTGGTGTTCTGGAATACCTCGTTCCTCCATTACTTTCCTAATGTAAGCATTGGGTTTATTTGAAACATAATAATTTTTAACTTCTTTAACCGAAACATCTACCACATCGGTAGTATAAAACCAACCTCTCCAAAACCAATCCAAATCCATTGCAGAAGCTTCTTCCATAGTCCTAAAAAAGTCTTCTGGAGTAGGGTGCTTAAATTTCCAACGGTTAGCATATATTTTAAAGGAATAATCAAATAACTCTGGTCCCATAACTGTATTTCGTAGTATATTTAATGCTGTAGCAGGCTTCCCATAAGCATTATTTCCTAATTGAATTACATTATCTGCCTGGGTCATAATTGGAGTTATTTTACTTTGGTCTCCACTCATATATTCTATAATATTCTTAACAGGCCCCCTTCTGCTAGGGAAATCTTCTTCAAATTCTTGCTCTGTTAAATATTGCAAAAAGGTATTCAAGCCTTCATCCATCCATCCCCATTGTCTTTCGTCGCTATTAACAATCATTGGAAAAAAGTTATGTCCTACTTCATGGATTACAACACCAATCATAGACGTACGTTCTCTAGCAGAATACTTTCCATTTTTAGGACGCCCCCAATTCCAACAAATCATAGGATATTCCATTCCTATTTGCCTAAAGTTAACTGAAACTGCTTTATGATATGGGTATTGAAACGTCATATTACTATACGTTTGTAACGTTTGTTTAACTGCCTTTGTAGAGTATTCTTCCCACAACGGGTTTCCTTCTTTAGGATACATAGAAACTGCCATTACGGTTTTTCCTTGTACATCTACAGCCATCATCTCGTGAATGTATTTTCTGGAACTTGCAAAACCAAAGTCTCGTACTTTTTTAGCTCTAAATTTCCATGTCTTCGTTGCTATTGCTTTTGTTTTTTCTTTTTCGATAGCTTCTTCTTGGGTAATTATCATTACAGGCTTAACAAAACTTTCTTTAGCTTGTTCATAACGTTCCATCATTGTTTTGGAATATACTTCTTTTCTATTCTGAAGTCTTCCCGTAGCCTCTATCATATGGTCTTCTGGAACCGTAATTTCCACTTCGTAATCGCCAAAATTTAATGCAAATTCACCATCTCCCCAAAATTGAGCATTTTGCCAGCCTTCTACATCGTTATATACGCACATTCTAGGATAAAATTGTGCAATTACAAAAGCCCTATTTCCATCTTCTTTAAAAAACTCGTAGCCTGATCTATCTTCTCCCGGAATATGCTCATTTACATTATACCACCAATCTATATTTAAATTTAACTTTTTTCCTGGTAATAAAGGGGTCGCTAAATCTATACGCATCATTGTTTGATTAATGGTATAGTTATAATTTTGTCCAGAATTATTTGAAACTTTAGTAATATTAAATCCTCCATCAAAACGCTCTTTCAAAAATGCTGAAGTAAACGCTGCTGGCAAATAGTAAGGATTCATCACTTTGCCATTAATTAAAGGGGTTTTAGAATTTTTAGCTCGCTTATTTTGATCTAACTGCAACCACAAAAAATCTAATTTATCTGGCGAATTATTAGTATAGGTAATAATCTCCGACCCTGTAAGTTTAGGGTTTGTTCCATCTTGTGGATCGGTAAGAGTAACTTTAATTTTATAATCGGCTTGTTGTTGGTAATATTTATATCCTGGAGCTCCCGAGGCGTTTCTATATGCATTAGGCGTAGCAAACTCGTTATATAGTTGGCGAAATTTACCTTGATTAATATGCCCTTTATGAGATATACTATCTTTTTCTTGTGCCGATAGCGTTATTAAATTTACAATAATTATTCCCGAAGTAATGATATGTTGTAATGTGCTTTTATATATATTCATGTTTTTTTCTAAAAAAAGAGCGTTTTTTTAATGTTTTGATGTGTTAAATGTACACTTTTCACTGTATTTAATAAGGTTACATCTACTGTATTTTGTTGTTCTGTAAATAAATCCATTAATAAAGTGTTTTCAATATCCAAGCGCTGAACTTGCTTTTTAAAAGGAGCTTCGTAATATAGATATAAATAATCATTCTCTAATTGACATCCTAAAAAATTTATCTTTACGGGTATTCGATTTACCGCTAATTTTACTTTCTGATTCAAATAAACGGCTATTTGTTGATTTTCTGCATCTGTTGTTTCATCAAAATTGGTTACTTCTAAATTGTATCTTTCTGACAGTACCTTATCAAAATCGTCTACAAAGACTTTAGAGTACACTTTTAGTAATTGCTCTTCTTTATTAATTTCAATTTTAGAAATACTTACATAATATTTATGTATAGAGAAAGAAGTAATACTAATACTTAATACTAATAGAAATATACTTATGGGTATGCTTTTAAATTGCTTACTTTTATAATTAAACGGCATAAATTTAATGAATCATTTTTTTCTTCTAACACTAACGTTTTCCTTAATTGGATGTAGCATAAAAAAAGTAATTTCAACACCTAAAAATACAATTAATACTACGTACCGTCCAAAAAATGTGAAAATATACGAACAAACTTCTAAAAACACCTTAGGACCTTGCGAACCCAGTATTTTTATTAATCCTAAAAATCCGCAATATTTGGTTGCAGGTAGTGTTTTGGATTATGTGCATACTTCCCAAGACGGAGGAATACATTGGACTACTAAACAATTACGCTCCAAATATGGTATTTGGGGAGATCCTACGGTTGTTGCGGATACTAACGGTACTTTTTATTATTTTCATTTAAGCGACCCAGAGGGGACAAATTGGAAAAGCAACCATATCTTAGATCGTATTGTAGTTCAAAAAAGCACCGATAATGGAACTACTTGGAATACAGGTGCGGGTATAGGACTAAACACTCCTAAACAACAAGATAAGCAATGGGCCTTGATTAATCCATCTAATAATAACGAACTATATGTTGCTTGGACTGAATTTGATGCTTATAATAGTTTTAACCCCAATAATCATTCTAGAATTTTATTTTCTAAATCTACTAATGGAAGTATTAGTTGGTCCACTCCTATTCAAATAGGAAGCCACGAAGGCGATTGTTTAGACGACGATTTAACTCCTGAAGGAACTACATTAGCTAGTAACGGAACTAATATATATGTATCTTGGGCTTTTGATGCTAAAATTTGGTTTTCAAAAAGCACTAATAATGGCAAAAGCTGGTCTAAGGAGTTCCCTATTACAAACCAACCTAATGGCTGGAAATACGATATTAAAAATATTACTCGTTGTAATGGTTTTCCTGTAATGGGTATTGATTTATCTGAATCTAAAGAAAAGGGTACTTTGTATTTAAATTGGAGTAGTCAATTAAACGATAATCAAACTGATATTTTTATTTCCAAATCGACTGACGAGGGTAATACTTGGTCAACACCAAAAACTATTTATTCTGATAAAGAATTTGCCCATCACTTTTTTAATTGGATGAGTGTTGATCCAAAAACAGGGTATATTTATATTGTCTATTATAAAGAAACAAAACCCAAATCGTCACTTATTGAAGTACACCTTTCTGTTTCAAAAAATGGTGCACAAACTTTTTCTGATTACCTAATTTCCAAAGCTCCATTTAATCCTAAAGGAGCTAATTTTTTTGGCGATTATAATAATATTAATGCCTATAATGGAATAATACGTCCTATTTGGACACAGGTTGAAGATGGTTTAGTTAGCATTTGGACTGCTTTGATTAATGAAAAAGACTTAAAATAGAAGGCTTATTTGTTTATTATAAAGTTACAAATACTTTAAAGCAACCATTAAACGATAAAAAACATAGATTTTTAGCTTTGTAACGGTCTCTTACACTACTTTGATTTATCTTAACCGCTTTAATAATATTTTTCATTTTAACATTTTGCAGGTATAACAATTAACACCAATTTAGACATAACGTATAATCAAAAATGTTTTTTTAAACTTATACTAATTTAATACTGTTCTTCCTCGCTAGGAAAATCTTCATTTTTAACATCTGCTACATATTGGCTTATAGCTCCTGTTATTTGTTCGTGCAAATTAAGG
This sequence comes from uncultured Aquimarina sp., assembly GCA_938011245.1. GTDB lineage: Bacteria > Bacteroidota > Bacteroidia > Flavobacteriales > Flavobacteriaceae > Aquimarina. Next base: position 20,559 of record CALLUJ010000021.1, on the reverse strand, counting down.
TAACGTCTTAAAAATCTAGGATTAAATTCATTAGTCATCCCCAGTAAATCATTAACAACTAATACCTGTCCGTCCACATTACCAGCTCCAATACCAATAATAGGAATTGTTAATTGAGAGGCTACTTGTTCTGCTAATTTTGCAGGAACTTTTTCTAAAACTATCGCAAAACACCCTGCTTTTTGAAGAAACAAAGCATCTTTCATTAATTTTTCTGCTTCCGCTTCTTCTTTTGCTCTAACCGTGTAAGTCCCAAATTTATAAATAGATTGTGGGGTTAACCCTAAATGCCCCATAACAGGAATCCCCGCATTTAAAATCTTTTTTATAGAATCCTTAATTTCAGTACCTCCTTCTAATTTCACAGAATGTCCTCCAGATTCTTTCATAATTCTTATAGCAGAACGCAATGCTTCTTTTGGATCGCTTTGATAACTCCCAAATGGCAAATCTACCACAACCAAAGAACGTTTAGCACCTCTAACTACAGAAGAGGCATGGTATATCATTTGATCCAAAGTTATAGGTAACGTTGTTTCATGCCCTGCCATTACATTAGAAGCAGAATCTCCCACTAAAATTACGTCAATTCCCGCTCCATCTACAATTTGAGCCATTGTATAATCATAAGCTGTAACCATAGAAATTTTTTCTTTATTAGACTTCATTTCCACTAGCGTTTTAGTTGTAATACGCTTATAATCTTTTTTTGATGCTGACATTTATTGTGATATTTATCGTAAAATTAACAATTTAATCGAATTATTAACTAGACTAATACAGTAGTTGTAACTCTTTAAGAGAATAATTTACGTTCTTATCATTCTCTTCTAATACTCTTAACTCTCCATTTTCAGTAATTCCTTGAATAATCCCGTTAAATATAACACCATTAGAAGCCTTTCTAAAAGAAGTTACTGTTCCTTTTAAAAATAAAGCTTCTTCAAATACTTGTTTTGTGGTAAAGAAATTTTTAGACGAGTAGTTTAAAATACTTTTTTCTAATTCTAATAACAACTGCTGTATTAAAATATTTAAATCAAATTCACGCATCGTCTCTCTCTTTAAAGATGATGCTTGAGGCAAACCTTCAAAAATTTCTTGGTTTACATTAAGACCTATACCAATTATACTTCCAATAAATACGCCATTTAAATACGTGTTTTCTATAAGAATGCCACCAATCTTTTTTTTTGCTGACATAATGTCGTTAGGCCATTTTATTTTTAATTTAGGAATATCATGTTTTTTTAAAACTAATTGAATAGCTAAGGCCGTTAACAAATTAATGGTTATTGGGTATTTTGCTAAATCCTTGGAAACTGGGGTATATACGCTAAACGTTAAATTTTTACCCGACTCCGACTTCCATAGAGCATCCCTTTGCCCTCTTCCTTTTAACTGTTTTCTTGCCCAAATACAAGTTGGTTTTACGATACTGCCATTGCGTACTCCTTCTTTTAAGAAAGTATTTGTAGAGTCTATGGCATCAACTTTGATTAAGTTTATCACAAATAATAGAGTTATAATTTGCAAAGAACGCATTTAAAGCCAAAAAACAATAACTTTGCTTTATTAAAAAAAAATGAATGTCGAAAGAATACATAGATAACGATTTACTTATTGCAGAAATTATTAAGGGAATTGAAGAAGTTAAAGGACAAGATATTACCATTTTAGACTTACGAGATATAGAAAACACAGTATGCGACTATTTTGTAATTTGCAATGGTACTTCCAACACGCAAGTAAACGCTATAGTAAGTTCTATCCAAAAAACAGTAAGTAAAGCTTTAAAAGATAAACCTTGGCATATAGAAGGCACTGACAATGCTGAATGGGTATTAATGGACTATGTAAATGTAGTGGCTCATATTTTTCAAAAACATATTAGAGAAGAATACGACATTGAAGCCCTTTGGGGAGATGCTAAAAGCACTATTATTCCTACCAATTATTAATCGTTACTCAAAAGAAAATTAATGGCAAATAGAACAAAAAAAACGGATTCAAATAAACGTCCTAAATTTAATTCCTTTTGGATTATTGCAGTTGTAATTTTAGGCTTTGCCGCAATTACATTCTTTGATTCTGGTATTAACGGAAGAAAAGAAATATCACCATCAGAATTCAATGCTTTTTTAAAAGATAAAGAAGTCAAAAAAGTTATTATAGTAAATCGTAGGATAGCTAAAGTGTTTTTAACACAAGAAGCTAAAATGCTAGATAAACATAAGAAAAAAGGTAATACTCCACTACTAGAATCTGCTACCTCTTCAGAAATAGCAGATTATAAATTTGAATTTGGGGATTTACAAAATTTTGAAAATCAAATTCGTTCTATAGCTAAAGAAAGTAACACAGAAACCCCTATAATTTACGTTACAGAATCTAACATTTTTGGAGATATTATTGTTGCCATACTTCCTATAGCTTTACTAATTGGTGTTTGGATTTTTGTAATGCGAAGAATGAGCGGTGGTGCTGGAGGCCCTGGAGGTGGAAGTCAAATTTTTAATATTGGAAAATCAAAAGCTAAACTTTTTGATGAAAAAACAGATGTACAAACCTCTTTTGAAAATGTTGCTGGCTTAGAAGGTGCTAAAGAAGAAGTTCAAGAAATTGTAGATTTCTTAAAAAACCCCGAAAAATACACTTCCTTAGGTGGTAAAATACCTAAAGGAGCTTTATTAGTAGGACCTCCTGGTACTGGTAAAACGTTATTAGCAAAAGCTGTAGCTGGAGAAGCTAAAGTTCCTTTCTTCTCGTTATCTGGTTCGGACTTTGTAGAGATGTTTGTAGGTGTAGGAGCCTCTCGTGTTAGAGATTTGTTTAAACAAGCAAAAGACAAATCACCATCTATTATATTTATTGATGAAATTGATGCTATAGGTAGAGCTAGAGGTAACAATGCTATGTCTGGATCGAACGATGAGCGTGAGAATACTCTAAACCAATTATTAACCGAAATGGATGGTTTTGGATCTAACAGCAATGTAATTGTAATTGCTGCTACTAACCGTGCCGATGTTTTAGATAAAGCTTTAATGCGTGCTGGACGTTTCGATAGACAAATTTATGTAGACTTACCTGATGTGAGAGAGAGAGAAGAAATTTTCCAAGTACATTTGAAACCCATAAAAAAAATAGAAGAATTAGATATTAAGTTTCTATCCAAACAAACACCTGGTTTTTCTGGTGCCGATATTGCTAATGTATGTAACGAAGCTGCTCTTATTGCTGCTCGTAAAGGCAAAAAAGCAGTAAGCAAACAAGATTTTTTAGATGCTGTAGATAGAATTGTTGGTGGACTAGAAAAGAAAAACAAGATTATTACTCCCGAAGAAAAGAAGGCTATTGCTTTCCACGAAGCAGGACATGCTACTGTAAGTTGGATGCTAGAGCACGCTGCACCATTAGTAAAAGTTACTATTGTACCTAGAGGACAATCTTTAGGAGCTGCTTGGTACTTACCCGAAGAAAGACAAATTGTACGTCCTAATCAAATGCTCGACGAAATGTGTGCCACACTTGGCGGTAGAGCTGCTGAAAAAGTTATTTTTAACGAGATATCCACTGGAGCCTTAAGTGATTTGGAAAAAGTAACGAAACAAGCTAGAGCCATGGTAACAGTTTACGGTTTAAATGACAAAATTGGGAATCTTACTTATTACGACTCTAACGGTCAAAATGATTATAATTTTAATAAACCATACAGTGAAGAAACAGCTAAGCTTATTGATAAAGAAATATCCGTAATTATTGAAGAGCAATATCAAAGAGCCATCAAATTATTAGAAGACAATAAAGATAAATTAACTCAACTAGCTGAAGTTCTTTTAGAAAAAGAAGTAATTTTCAAAGATAATTTAGAAGAAATTTTTGGTAAAAGAACTTTTAAAACGGAAAAAAACTCCTTAAAGGCTGATAATGATATTACTGAAGCTTTGGAGATAGAGTAAAATTAAAATATTGTAGATTTCCTATCTACTTTTATGTAACTTAGGGGCTAATTTGAAAAAATTATGCCCCTTATTTTATGAATTTGTTTAAAAAATTATTTGCGAGAGTAAATGCATCTTCACCAAAAAATATTGAAGATGTTGCAAGTAAATACATGCCCAAAGAAAATGTGCCTGTAGACGAACAATTTATGCTTTTATTTACCGAAAAAGGAGGTAAGTTTTTGTATTGTGATAACATGGATGAAGCACATGATGCTTTTAAAAAAATACTTATCGAAAATAATTGGCAAAAATCTGAAGTATGTTGTTTTCAAGATTCTGTAAAAGCTGATTTTTCAAATTTTAATTTAACATTTTCAAATAAAAATTCTTCAAAATTTTACCTATCAAATTGTGAGTACTTAATTTCTAGTATTGGAGGGATTTTAGTATCATCAAATCAACTTAGAGAAAAAAAACTTTTTGAAGTCCCAGACCATTTAGTTATTGTAGCTTATACCAGCCAGTTAATTAGAAATATTAGTGAAGGATTGCAAGGAATAAAGAATAAAACAGGTGTAATTCCCAGTAATATTACTACATTACAACATTTTGAAAAGGGAAAACAAAATGATGATTTTATGACTTATGGTAGTACTACTAAAAATGTATATTTATTGCTTATAGAAGATCTTTAATATGACTGAATTTAGCAAAAGACTTCTATCGGGTATTGTATATGTATCCTTACTTATTTTTGGAATTATATTTCACCAATACACTTTTTTAACCATCGTCATTTTTTTTTCCTTAATTTGCTTATGGGAATTTCAACGGTTAATACACCTAAAAAATTATTTACTATTCTCTATTCCTATAATTATTATTAGTTTATATCATGTTTATACAATACCAAAAGAAATTACATGGATTGCTCTTGGAATTACTTTAGTAACACAACTTATGTTACTGTATGATCTTTTATACATTAGAATTATACCCATGTTCGAGAAAAAAAAATACATAGTTTGTATTTTTTATTTAATACTAAATTTCGTTTTTTTAAGCTTAATTCCTTTTTCTATTACAGGCAGTTATCAACCTATATTAATTTTAGGAATGTTTATTCTTATATGGTCAAACGATTCCTTTGCTTATCTTACGGGAAAAAAGTTTGGCAAGCATAAATTATATTCTCAAATTTCTCCCAAAAAAACAATTGAAGGTTTTGTAGGTGGAGTAATTTTTGCCATAATTACAAGTATTATACTTGCTCAATTTTTCAACTTATTAAATCTCTACCAATGGATAATTTATGGTCTTATTATTGGTTTTTTTGGTACTATTGGAGATTTAATTCAATCTAAATTTAAACGTCAGGCTGGTGTTAAAGATAGCGGCACTATTATGCCTGGTCATGGAGGAATTTTTGATCGTTTAGATAGTGTGTTATATGCTAGTCCTTTTGTATTTTTGTTTTTACAAATAGTTAACTATGTTTCATAAAGAAGGTTATAAAATAATTACAATTACAGTAATAGCAATACTTTTAGGAAGTTTGCTAACACACTTTTTTGTGCATCATCTATTTTTAAAAATTGTATTATTCCTCATTTTTGCTTTTTTCTTAATAATTATTCTTCAATTTTTTAGAAATCCTAAACGTAATACAGTTTTAAATAATAAACATATTCTTTCTCCTGTAGATGGTAAAGTAGTCGTTATAGAAGAAGTTTATGAAAAAGAGTATTATAAAGAGAATAAAATTCAAGTATCTGTTTTCATGTCTCCTATTAACGTTCATGTTACCCGAAATCCTATTGGAGGTAAAGTACTTTTTAGCAAATACCATCCTGGAAAGTTTTTAGTAGCTTGGCATCCAAAATCTTCCGAAGAAAATGAAAGAACTACTATTGTTATTGGTGACTCTAAATTTTCAATTTTATATCGTCAAATTGCAGGGGCATTAGCAAAACGTATTGTAAGTTATGCTAAGGAAAATGACACTATACTACAAGGAGCTGATAATGGTTTTATAAAATTTGGATCAAGAGTTGATGTTTTTTTACCTATAGGGACTAAGATTAATGTAAATTTAGGTGATAAAGTACGTGGTGGAGAAAGTATTTTAGCTTCACTATAAATTAAATTATGACAGAAAACGAAAACTTACATAAACGCTTTATGGATGCGGTAGACGAAGCGAACGCCTACCCTAAAACTCTCCCTACAGATATTAAACTTAAGTTTTACGCTTATTATAAGCAGGCTACTGTAAATACCCAAATGTATCGCCCTTCAGATCGAATAGAGATTAGAAATGCTTTTAAACTGAATGCGTTATTTCAAGTGGGTAAATTCTCTGTTGAAGAAGCTAAAGAAAAGTATATTGAGTTAGTAAAAAAGTATTTGCGTTAATATTTATTATTTTCCATTAATTTCAGCTAATTTATTAGCTCCGTTATTTCTTTTTTACAGTAATTAAACCTAACTTTTCAGTACTTAAAACTCAACTATAATTCACTAATTTTTTATGAAGTTTTTCTCTAAAACTATTTTTTTCATTGGAATTATTACTTGTGCTAGTTTTTTTATTTATGCTGTTAAATACAAGGAAAAAACTAATATATCGCAATCTCAAGTTAAACCTTTAAATGATTACAATGTGTATGCTATAGACATGCCTAGCAACCTAAATTTTGCCGGAGAGTCTGTCCCTATTGAAAAAAATGATATAAAAGAGCGTATGGATAGAGAATTATTGGTTAATACTTACTGGCAATCTAACGGGTTATTACTTATCAAAAGAGCTAACAAATACTTTCCAATTATAGAGCCTATACTAAAGCAATATGGAATTCCAGACGATTTTAAATATTTATCCGTAATAGAAAGTGGATTAACACAGGCTGTATCAAGTGCACGAGCTGTTGGTTTCTGGCAAATTCTTAAAAATACGGCAAAAGAGTTAGACTTAGAAGTAAATAATAACGTAGACGAACGTTATCATATCGAAAAATCGACTCATGCCGCCTGCAAATATTTATTAAAGTCTAAAGAAAAGTTTGGGTCTTGGACACTTGCCGCTGCTGCTTATAATGCCGGAAATACTGGTATTCAAAACAGACTAAATAAACAAAAAGTAAATAGTTATTACGATTTACTTTTAGGGGAAGAAACAGGTAGGTATGTTTTTCGAATTATTGCCATAAAACATATCCTTAAAAACCCAAAAGCCCATGGATTTAATTTTAAGAAAAAGCATTTATACACTCTTAATCCTACTTATAAAGTTTCTGTGGATACCGTAGTTACTAATTTTACTAATTTTGCTAAACAATTTGGTATTACTTATAAAGACTTAAAGTTACATAATCCCTGGTTAAGAGAGAGTAAACTTAATAATGCTAGCAGGAAAAAATATATTATTAAAATTCCTAAACAAAAAATAGCTCCTTTATAAAGCTAAACATTAACTACAAAGCCTCTCTTAATTCCAATTTTCATCGAAATCTAAATTATCATAATCATCTATATTAAAATTATCCTTATCATCAAAATCATCGCCAAACTCTAATTCACTTTCGAATTTTTTGTCTGGTGCGCTATCTGGTAATTCACCATACGAAAACATCAAATTAGGGTATTGTTGTCCGCTTTCCTTAGGGGCTATATCGGCTAATTCTACCATAAACGTCCACAGGGTAAGATAATCGTACACGTAAATTAAACGAGTTTGATCTTTATGTGTAACCGATTCTAAGCTAGTTTCATTCATCAAACGTACTTCGGAGTTTTTATCACTCATCTCAAATAAAGAAATTTCTTCTCCCTGACCCCACGTTTCATTACTAATATAAAAAGATGCCATTTCGGAACCATCAAAACCAAATGATTGCGTTATCGCATTATGAAATTCTTCCAAAGTAGCCGTTTGAAGTATCTCTATATCACGAAATACGTCTTCTTGAGTGTCTAAAATTATTCTAAATCGATAAATCATAACGCTAGTTTTAGGAATTAGTAGTTTTCAAAGATACAACCAACTTAGAAATATTAAAATGAATCTAAGTACATTTGCTATAAACAGAAGAAATAATGAATTTTGAAAGAGAATTACGCAAACGAAGTAATGATAGTTGCGAAATGTGTGGAAGTATCAATAACCTATTAGTATATACCGTAAAACCTTCCTTAAAAAAGGTTTCTATAGAGGAATGCTTACTGGCTTGCCAAACTTGTACTTCTCAAATTGAAGATTCTACCATAATAAATCCTAATCATTGGAGGTGTTTAAATGATAGTATGTGGAGCGAGTATCCTGCAGTACAAGTCATTGCTTGGCGCATGCTAAATAGGTTAAAAAATGAAAGTTGGCCGCAAGACTTATTAAATATGTTATACCTAGAAGACGAAGTGTTAAAATGGGCTAAAGCTACAGAGAACGTTTATAACGATGGAGATAATAAAATTATACACAGAGATAGTAATGGTGCTGTTATTGAAGCCGGCGATAGTGTTATTCTTATTAAAGATTTACCTGTTAAAGGATCTAGTTTAATAGCCAAACGCGGGACTGCTGTAAGGAGAGTTTCTTTAGATTATGAAAATGCAGAATATATAGAAGGAAAGGTAAATGGGCAACAAATTGTTATTGTAACCAAATACGTTAAAAAATTATAACTATCTATTTAATCTATTTTTTATCTTATAATTATACGATTCAAAAACGAACCACTAAATAACTAATACTATCTACCAACAAAAAAATACAATAATCATCGTGTTCTAAATTTAATCTAATTAAACTATGGCTAAATCTAACAGCCCAAAAAACACCAAAAATAAGGCTTTACACAGTAAACTTATGGCTAGAAAAAAACGCAAAAAAGCTAAGGATAAAATTAAAAACAAAGAACGTCTTAAAAAAATTTTAGAAAAATTTCAAAATAAAGACATCAACAAATAAGAGACTTAACGATAGTATCATTTTAAAACCTTCCTATTTTTCTATTTATAAGGTTTTTGGAGTACTACCTTAAAATTGCTTTAGAGTTTCTATATCTGAAGAAAACTGAAAAACCTTTGAATTTTCCTTCCAAAAGCCTGCATTATATTTAATCCAATTTTTGGGTTGTTCTTTTTTATTTTCTGTCTGTAACTGATATTGCTTTTCTGAACTGGATTTAGAATCGTAAACCAATACTTTAAACTCTCTTACCACATTGGATACAAAATCAATATCAGTAGAAATTTCATTTTGTTTTCTTCTTCCTTTAGTGTGTTTGTTTTTTTCTATAATTTTTAAAGGTCTATCAATTCCATATTTATCTTCTTCGGTACGTTCCAAATATTTTAAAAAATATTTATCATCATTTCCTTTTTTAAATAACATTACTCCTTTTCTTCCCAACTCTCTAAAACTTAATCCTAACAACTTAAAACTTCTTAAATATTTTACGTTTTGATAGTCTATACGTAAAATAGCAAAATCTTCAGTATTTACATAAAATGTACCTTTAAAATCTTCACCTCCATTAGGGAAAAAATTAATTTTGTATGCTAAATCATTTTTGTAAGGCATAGTAGATTCTAATTCAAAGCTATACCTATTCGTTTTTCTAATAAAATTAAGAGGAGAACCTGTATTATAAAAAACATTTTCTAGCATTTTAGATAATGTTTTCCTTCTATTTGTTAAGAAGAAATTGTCATTTACTTCCTCTTTTTTACTCATTTCATTACGCATATCCAGTAATTCTCCATTCTTAAAAAAATCCTGATTACCATCTGCTTTTATACTAAATAGTCCCGATTTAATTTTAAAATAAGAATCTTCTTTGACATTTTTATTTAAAATAGTTTCTAGCCTTTTATAAAATACGTCTAAATGACTATTCTCGTAAGTATCATAAAACTTAACTGCTTTTTGTATATCTAGTTTATATTTTTTGTTTCCATTATATAAATAACCATATACATCCGTAAAAAAAGCAGACGTTTTTGGTATTTTATTTAATTCGTCGTTTACATATTCTTGAGTAAACTCTTTTATGGTAGATTTTTTAAATTTAATATTAAGTTTATTTATTTTATTGTTATCCTTCTGTCTATAAAATATTTCTTTTTCTGTAAAATCTGAGATATAGTTAACTTGCAAGTTATCTTCAACCTTCTCTAAAATTTCCTCTAAACTATATTTCGAATTCGTAATTACCACCTCGTCCATAATTATAGTATCTCTGGACAAATAAATTTCTGACGGAATAGGTTCTTGTAATTTTAATGTTAAGCTTTTATAGCCTAATGAAATTATTTCTATATGATCTACTATGGAGGTATCTACTTCAAAAAAACCTTCACCATCGGTAGTGATTCCTTTGTTGTTTCCAAAACTTATTATGGTATATGGTATAGCTTCTTTTGTTTCTAAATCAAACACTTGTGAGTTTATTATCTGTCCGTTACTTTGAAAGGAAAACAAATAAAGACTAAAAACTAAAATTTTAAAAAAATCTAAATTCATAATTGAGTTTATTCATATGTAGTCGTAATTTTTTATAATAATTATAATCCATCGTATAAAAAAAAGCTTCCATATTGGAAGCTTTTTCTGCTTAATCACTTAACATGATTCGTCTATAATTATAAATAAGCATTAAATCCCATATATCACTATATAAGAGAAAGCTGTTCTTATCTTACTAGTTTCTTATATTTAATTCGCTTTGGCATTAAATCTCCTCCTAGACGTTTCTTTTTATTTTCTTCATAATCGGAAAAACTTCCTTCAAAAAAATATACTTGAGAATCGCCTTCAAAAGCTAAAATATGCGTACAAATTCGATCTAAAAACCAACGGTCGTGACTAATAACTACAGCACATCCTGCAAAATTTTCCAAGCCTTCCTCTAAAGCCCTAAGTGTATTTACATCTAAATCGTTTGTAGGTTCGTCTAATAATAACACATTACCTTCTTCTTTAAGAGTCATTGCTAAATGCAGACGGTTTCGCTCTCCACCAGATAACATAGATACTTTTTTATTTTGTTCGCTTCCGCTGAAATTAAAACGACTTAAATAAGCTCTAGAGTTTACTTGACGACCTCCCATCATTACTAGTTCTTGCTCGTCCGAAAAATTTTGCCAAATGGTTTTCTCTGGATCAATATTACTATGGCTTTGATCTACATAAGCAATTTTAGCAGTTTCTCCTACAGAAAAGCTTCCTTTATCGGCTTGCTCCTCCCCCATTATCATTTTAAAAATGGTAGTTTTACCTGCTCCATTAGGCCCAATAATACCTACAATTCCTGCTTGCGGAAGATTAAAATTTAAGTCTTCATACAACAATTTATCGTCAAAAGCTTTACTTACTCCTTGGGCTTCAATAACGTTAGTTCCTAAACGAGGTCCATTGGGAATATAAATTTCTAGCCTTTCGTCTACTTGTTTTTGGTCTTGACTCATCAATTTATCATAGTTTTTCAAACGTGCTTTTTGTTTCGTCTGCCTTCCCTTTGTTCCTTGACGTACCCAATCTAATTCTCGTTCTAAGGTTTTTTGACGCTTAGAAGCCGTTTTAGATTCTTGTGCCATTCGTTTCGATTTTTGATCTAACCAAGAAGAATAATTTCCTTTCCAAGGAATTCCTTCTCCTCTATCTAATTCTAGTATCCAACCCGCAATATTGTCCAAGAAATACCTATCGTGCGTTACGGCGATTACTGTACCTTTATATTGTGCTAGATGATGCTCTAACCAATGTACTGATTCGGCATCTAAATGGTTCGTAGGTTCATCCAATAACAATACATCTGGCTCTTGGAGTAGTAATCTACATAGAGCTACTCTACGTTTTTCACCTCCTGAGAGTGGTCCTATCTTTTTATCTCCTTCTGGAGTACGCAACGCATCCATAGCTATTTCTAGCTTAGTATCTAGCTCCCATGCTCCAGCGGCATCAATCTCATCTTGTAAAACAGCTTGACGCGCCATTAATTTCTCCATTTTATCGGCATCGCTATACACTTCTTCTAAACCAAACTGGTCGTTAATAGCATTATATTCGTCTAAAATAGCTACTGTAGCTGCGGCTCCTTCTTTTACAACTTCTAATACCGTTTTTTCTGGATCTAATTGAGGTTCTTGTTCTAAGTACCCAACACTATAATCTTGAGAAAAAACAACGTCGCCTTGAAAATTTTTATCTACTCCTGCTATAATTTTTAATAACGTAGACTTCCCTGATCCATTAAGACCTAAAATTCCAATTTTAGCTCCATAAAAAAAACTTAAGTGAATATTTTTAAGAACAGGTGTATTGGCTCCTTTATGGGTTTTGGTAACCCCTGACATTGAGAAAATTATTTTCTTATCGTCTGACATTTTATTTATTTTTTTAAGGTAATTGTTATACCAATATAGGAATAACTAATCTTTTTATTAAAGGTTATTTTATTTTAAAATTTAGAACAACTATGCAAAAAAGCCAACTAAATAATTAGTTGGCCCTTGTTATATTTTTTTAATAAGAAAACACTAATTAAGGTTTATGCTTAATTTCTTTTCCTCTGTATTTTAAAATTTCCATAATAGATCCTCCTATCCAAAAAGGAATAATAGATACTAAAAAAATCATTAACCAAAATCCAATAGTAAGGATGGTTAAAAATGCTAAAAAGCCTAAATATTGGTCAAATTCGAACATTGTATATTGTAATTTTAAGCAAATATAAGTAGGTAGATGGTATTATAAAAACTTTCGATTAGTTTATTACTACGGTTTTTACATTTACAAAAGCTTTAATTCCTTCTTCCGCAAGCTCTCTACCTAAACCAGAGGTTTTAGTACCTCCAAAAGGTAAAGAGGGAATGCTTTTTACAATGCTATTTATAAATACTGCACCATCATTAAATTTTGGAATAATTTTTTTTGCTAGCTCTTTGTTTTCTGTAAATACTGAAACTCCAAGTCCATACTGGGTAGTGTTTGCTAAGTTAATTGCTTCCTCTAAGGTTTTAAAAGATAAAATGGGTAATACAGGTCCAAAAGTTTCTTTTTTAAAAAGAGCCATATTGGATGTAACGTTACTCACTAATGTAGGTTCAAAAAACGAATCTTTATAATTACCACCACAAATTAAATTTGCTCCTTCTTCTAACGATTCTTTTAAGTTATTATTTAATGAAGTTACAAATTCTGGCTTAGCTAAAACGCTTATATACGTGTCCTCTTTAAACGGGTCTCCTTTTTTTAAGTTTTTAACTTTTTGAGTTAATTTTTCTACAAATTCTTTTTCTATTGAAGCATCCAGTAACAACCTTTTTACAGCAATACAACTTTGACCATTATTTTGAAATCTTCCCAAAATACAGGCATCAATAGCTTTATCAATAGCTGCATCTTTACATACAATTAATGCATTACTACCTCCTAATTCCAATAACACAGGTTTTAAAAACGTTCCTGCTACACTAGCCACACTTTTACCTGCTTTAGTGCTCCCTGTAAGGCTTACACCTTTAATTATTGGATTGGTAATTACTGCTGTTGTACTCTCATTACTTAAAAATAAATTATTAAACACCCTATCTACACTTAATGCTTTTGCTAAAAGACTTTCTATAAAATTTGCACAGCCTCCAACATTAGAAGCATGTTTTAAGACTACCGAATTTCCAGAAAGCAATGTTGGAACTACAAATCGAAAGACTTGCCAAAAAGGATAATTCCACGGCATGATTCCTAAAATTACCCCCAAAGGTTCATAAGTAACATAACTTTTAAAACTAGTATTTCCTTGTTTATTTTTTAAAAAGATTTCTCCTCTTTCTTCATAAAAATAACATAACTGAATACATTTTTTAACTTCTGCTTTAGATTGCTGTATAGGTTTTCCTACTTCTTGTGTTATTAACTCCGAAGTTTCTTTAAGGTTCTTTTCTAATAGGCTTCCTAGTTCTTTTATTTGTTGTAATCTACTTGCTAATGGTACCTGTTTCCATTTTACATGTGCTTGTTGGGTTTGGTTTAATATAAACTCTAATTCCTTTCTGGTAGTTAAAGGGTAATCTTTAATTATTGTATTTGTATAGGGGTTTATCGATCTAAACATTAAAAAAATTAGTTAATTGTTCATAAGGTTGTTAATAGCTTATTTAAGTTTTTCATAAACAAAAAATCTATATTGTATCTTTAAGAAACTTTGAATTATGGAAACACGTGATTATTCAATTGAAAAATTAAGACCTCAAATTTTATCTGCAAAAATTCTTCCCAATATGAGTAGTGAAGAATATTTTCAGAATAAAGTATTACGTCCAATAATTAAACTTCAAAACGAATTGCTTCTTGAAGTATATAAAAATTATATTCGCAAAAATAAAAATGTTTTTTTTAAAATAAATTTAGAAAAACGATTGAATTATATTGAAAATTCTTTACATAAAGATATAAAGTTTAGAAATAGTATTAAAGGGATAATTGTTGGACAATTTACTGTAGAAGAATATTTAAAATATATTAAAAATTCCTCTCCTTTAAACAAAAGAATGATTAATCTAGTAATACAACGCCTACAAGATCAAATACAATTACTAGAGCCTAATTATAATAAAGCTATTTAAGATTTCTTATAAAAAACGTAAAACAATAACGTAATTTTATCTTTTTATCGATAAAAAAAGACCTCCTTACCGGAAGAATACTGAAAAAGTAGTTAAAACTTAGAAATTCAAATTTAGGATTTTCTTGTAATAAATTTACCTCTTAAATAGAGAGTATAATTTAAACCCTGTCTGAAAAAGATTAAATAATTTTGAGATATGGGAAAAGAATTAGAACAATCCGCTCTAGAGAAAAAAGCATTAGGGCAATTCATGACAGGAAAAAGTTTATTTGGCAAATACGGCGCTTTTGCTCCTTTGTTAAAAATTTCATAGAGAAAGTTTTGCAAGCTAAGATGGAAAACTGTTTAAGTGAATCTGAACGCTCTAAAGGCAATAAGTGCAATGGTAAATGGGAGTGTTTTCTTAACCTTGTCTGTCTTTTTTTAAACCCCATACAAAGAACTATACTCACTTAGCTGTAAAGCTTGTTGCTGAACTACCATAGTCCAAAATACAAAAAAGAGCAGGATTTAGAAAATCTTGCTCTTTTTAATTAAAATTGACTTTTTTAGTAGCTTTCTTCTCAGACAGCTTTTTTTTATTCTTTATTATAAAAATATTTAATAATTTATTTCTCTATTTCAAGCAAAAGTGTGCCATGAACGTCAAGCTCAAAACTAGATCCTAAAGATTCTCTTGTTAACATATTTACACAATTAAGACTAGTTCCATTTTTATTAGAAACTTTTAATTGTGCTTTATTACCTAGGTTAATAATAGTCATAATATAACCTCCTTTATTATTAGGAACTACTCTCCATTCACAACCTTTATGTCCTGTACCATTTGATTCTGTTAAAACAATTTCTGGCAACTTATTATCAATTGTTTTTAATGCAAATGCTTTTAAATCTTCATATTTATCGGTATTAAGCACATGTAAATTCCCTTCACCTTTTTCTAAAGTCTCCAAACGCTTATATCCATATTCGTCCATTGAAAGACTCTTTTCATTATCTATTATAACAGTTCCTCCTTTATTTAAATAGTTTTGCAACTCATTAAATTCAGCATCAGTTACGTATTCTGTTTTATAAACAAGTACAGTGTCCCAATTCTTATGATCTTGTTTTCTAATAATTTTCTCTGTAGCATATCCTACAGGAAAACCTTCAAAAAACAATGATTCGTAAAGATCATACTGCTCTGTCATATGATGTTTTTTATTAATTGCTGATGTTTCGGAATGAAATAATCGTATTGGTTTTCGTTGACGACGCAATGCCATAATTTCTTCCGAAAAACTATTCAAATCCATCATTACCTGTGTAAGCTCATTAGCTACTTGAGGTTGCATATTAACCGATGCTGCAAAAGATTTATGTAAAGCTACGTCGCTTGAATACTTCTTTTTTTCAAATCTATCTTCAGGAGAACCATCTGGGTCTCTTGCCCAAAACCATGACAAACCTACATCCATACCATGTAATGTAGCTAACCAAAAATTGTTTCTAACATATTCTGGGGAAGTATCTAGTTTGCGCCAAGCAACACTAGAAAGAAAATGAGTTTCCGAATTAACGTGTATTTTATCTGGCGATACCGACTCCACAAAATCATACGAAACACATAGCTCTTGCCAATGATAAGAATAGTACTTTTCCCAATGCTCTTCTCTATCGTAACGCAAATCTCTTTCTCTAGTTTTAGCGTCATCCCCTATCATCGTAGTTAATTCTGTAAGAGATTCTATATCTATTCCATGAGAACGCCCATCGTCAGAGAAAAAGTGGGATATTAATTTTATATGAGTATCTCCTTTAGGATTCGTTTTGTGCAATTCAGTTTGTAAAAACGAAAACCATTCCGTTGCTCTATCCATGTTAAAACGATCCCAATCATACCTAAGCGGAGTTCCTTTTGTTTTTTTTGGTAATGGAAAAGGAAAAGTTACATCTCCAAAAAATTCAAAATCGGATTCCCAATTCTTATTAAGTGCCTCAATATCATTATCGTATTTTTCGCAAAGCCAATCGTTAAATTTATCAAGAGTGTACGTTGAAAGAGAATTCATTTCTCCTCGCTTAAAAGACCAACTCCCTTGTTCTGAAAACCAGTGTGGTTCATTTGCTAAAATGTAACCTAGTTGTACACTTTTTTTGCCCTTTGTTACTTCTCCTGCTTTTTGCATAATACTACCCCAAACCTCATGCATTAATGGGTTATCAATATCAAAACCTATAAAAGTACACCTCCCCTTAGTTACTTGGGGATCTTCTTCTTTTATCCATTTAGGTACATTTGTATTCCAAAGTAAAAGGTAACCTGCTTTTGTATTTGGATGGTTAATTGCTCGGTTTAATACATTTTGGTTAAATGTTCTATCTTTCTTCAATAGTTGAGGTGTAAAACCTTTTACATGATCTATATTTCCTAAGTGATCGTTATAAATATTAGTATCCGAAGTAGGGTTACCTTGCGATTTCGAAAAATAATCGTATAAAAATACAGGTTTTCCGTTACTCGTAAGTTGATCTTTTTCTACCTTTATATTTTCCCAATCTACTTTTGCTACTGGTCTTCTTATAATAGCACCATCAATTACTTTGGTAAGATTATTAATTCCTGTATTCAAAATTTCTATAACTTGTTGCCTTTCAAAATTAGGAATGCCTTTTGCTATTTCCGCTTTATCTCCTTTTATAGGTTTAAACTGTTCGAAAGCATTTTGTATAAAAGGAATATTTTTTTCATCCCATTTCGCAATTTTCAAAAATTCTTTAGAAAACCATATTATGGTTTTCTCTCTGGTAACATCAAAGCCTTTTTTTTCTGCTTTTGACATTAACTTTTCTAATTTATCAATTTTTTTCTTAGCTTCATTAGTTAACTTTTGAGCATTTGCAGAAAAACTTTGAATAAATAACAGTAATAATAAAGTTAAAGTATAATGTTTTCTCATTGTAATTATATGTTTTTAAAATTATCTTTATTTGTTAAAATACTTAACCTCATGTAATTATTCATCTGTATTTTTAATTTAAATAGTTATTTTCTGTACTTTAATTCAGCTTTAATTGCACAAAATTCAAAATTATT
The DNA here is from genome assembly GCA_938011245.1 of uncultured Aquimarina sp. GTDB lineage: Bacteria > Bacteroidota > Bacteroidia > Flavobacteriales > Flavobacteriaceae > Aquimarina. Next base: position 2,905 of record CALLUJ010000021.1, on the reverse strand, counting down.
TTCATAATTATTTATCAAAAAGTGTTCCACTAAAGAAAAACTATAAAAATAATTAATTTTTATGGTTAATTCCAAACGCAAACATTTTTTTCGAAGGTCAATTACTAGACTCTTACAAAAAATATCTGCTCTAAATAAACTTTAAAAATAGATTAAACTTTCTTCTATTTTTTTACATATTAAAATTTATAACATTATGGTATCTTTGTTTTATCAATATAATTATATATGAGTAAAGAAGTAAGTAAAAGATATGCTCAAAGAGGTGTTTCTGCCTCTAAAGAAGATGTGCACTCTGCCATAAAAAACATAGACAAAGGACTCTTTCCCAAAGCCTTTTGTAAAATAGTTCCCGATTATTTAACTGGTAGTGACGAACATTGCTTAGTTATGCATGCCGATGGAGCTGGTACTAAATCTTCTTTAGCTTATATGTACTGGAAAGAAACTGGGGATATTTCTGTATGGAAAGGAATAGCTCAAGATGCCTTAATTATGAATATTGATGACTTAATATGCATAGGAGCTACTAGCAATATAATGCTTTCTTCTACTATAGGACGAAACAAAAATTTAATCCCAGCGGAAGTCCTTTCTGCTATAATTAATGGGACTGAGGAACTACTTGTAGATTTAAAAAAGCATGGAATTAATATACATTCTACGGGTGGAGAAACCGCCGATGTTGGAGATTTAGTTAGGACTATTATTGTAGATTCAACTGTAACTGCTCGCCTAAAGCGTTCTGAAATTATAGATAATGCCAATATAAAACCTGGAAATGTTATTGTTGGCCTAGCTTCCTTTGGACAAGCTACTTATGAAAAAGAATACAACGGCGGAATGGGAAGTAATGGTCTTACTTCTGCCAGACATGATGTTTTTAGTAACTATTTAGCTGAAAAATTTCCTGAAAGCTTTGATACTTCTGTTCCTCCAGAGCTTGTATATTCTGGAAAAACAAAATTAACTGATGCCGTTAAAGATGCTCCTATTGATGCTGGTAAATTAGTCTTATCCCCCACTAGAACTTATGCTCCTATTATTAAGAAAATTCTTTCTAAATACAATAGCAACGACATTAACGGAATGGTACATTGTAGTGGTGGAGCACAAACTAAAATACTTCATTTTATTAGTAAAAATCATATTATTAAAGACAATTTATTTGAACTCCCTCCTTTATTTAAATTGATTCAAGAAAATTCGGGAACCGATTGGAAGGAAATGTACCAAGTATTTAATATGGGACACCGCATGGAATTATATGTAAACGAAACTATCGCTAATGATATTATTGCTATTTCTAATAGTTTTAATGTAAACGCTCAAATTATAGGACGCGTTGAAGAGTCTAAAAGCAAAAAACTTACTATTAAGAGTGAATTTGGCATTTATGAATATTCATAAAAATTACATATAAATTTTATAAATTTAAAGCATAGAGGGTTTAACTTTTTTTCAACGTTAAACCCTTTTTTTTATAGTTAAAAGACACATTCAAAAAACAACTCTGCTTAGTTAAGTTATATTAATTCAAAATATTATGGATTTTCATTATTTAACTCATGATACTCATATTGTTTAAATTCTCCAATAGGTTTCGAAACACTATCATCGCCTAATCAAGCAAGTATTAATTACTCTACCAATCCAATTTAGTTAAATAAAAATCTATCATCAAACAAAAATCAACTCATTCAATGAGCATCTATACACTCAATTATGTGTCTTCATTTTTTAACTAATACGATTTACTAACAAAAATTTCGCATATATGTTGTTTCTTTTTCTCTATTTTGGAGTTAAAAAAAACAATCGTAATTAAGATTATACTTATTTTTTTGCCTTAGACTAACAAAAAATAATTTAAAATATATACGATATTGTTATCCGTAAACAGTATAACTTAGGGCCTTTTATCTTTAGATTGTTTTTATAATAAACTTAAAATATTATATCATGCCAAACAAAAAAAAATCTCATGAAAAAAAATCTCATGAAAAAAAATCCAAGAGTATTTTAACATCAACTCAAAAAAACTCTATCAAAAACTTCAACCCATTAGATTTACTTGATTTTGGAAAAATACCCATTGAAAAGTTAGAAAAAACTACTACAATAAGTGCAGAATACATTAAAAGAGTTAACGCAGAAATAAATAGACGGCACCCCTCAAAAAAGTTAAGAAACCCTAAAACTGAAACGACTCTATCTGAAATACACAAATATCGGGAAGAGAGGGATAGAGCTTTAAAATTTGATTTAAGCAATTCTGATTCTCCAATCGGTAGTCAAAAAAGGTCTAAATTAAAAATTAGAACAGAAACAACTGCACCACTCCCTAAGCCTTTTTTAAATAAGCAAAAGAGTATTTCCAGATAATTAGCTTATATCCATATATACCTCTTTAAGCGGAAGTGTCAAGAAATCCTTGCCCTCTCCCTCTTGGCGCATCGCCCAAGCTATTTATACATAACACATAGTTATGTATAAATAGTCTTGCTCCAATGCTCCTTTGTATTTTCAATTAAAGAAAAAACAATATTGATTTATGGTTTTAGGATATGTGTTTTGTGGGTGTAGTGACTGGCGAAGACGCCGGACCCATAAAATGTAAGCTTTGTATTGGCATATAAAGTACACTTCTATAAGCTACTTTTGGCTCAATTAAATTTTATGGGGATTAAGCAAATAATTTTTCTAATCTGAAGAGGAAAAATTTAATATCTCTTACACCTCTTAAATTCGCTCTGAATAATTTTATTTTAGAATTAAAAGATTCTGCATTCGCATTGGTATTTCTATTATCAAAGAAATTTAAGATTGTCTGAAAATGATATTTGATAGTATTTGTTGCAATATTGAAATTCTTAATATTTAATTCTTTAGTGTCTTCAAACCA
>CALLUJ010000020.1 GCA_938011245.1 uncultured Aquimarina sp. | reverse complement strand
TTGTATAATTCTGGTAATTTTCATCTTGCAGGCTAATGCGGATAGGGTTATAGAAGCGTTCATGTTGGGGTGTAGCCAAGTGGTAAGGCAACGCTTTTTGGTAGCGTGCATCGTAGGTTCGACTCCTACCACCCCAGCCATTAAACTTTTAAACTTCATCAATTGTGATAATTATCAAACAAATCAATAACTTACGCAAGGCTTAGAAGTTGTGGGTTTTTACCAGCCGTAACACCTTCTAGTAACAGTAATTTCTGTTAATAAAAAAGCGCTGGTAAAAAAAACCAGCGCCTATCAGCTTAGTCGTACAAAGTGTAATTGCACTTTCAATTAAAAGCCGCTTGTAGAACCTTAGCGGCTTTCAACTATGCCGCTTTACCAAGTAATTTAGACTGCAACATCCCAATGACGTCGGCTTGATAATCAGGCCAGCTTTCATTTGAAATCTGCTCAATATCATTTGAAACTAAAACTAGGTCTAAAAGTTGATAAAATTCAACACGCCTTCTATTTAGTCCCGCATCACGCCTAGCGTCTCTAATTATACAACCCTTCAAAGATTTCTTAATAGGGATAACTTTTCCATCAAACTCCTCTTGGAAAAGATAATCAAAGCGCTTTCTAATTTTCTTGGGGTTGTCTAAAGCATTTAATGCCAAAGCTGTAAGTCCTTGCATTCTGTATCCGAAGCTCACGTCATCAAGTGTTTCAACTGGTTCACTCTCGATAGATAGTTCTGAAAATATACCACCTTCAAGTAAGGGCGTAGAAAATTGATCCATAAAGGAAGTTGTATCTAAGGCTGTTTTCAAGATCAAAAATACGGAAACCTCTCCCATCGAATACTCGATATTCGTATTGTAGAAAACGAAGAAGGAGCAATTGTCTCCTAGAATATTCATTAGATGGCGTTCTATTGCTTTGCTTGGTAGTTTGGATTTTCCCCTATGTTCAAATACCATTTGCTCATCTAGTTTTGCCGATAGCAGTATTTGACTTCCCTCAAGGCTTTCCAGTGAATTTAAATGTAAGTTAATTTTAACAGAGTCAGGTACATCTTCTAATCGCTTACTGCGGACTGTCATGCTTTCATGCAGTTCGCAAATTTTATTATCATCAGTTTCATTTAAAATCGTTATTAAGTTATTTTGATTTTTTACCATATCTCTTATTCACTACTCTTTACTTTTGTGGGTGCGGATTTCAGTGAAATTATTTTCACAGTTTTAACACCAGTTACGGTGTCAAAATTGTGTCAAAGGATTTTCGGGAAATCTACTAAAAAGTTTCCCACGGCAGAAATAGTTGAAAATCCTGAATACAGCAGTAAATTCAGGGGCTTAATTTTTTGATTTTGAAAAGGGTATAGTTACAACCTCGAAAATAAAGTGGTTAATCATTCTTGTTAAGTATAATACTATTGATGACTATTTAAAATATTGAAACACGCTTGTATGTTTATGCTGGAGCTAAACCTTTATCTAGTCCAGAAAAGTGACCATCTAGAATTGCTTAAAAGAGAGCGTATCTGATTACACTTTGTTATTATTTCCGTACAAGTTGAATAGTTAGCTGTGTGACTAGCTGTTTGAAAACTTTCACCCGTGACTAAGTCGAATAACTCACCATCAAGTTTTTTGAATTCGTTAAATTTTTTACCCAATAGGCGTTCTGCGTCTTCTAAAAAGAAACTACTTGCGGTCATATCTCCATCAAGCCGAGCTGCTTGAGCCGCAAGGTTAGTGGAATTTTCAACCGACCAATACTTTATGGCGGTTTCTTCTATTCTAAAAATTGTATTAATGTGTTCATTTATTAAAATAGAATCTTGGTTCTTGAGCATGAAAAAAATGCTAGTGCAATAACCTAAGAAAGCACCCAAAACTGCAGCTAACAATGCTTCCATTATTCAGGCTTTGCCTTTTCAATATGGCGCTCAATAGCATCTTTATATCGTTGAAGGCGAGTTTCAGTACAAATTATTCTTAATGATGAATCTAATTGACTCTTAGAAAATTTTTCAACACGTACTAAGCCGCCAAAAGCTTCTTCTAGAAAGGACGACCCACAGCTTTTTAAGCCGTCCAAAGATACACTTAATCTAGTCTTATCAGCGATTGCGGCACGAAGCGCACTAACTAAGTATTCTACTCTAAACCGAGTTCCATTGAAATCGCCATCAGCTTTAATTCTTCCAGCTGGGAATTTTGAGAAATCTTCCGATATTACTAACATATGTTTTTTTTCTGTCATGAATTTACTTAGTAGTTTAATTTCCATTCTATTAGCGTTCCGCCAATGGATATATGGTGACTGGTTCTCTCAAGTCCCCTATCAGGTGCATAATTGCAATGTCCACCTCGACTGTAGATAGATAACGAACCTTTACCTAACAAATCGATAACATCCTTCATTTCAGGTAACCCTAATCCTCTATGTTTCTGGTTTGTATTTGAATTTCCTGGGTTCATAGCTCCTAATATGTAAGCACCATCATTACTAAATGCAAATTTCGGGTTTGAAGAAAGAGTGCTGTTTAACAGGTCTGTAACCGTTTCTGACCAGCGTTTTTTTGCAAAAGTGACTGGTATCGAAGCACCTTGGTCATAAATGACTACTGTCATTTCTTGCATCTCGCGGTTAGCTGATGCTGTTACCCACCATTTTCCTATATGCTTTTTTAGGAACTCATGTTCTTTTGGATATGCCCATTTTGCTACATTAATCATAGCTTCTGAAAGTGCGCTATTTATGACAAGTTCAATTTCACCTATCATATTACTACGGCTTTCTAAGAATTCACTTAACTCCCAAATACATTTGCTGACTTTTTCTATGTCATTTGCATTTTTGCCTGACTGAATCCGCATAGTTTTAAGCTCACCTTGAGTTAGCATATCAGCTTCAATGTCTGTTAGGTGGCCAATATTCTCAAAAAAGCCAACTTCATAAAGTTTTGTAAATGTGGCTTTATTCCAGTCCTTTAAATTAATTACTGGGGGCACGCTATTAATTAAAGTTCTTACTCGATCGTATTCTGCTGTCATAATTAACGCGACAGCAGTAGACATATATTCAATTTTAGAAAAGTCGCTATATCTTCCAATAGTTGACAATCCATCCTTCTTTTTTGAAGGTTGAACCCATATTTGTTTTTGGAGATTTAGTGGATCAAGAACTGCAAAGCCTGCTCTCCATTCATCTAAAAATTGTATTGTCTCGTCGAAATTTGTTTCCAAACAAAGGCAAGATGGAGGTATTCTAGGTGCGCCAATACTAATTACTTCTTCAATACGGTCTTCAAATCGAGCCTCTACTAATGTACGCTTTAAGCGTGGTTCTTTATTTTTAATATGT
>CALLUJ010000019.1 GCA_938011245.1 uncultured Aquimarina sp. | reverse complement strand
ATTAATAGAAATCAAGAGCAGAAAAGCCCTCGATTTAATGAAAAAACGCCTACAATTGAAAAGATAAGTTCTAAAAATATCAAAAAATGACGTTGAAATAAATTAACCTAATATCTGATTAACTTTTGCAACGGTCTTATACTTTCTAAATGGTATTCCTACTATTTTTCGGACAATTTTTTAAAGACTCATTAATTTATGCTGCCAATTTATGATTGTTGATAACTCAGTTCAACCGCATTTTGTTTGAATTCAGAACTATAAAACTGTTTTTTCATATCTAAGATATTTGTTTTGGTCTTAGAGTAGGGTAACTAAAATTGAATTACTTGAAAACAAAATACAATTTGACATTGAAGTAAATCTAGTTCTAAACGAATTTGATGTTGAAATATATGATTTTGAACTTTTAGGAAATTCTGAAAAAGGCAACTCAATAATTAGATTTAATGTTGATAAATATAAAAGTACTGACGATGACGACGATGACTCCAGTAATATAATACCATTTCAAGTTGCTTACGCAGTTTCAATACATAAAGCACAAGGTCTGGAATATAATTCAGTTAAAATTGTTATTACTGATGAAGTGGAAGAAATGATATCTCACAATATTTTTTACACTGCAATTACAAGAGCTAAAGAAAAACTAAAAATATATTGGACTCCTGAAACAGAAAATAAAACCATAAGAGGTTTTGAAACTAAATTTAATGCAAAGGACTTTTCTTTGCTGAAATCAAAATATAGCTTGTAAAGTTAAATAAAGAGACCTCTAAACAAAAAAACTGACTAATCGCTGACTAGAAAAAACAACAAACCCTATGAATACTAAATTCACAGGGTTTAAAAGTGGAGTCGGAGGGATTCGAACCCTCGTCCAAACAAGCAATTCAAATGCTTTCTACACGCTTAGTTTTTGTTTAAGTTTTCGTGAACTTGCCGGTCAAAAACTACCAACGCATCCCTTATTCTTAATTAAGTTTCAAAACAGTATCAAGACTCTACTGTTTCTATGTTTACTTTTACGATACTCCAAAACCAAACGCCGTAAACCAAGGCTTTTGAAGAGTATCCTGCTTGTCTACCTAGTAGACCGAGGCGCAATCTTACTATAATTCAGATTATGCAGCTAGGGCGTAGTTATTCTCGCCGTTTAAAAAAGTAATATAGATATTAACGAGCATTAACATCTTAGCTCGACGTGCTTACACTTCAATTCGACTCGCTGTCAAAACCAGTCGACCCCAGTATAATTAATTTTGTTTTAAAAACCATATTACATTACAATTTTTAAAATAATTGAATTAGCATACAAAGATAATTGTAATATCTTTGCCATTCTAAAATTTAAAACAAATTTTACACCAAAAATATTGAAGTTTGCCCTTTTACATGAAAGAAAAATTACTGGAGAAAAACGAGTTTTATTTTCGCCAGAGCAATTAGCAAAAATAATTACCAATTATCCACAATATCAATTTGTAGTAGAAAGTTCTTCTACTCGGTGTTTTTCAGATTTAGAATATCAAAATTTTGGAGTTAAAGTACAAACGGACATTTCCGATTGTGATGTTTTATTAGGAATAAAAGAAGTTCCTCTTGAACATATTATTGAAGGAAAAATTTATTTTTTTTTCTCTCATACTACCAAAATGCAACCACATAATAAATGGTATTTAGAAGGTTTAAAATCTAAAAAAATAACCTTTTTTGATTATGAAAATTTAACCAATTCTTTTGGAAAGCGTTTAGTTGCTTTTGGTAATATTGCAGGTCAAATTGGTTGCTACCATGCCTTTAGAACCTACGGGTTAAAAAAGCAAATTTTTAAATTACAAAAGCCCTCTGTGTTTAAATATTCACTCAATTTAATTCAGCAAATAAAAAACACCTATATACCTCCAATTAAAATTATAGTTACTGGAAATGGTAATGTAGGGCAAGGAATTTCTCAATTTTTAGAAGCACTACAGATTCCTAAAGTTACTCCAACTAATTTTTTAAAAGATACATCTTCAAAAACAATATATTGCCAACTCAAAAAAGAAGATTACTTAATTTCTAGTGTGTCTAAAAAAAATAAAGATTATAAATACACCAGTGAATTTCTTAAATATGTAAAAAAAGCAGACATCTATATAGCTGGACATTATTATGAAAAAGGGATGCCTTTATTTTTTACCAAAGAAGAACTACAACAACCCCATTTAAACCTAAGTACTATTGCCGATATTTCTTGCGATATAGCATTTCCATTACCTACTTGTCTAAGAACTACTACTCCACAAAACCCTATCTACGGATACGACACTTATACAGGTAAGGAAGCAGATTATCAATCTAACGATAGCATTGCGATAATGGCTATTGATAATTTACCTGTAGAATTACCTAAAGCAGCTAGTGTAGATTTTGGCGAACAGTTTACTAATAGTATAATGCCTTTAATTACAGAAAATTTTGGACATCCAATATTGCAAAGAGCTTTAGTACTACACCAAGGTATTTTTACTAAAAAATTCCAATACTTACAGCACTTTATTGACCCTAAAAATTTAGAGTGTATCGAATAACATGACTATCCATAATTAATCCTAAGTGTTATTTATAGCTGCTAAGACTAGCCTTTGGTGCTGTTGGTTTCCTAAAATATCTTTTATTGAATTTATAACAGACCGTTGCTAAAGGCAATCAGATATTAGGTTAATTTATTTCAACGTTATTTTTTGATTTTTAGAACTTATCTTTTCAATTTTAGGCGTTTTTTAGATTTAACGATTTCAGATGACATTCCCAGTAACAAGACGATTTAGAATTTCACAAAACGTATTGTCGGTTTAGGATTGGTGGTCAATGAAAGTAAGATTATAGATGCAAGTTTTGTAGAGTCTCCTCGTTAGCGTAATAACAAAGAAGATAATAAGCGTATAAAAGAAGTAGAGGGTGAACAATTATGGCAAGATCTTCCCAATAAGAAAAGACAAAAAGATATAGATGCCCGTTGGTCAAAGAAAAATGGTTATAAGAATCACATAAAAGTAGATGTAAAAAGTAAGCTTATAGACACCTATGCTAATTTAGCGTATGTTGAACAAGAAGAGGTATTAGCAAAAAAAACAAATTATAGATAAGATTTATGAAAAGGGGTATCGAAATAAGCTTTTAACAGAGAAAAATCTAAAATAAGAGCTCGAGTAGAGCATGTTTTTGGATTTTTGGAAAATTATATGGATAGTATGTTTTTTAGAAAAATAAGTATCAAAAGAGTTGAAACCATGGTTGGACTAATGAATTTGACTTATAATATGCTTCGTAAAATTCAGCTTACCCAATAAAATAAGGAAGCCTGCGTCAATTAATAAAATGTAAGTAACTTAAAAACAGCAAAATGAAAACTTAAAGTTTCTGAAAATTAAAAAATATAAATGAGCTAAAAGTGTGCCTGAATAGAAAAGCTAGTTTTAGAGATGCCGTTTATATAAATATTCTTTAGAAACTTCATCAATACTTTATAACTATCTTTAAACATTATATGCGGTTTGAAAAACTAACCAAAGCAATGCCCATAGCAGCTAAAACTATTCCTATCTTATTTTGAGAAGTAAGACGTTCTTTAAACAATAGTACTCCAAGAATTGTAGTCATTACAAGTATTCCCACATTATTTATAACAAATAATGTAGAACTTTCTAAACCTTTATAACTAATTGCTTTTATTAAATAGAAAATAGAGAAATAATTTCCTATTCCTAAAGCAACTCCTCCAACTAGATTTTTGAATTGAAATTGAAGTTTTCCTTGAATTTTTTGAAAAATAAAAACTCCCAAGCCGGCTAAACCAGCAGCTCCAAAAACAGTAGCCGAAAAGACAGAGACCTCGTTAGGTTTTACAAAATTAGTTTGCAAAAATTTTAGGCTTGCATCTATAAAACCACTTCCTAAAAATACCAGTATGGGAAATAACAACGAACTACCCTTTATTTTATTAGGATTTACAGTAACCATATATATTGATATTAACGCAATTAAAATACCTGCTACTTTATATTTTCCTATATTTTCGTTATAAATAAACACTCCTATTATTACAGGAATAACTACACTCATTTTACTAGATACCGCTACTACAGAAAGACCGTTACGCTGGGTAGTAATAGCCATTACATAAAAAACAGCAATAAAAATTAATCCTAACCCAAGTGTATAGTAAAACCAATTAAAGCTAGAAAGTTGTAAAAAGCTTATAGGTTTAGCATGAGCCACAAAACCACAAATGCATGCTGTTACGTAATTTAATATAATAGCTTGCATACTGTTTACTTTAAACTTTCCAAAAAGTTTAAAAATTACAAATAACAAACTAGAGGTAACAATGCTTAGTATAATATAAATCAAAACAAGTCTTTCTTGGTTGTAAATAATTCTGTAACCTCATCTTTTCCTGGAATTAAATTCCAGGTTTTATACCCTAAACTGGCCGCACTATCTGTATTTTCTTTAGTATCGTCTATAAATAGTGTCTCTTCCGCTACTAAATTGTTCATATCTAATACTAATTGAAAAATTGCTGGATTAGGTTTTCGCATTCCTACTTCTTGTGTTAGATAAAATTGTTCAAAACAATCTTTAAATTCTTCAAAATGAGGAATATTTTCTTTAATCCATTCTATATGTAAATCGTTAGTATTGCTTAATAAAAACACACGATATTGATTGGAATCTACTATGGCTTTTAAAAATTCTAATCTACGAATAGGAAAGTCTTTTAAAATACTGTTCCAAGCATCTATTATTTGCGTTTCTGTTGCCTTTGGTGTTAGTTGTTTTATTTCGTAAATAAAATTTTCCGTAGACAAATCCCCTATTTCGTACACTTCATTAAGACTTACTATTTCGTTGGCTGATGCCGTAGTTTCTAATTTTTGAAACTCGCGTAAAATAGATGGTTTATCTAAATTAATAAAAATATCTCCAAAATCGAATACTATGTTTTTAATCATTAATATATTTTGTTATAGTGTTTCCTTTATTATTTTTTATTTTTGAACCTTTTTTTAAAAGTACAGGCGCTTTTATTCCTGTAGTAAAAAATACCTTATCCCCACAATACACATTTGCTTCGTCCCATAAATTGGCATCTATAAAAGTTTGCAAAATTTGTTTCCCACCTTCTATAATTATAGATTGTACTTGATATTGGTATAGCACATTACATATTATTTTGGCTAAGTTAGCGGTAGTAGTAATCTTTTTATATATAATTAAAGGCGTATCTTCTTCTTCCTTATATGTAATGACTATTGTTTGCTGCTCGTCTGTAAATAATTTGCTGTTTTTAGGAATACGCCCTTTTAAATCTAACACAAACCGGAGTGGGCTTGTTCCTTTCCACAAACGTGTATTTAAAGAAGGATCGTCTTTTATTGCTGTTTCTGTCCCTATTAGTATAGCTTGTTCTGAAGCTCTTTGTTTATGCACAAGTTGTTTTGAAAAAGCATTACTAATCCATACTGGCGCTCTACCCGAATTATCCTTATCTTCTTTATATTTTGGAGCTATAAAACCGTCCGCAGTTTCTGCCCATTTTAAAAATATATAAGGTCGTTTTTGGGTATGAAAAGTAAAAAAGCGCTTGTTTAACTCTTGGCATTCTTTTTCTAACACTCCAACAATTACTTCGCAACCTGCTTTTTTTAACTTTTCTATCCCTTTTCCTGCTACTTTAGAAAAAGGATCTATGGTACCTATAATTACTTTTTTAATGCCCGAAGTAATTATTAAATCGCTACACGGTGGTGTTTTTCCAAAATGACTACAAGGTTCTAAACTTACATAAATGGTTGCATTAACTAACAATTTTTTATCTCGCACACTTTCAATAGCATTTACCTCGGCATGTGGCTTTCCTGCTTTATAATGCCAACCTTCTCCTATAATTTTATCTTTTAAAACTAAAACACTCCCTACCATAGGATTAGAACCTGTAGTTCCTAATCCATTTTTGGCTAACTGGAGGCAGCGTTGTATATACTTTTCGTGTTTCAAAAAAAATTATAATTTAAAAGCTATTTGGTCGGTTTTATTTACTTTGTATGTATGCGAAAAAGGACCTTTTTTAAACACAATGTCTCCTTCCAATCTAACAGTTACTTTTTTACTGTTAACTATTGCTAAAATTTGATTCAGCATATCACTCTTTTTTCGTTTCAAAATTTTATCCGTCCTTATTTTTCCTTTCAAAGGGATTAAAAAAGTATCGCGAGCAGGAACATTAAACTCTTCTGTTTTAAAATTCCCCACTAGTACATTATCCACGTACAAATCTATATTCTCTGTCACTAATTTTCCACCAATATCATTCCCATTTGTAAAAACGGCATCTACTTCAAAATTTACTGTTTGAATAGACATTTCTCCCAATTCAATTCTATCTAAACGTACAAATTCTGGCTTCTCATTATACTTACAGCTAGAAAGCAATAAGCTACTGATTATTAAAAATAAGGAAACCCATTTCATAATATTAATTTTACGAGTTCAAAAATAAGTCTTAATCGTGAGATAGATTGTATTTTTGACAAAAACACCATTACAAATTGTTACTTCAAGAATTTAAAAAACAATTCCTTTTAACTTTAACATCTCTATACGAAAACAACGAAGCACAAGAGTTGTTTTACTTAATATGTGAAGATTACTTACGTTTTTCTAAAGTAGACGTAGCACTTAACTTTGACTATGTTCTTGATACCGAAAAAAAACGCTTATTTGAAAATGCTCTATTCCAATTACAGCAGCAACAACCTATACAACAAATCCTTGGCGAGGCATACTTTTATGGAAATGCTTTTAAGGTAACTAAAGATACTTTAATTCCTCGTCCCGAAACCGAAGAGCTGGTAGATTGGATTGTAACCGACCATAAAGATAAAAACGTTAGTATTTTAGATATTGGGACAGGTACAGGTTGCATTGCAATTTCGTTAAAAACCAACCTTATTAACTCTAAAGTCTGTGCCCTCGATTTTTCAGAAAAAGCGTTAACTATTGCCAAATTAAATTCTGAAAAAATAGGGGCCTCTATAATATTTAAAAAACAAGATATTTTAACTCAAGAGAACCTTTTAGGTGATTTTGATATAATTGTATCTAACCCCCCTTATGTTCGTGAATTAGAGAAAAAAGAAATGAGTACCAATGTATTAGATTTTGAACCAGTCTCTGCCCTTTTTGTTTCGGATAACGACCCGCTTATTTTTTATAGAAAAATTGCAAAACTTATTGTAGATAGTTATACCAATACCCAAAAACCTAGGTTTCTGTATTTTGAAATTAACGAATACCTCTCCGAATCTCTAATACAAATGCTTTCTAAAATGAAGTATCATTCTATAGAACTTCGTAAGGATTTTAGAGGAAAACCAAGAATGATTAAGGCTGTTATAGGGAAACCTTAAGTTCCAGATTAAGTATTAAAATATACAAAAAGCGAGCTCTATGTTTCTTTTTATTCTGTTAAAAATAAAATATTACACGATTATCTATTAACACCTTTTCTCGGAACAAACACATTCAAATTACCTTGCTACATCATTAATTATTTCAATTAAATGAGGCTTTATTAACTCTGGATGCTTCCAAGAAATTTCATGTCCTTTATTAGGTATTGTAATAATTTTATGGTGAACAAATTGTTTTTCTGTATAAACTACATTCTCATAAGGAACTAAATCGTCTGCATTCCCATGGATATGATATACGGGTTTCTGTAATTCTTTCCATAAGGGTTCTATTTTAACCAATTCTTTAGCATGAATTGTTTTTTCATCTCCTGCAACTCTGTAAGCTGTAGGCACCAACCATCTTGTTAACCACCATTGTGTAAATTTTGATGCCCAAATATCTTTTTCTAGTTTAGGGTCTATAGCTGGAGAAATCATTATTATCGATTTAACCTCTTCATTCATTACTCCTATTTGCGCAGCAATAGCCCCTCCATAAGATGCTCCTATAATTACCACATTAGTTAACTTTCTACTCTTAATAGCTTCATTAATTAGGTAAGATTGTTTCTCTATTTCTGGAATTTCTTTTCCGAAATTAGAATACCCATAACCTGGCCTATCAATAGCATAAATTGTTGCCTTTTTAAGCAATGTAGTGTCTTTTAAATAACCATTCCATGCATAAGAAGAACTTGGCGATCCGTGTAAAAAAACTACATTAATGCTACTATTATTATTTAAACTAGGAACTTTTTGAATTCTAATTTTAGCTTTAAGACTATCCGATGTATAATAATGCAACGAGGTCTCTAGACCTACTTCTTTAAAAGTATCTTGTACTTTTTCATCATTTTGGCGCCATTGTAGTACGGTACAAGAGGCTACTAAAAAACTAACTGGAATTAGTGCTAAAAAACGTTTCATTAAATAAATCATCAATTTACGTTTTAGTAGCCTTAAAAAATAGCTCCTTACAATAGATCTTCTGCATTATTATAAATACCTGTCCACAATACCAAAAGCTACAATCGTTAATAAATATGTTAACTCATAACCAAAAAATCGTTTCTTTTCTGCTTCCTAGTCAGTAACTTTAAACCTTACTATACTAAGTTTAAAAAATGACTCCAAAAGAACAAATAGAGCAATTACGAGAAGTTTTACATACTCATAATCACGCCTATTACATTTTAGATTCCCCAACTATTAGCGATTATAATTTTGACCAATTGCTTAGTAAATTACAGCAATTAGAGCATCAATATCCAGAATATAACAATCCTAATTCTCCAACTAAGCGTGTAGGAGGAGGTATTACCAAAAACTTTGAAACCTTAGTACATAAAAACAGAATGTATTCTTTAGATAATTCTTATTCTAAAGAAGATTTATTGGATTGGGAAAAACGCATTCAAAAAATTATTGAAGGGTCTATAAATTATACTTGTGAGTTAAAATACGATGGAGCATCTATTAGCTTAACTTACGAAAACGGTTATTTAAAGCAAGCTGTTACTCGTGGAGATGGATTTCAAGGAGATAATGTTACCGAAAATATTAAAACCATAAAAACCATTCCTCTTCAATTACAAGGAGATTACCCTAACTCTTTTGAAATTAGAGGGGAAATTGTGCTGCCTTTTAAAGGTTTTGAAGCCATGAACAAGGCCAGAATATCCAATGGTGAAGAACCTTATGCTAATCCTAGAAATACAGCTTCAGGAAGTTTAAAATTACAGGATAGTTCCGAAACTGCTAAACGACCATTAGAGTGTTTATTGTATAGTTTAGCCGGAACTAATATTCCTGTAAAAACACAATTCGAGAGTTTAGAAAAAGCTCGTAATTGGGGTTTTAAGGTTCCTGAAATAGCCACTTTAGCTACCTCTATTGAAGAAGTTATGGATTTTGTAACTTACTGGGATACTCATCGCAGCAAACTTCCTTACGAAACAGATGGAGTGGTTATTAAAGTAAATAATTTAGCACAACAAGAAGAGCTAGGTTACACTGCTAAAGCTCCTCGTTGGGCAATGGCCTATAAATTTAAAGCAGAACAAGTAAGCACTAAGTTATTAAGTATTGATTACCAAGTAGGACGTACAGGAGCCATTACACCTGTTGCCAACCTATCTCCCGTAGGCTTAGCTGGTACTACGGTAAAAAGAGCTTCGTTACACAATGCCGACCAAATTGAAAAATTAGATATTAGAGTTGGAGATACTGTTTATGTAGAAAAAGGAGGTGAAATTATTCCTAAAATTGTAGGCGTAAATTTTTCGAAAAGAAATAACAATATAACCCCAGTACTATATGCTACCAATTGTCCCGAATGTAACACAAAATTAACCCGTACCGAAGGAGATGCTAAACATTATTGCACTAACGAAGAAGCCTGCTCTCCACAAGTAATTGGTAAAATAGAACATTTTATTTCCAGAAAAGCTATGGATATTGATGGTTTAGGGGGAGAAACTGCTGGTTTATTGGTAAAAGAAGGTTTAATTAAAAATTATACTGATTTATATAAACTAACAGTGGATCAACTACTTCCTTTGGAACGTATGGCACAAAAGAGTGCCGAAAATTTAGTTAATGGCGTTAAAGCATCTGTAAACATTTCTTTTGAACGTGTGCTTTTTGCTATCGGTATTCGATTTGTTGGTGAAACGGTAGCCAAAAAATTAGCTAAGCATTTTAAAAATATAGAGGCTATTGCTCATGCTTCTATTGAAACATTGGAAGCCGTAGACGAAATAGGTATTAAAATTGCCGAAAGCGTTTTTCATTTTTTCCAATTAGAAAGTAATCTTACTAAAATAGAACGTCTAAAAAACTTTGGTATTCAATTAGCTATGAGTGCCGAAAGCCAAGAAGGTGTAACCGATAAACTCGTTGGAAATTCTTATGTAATTTCTGGGGTGTTTTACGAAGTTTCCCGAAAAGAGTTAAAAGAACTTATTGAAAAAAATGGTGGCAAAGTATCTAGCTCCATCTCTTCAAAAACTTCTTTTATTGTAGCTGGAGATAAAATGGGTCCTAGTAAACTTGCCAAAGCTGAAGCATTAGGTATTACTATTCTAAACGAAACAGAATTTTTAAAAGAAATACTGTAATTCGGACTTTAAAAACAGATTCTTAAAACACGTTAATTCCTTCATAAAGGATACTTTTAGACACAAAAAAACAATATTTTTGAGTTTATTTTTTTATTAAAACCTTATCAATTAACTTATGTCATCGGATTGTATTTCTTTTAAGGACACTGGATTTTTTTCTAATTTAATTTGTGATTATTTAGACCAAAAAAAAGAATTACAACCTTTTTATAATCGATTTCCTTCTATTATAAATATTAAGAAACAAATTGAAGAAAAGAAAGAATACTTTTCTCCTGAAAATAGAATCGTTTTAGCCACTGCCTTACAAAAACAATATCTAGCTTTAGAAACTTCCGATGCTACCCTAAAACATATTAAACTTTTAAAAAACCATACTACTTTTACAATAACTACAGGCCATCAACTTAACCTATTTACAGGTCCTTTATATTTCTTATATAAAATAATTTCCACTATTAACCTTACCGAAGAAGCTAAAAACGCTTACCCCGAATACAATTTTGTACCTATCTATTGGATGGCAACCGAAGATCATGATTTTATAGAGATTAATCATTTTCAATTTAAAGGAAAAAAAATAGCTTGGAATAACCCTAAAGGCATAAATAATAGCAATGGTTATGCTGGCGAATATAATACTGAGGGTCTTGAAGCTGTTTTCTCTATTTTAGAAAACGAATTAGGAATAGGTACTAATGCTGTTTATTTAAAAAAACTATTTAAAAAAGGGTATCTAGAACACTCCAACTTAACCGATGCCACTAGGTATATTACCAACGAACTTTTTAAAGAATATGGCTTGGTAATTATAGATGGGAATGACAAGGAATTAAAACGTCTTTTTATTCCTGTAATTGAAAAAGAAATTACAAAAACTACTTCTTATAAAGCTATATCTACAACAACTAATACTCTTGAAAATTTAGGTTTTAAAGCACAAGTAACTCCACGAGAAATTAATTTATTTTATGGAATAAAAGGTCTTAGAGAACGTATTATACACAAAGAGAAATCTTACCAGGTAAATAACACCAATATACAATGGGATTCTTTTGATGCATTGCAAAAGGAATATACCCAATTTCCTGAACGCTTTAGCCCTAATGTAATTTTACGCCCCGTATATCAAGAAATAATTTTACCTAATCTTTGTTATATAGGTGGTGGTGGTGAATTAGCATACTGGTTTCAACTAAAAGAATCTTTTAAGCAATTTAATATCCCTTTTCCTATGCTATTACTTAGAAATTCGGCTCTATTAATTTCTAAAAAACAAGCAACAAAACTAAAAAAGCTTTCTATTACCAATTATGAATTATTTATGAAACCGCATTCTTTAATTAACTATAAAGTCCGACAGATTTCTGATATAGATATTGATTTTTCAACACAAAAAAACACTCTTCAAAAACAATTTAACAATTTAAAAGAACTTGCTAAACAGACCGATATTACTTTTTTAAATGCGGTAAATGCCCAAGAAAAAAAACAACTTCATGGCCTAGACATATTAGAAAAACGTTTACTAAAAGCCCAACGTATCAAATTAATAGATCATGTAAATCGCTTATCCAATATACACGCTACCTTATTTCCTATGCAAAGTTTACAGGAACGTAAATTAAATTTTTCTGAATTCTATTTGGAATACGGAAAAAACTTAATTCCTACTCTAAAAAAAGCATTACAACCACTAAGCGGGAAATTTACTATTATAAACTTATAATCTAGACCGATAAGAACAAAGATTACGCTTTACCTTAATTGATATATCTTTACTGCTAACACCAAACTTAAAGGTTTTATATAAAAAACTGAAGCTCTAACCAAAGAATTCTGGTGATGATATCTAAATATTGAATTTAAATCAACAAAAAATATCTGTAGCAAATATTAGTGATAAATAAAATATAAAAAGAAAAGTTCCCAAAAAAACTAATCTATTTATTAAGACATGCTTTAAAAAGTTAACATTAATTTTTTGTGTGAAGTAATTTAAACTTTTTATTAGCAAAAAAGGGTTACCGGTATTTGTATTGCAACACATAAAACATTTAAAATAAACCTATTATACACACAGTACTAGATAAAGATACAATAGGAATAGTTTCATATATTCCAAAGACAAAACTAGAATCTCTTCCAACGGTTCTCTTAATTGAGGTTATTGAAAAAAGTGGACAATACCTCTTCAAAATTGGAGCTTGATTAGCTAGCAATTATATATTAAATTCGAAAATCGAGTGATACTGATTTAACGACTAAATCCCATAAGAGATTTTTAAAAAAAAGACAAGGTTTAAAAACACTCCCAAAAAATAAGGTCCGACTAAAAGCCGAACCTTATAAACAAAAATTCAAAAATTAAACAAATAGTTTTTAACAACTATTCTTTCTTTAATTACAATTTATAGTGTTTTAAAGCTAAACACTTGAGAGCTTGTAGAACTCCCAAAATGATCTACTGTTTCGACTCTCCAATAATATTGAGTATTAGCCGCTAAAACTCCACTGTTTATAGATGTATCTTCTGTACTACTCAATAGAGTTGTTAACTCTGTCGATGTTCCTAAGAAAACATTATAAGAAGCTATATTTCCAGGCCCATTAGGGTCTGCTCCTAACCACTCCAAAGTAATAGAGGTTCCCATTACAGTAGTTGCATTAATTGGATTTACCAATTCTGTAGGGAATGGCGAGAAATTCCTAGCACCTTCTTCTGCATTATAAAATCTCCATACAGGGCTAGTTGCAGTTAACTCGCTAGCATTAGATTTAGAAATTACTGCCCATGAATATTGAGCATTTTGCTGCAACGTAATATCTAACGTATTTGTATTCGCACTTAACGTTTCTACTGTGTTGTCTCCTAAATTCGTAAGGACAACATCGTAACTATCTGTATTTTCCGAAGCATTCCATTCAAAAGTTACCCTACTTTCTGTTTCCGAAATAAAAATTCCCGTGGTACATATTCTATCTCTTTCTGGAAAAATTAACTGCGCTGTTCCTGGTTGAATCATTTCAACAGGGGGATTTTCTCCCCCATTAATTACTCCTCCGTCATCGTCACTTGAACAAGAAACTAAGAAGCTTAAGCTAGCAAAGGCTGCTATTATATAATTTATCTTTTTCATCTTTATTATTGCTTTAAAATTTTAATACTTTTTTCTCCGTTTACACTTAAGAAATATACTCCTCTAGACAAATCCGAAACATTGAATGACTCTTCTATAGATTGAGGGTTAACAGTATAGTTTTTAACTACTTTTCCTGCTATATCGTAGATAACTATATTGTTTTCTTGTGAATTAACATTACTAAAAGTTATATTTAAATTGTCTTCAACAGGATTAGGGTACACAGCAAATTCATTACTATTAATAACAACTTTACTACTATAAATTCCTTGACAATCTTTATCTGTTTTTACAGTAAAGTTGTTTTCTCCAATTTCTAAATCAAGTGTTATTTCATCTTCCGAAGTTGTAAATACTTCTCCATTCAATTGAATTTCATAGTTCTCTCCTCCTCTTAATTCAAGAGTAAGCTGCTTTGCACTACTAAATAAGTTTTCAATTACATCTAGGTTTTGTGGCTCATCTACTCTAACTGTAAAACATTGTTCAAACCCATTTACACTTGTAGAGGTAAGACATACGGAATAATCCCCTTGTTCTAATTCATTAACTAAAATAGTGTTTGCAAACTCTCTACTAGTGATTTCATTACCTTCTAATGATATTACGACATTATAAGTCAAATCATTTTCGGACTGAATTGAAATAGAACCATCGTTACTTGTATCACAACTTTCGCCAATAGATTCAATAATAAAGTTTTGATTAGAAATTCCTGAATTTCTAACTACTACAATAGATTGTACAGAAATATCTGAACAGTCGGCATCTCTTAAAACTTGTAATGGCATTCCTATAAAATCTGCATTATTCAGACCGCGGTAAGACCATCCCCAAATTTGACATGTACCTACTCCTGCCCCATCTAAATTAATCGAATTACTATTTACAATATTTAAAATAGTTTCTTCTGGGCTATTATCGGTAATTACATAGTTGTATGATAAGTTTACGGATGGAGTATCGTGAGTTACTATTAAATTATCTGCAACACCATCTACTACAATAGTTGCTCTTAAACCGTTTTCTGCTACTTCTGTTGTACCATTAGGATTACCTGTAGCATCTACATCAATAGCAATAGTACCTGCATTTGCAACCTCTCTAATAACCGTAATTGCATTTTCTGAGATATCTGAACAATCTAAATCGTCTAACGATGATAATTGTTGTCCTATTTGGTCTAATCCATTTCCTGGTACTCCTCTGTAAGACCATCCCCAAATTTGACATGTACCTGCTCCTGCTCCATCAAGGCTAATTGTATTTGTATTAACTACATTTAAAATCTCTCCTGTTTCAAGGTCTGTAATTACATATCTGTAAGAAAGATTTTCTGCGCCTGGATTTTCATGTGTTACAACTAATGGATCGGCATTACCATCTACACAAATAACAGCTTCAAGGCCATTAGCAGATACTGTAGTTGTTCCTCCCGTTGATGCTGCTACATCTAGAGCTACTGTTCCTCCTATTGCATTACAAATTAATGTTGTCGTAAATGCTTCGGATGGTGTAGATACACTACCATCGCTAGCTAGCACTCTTTGGTAAAAGATTCCATTTGGTTCAATACCATCTATTGCTGCAAATATTGTAGAATTTGGCACACTGTATTCTAATGTTGCTCCTACATTTGTATTAATTAACACATTTGCAAACTCTGCATCTGTTGCTAATTGATATGTATATACTATAACATCTCCATTAGCATCTGTTGCTGCATCCCAAGTAACTACATAAGGTGTAGTCGTATTATCTACCAAATTTACAATTCCGTTTGTAGGTGCTGTAATATTTGTAGCTTCTGGAAAAGCATTATCATCTCTTAATATTTGACCTCTTAGTTCTCCTGGCATAAATGCTTCAGAATGAATGTTTATATAGTATCCTCCACTAATTAGTAACGCCCTTTGAGCTTCTGTTACCGTAAACACATTGTTTACTGCTTCAATATCTGCACCTAAATTATCGGCATCATACGTTGGATTTAAAGGAAATATTACCTCTCCATTTGCTCCTGCAACAGCATCATGAATATGAATTCCATTTGCTAAACTAACTACAATACCTCCCGATAATCCTTCAAAAGAACCCGATACTGTTAATTGATCTCCTGTTAATTCAAACTGAAGATTACCAACTCCTTCTGATTGTACTGGTTGAGGAATCTCGTTTTGACCTAATAGGTTAGTTCCTAAATAAGTTTGTGCATATGGCAGTACTTGACCTCTTAACTCTCCTGGTACAAATTCTAAGCTATGTACATTTACATAATAGTTTCTATTAAATAAAGCTGCTGTTTGTTCGGCTGTTAACGTAAATGTATTGTCTGCTGGGTTTATAATTGCGTTTCTATTATCTGTATCAAGATCTGATGTTATAATTAAATCTACTCCACCATTACTCCCTGCTGGTGCAATGTGTAAATGCACACCGCCTGCTAACGCTGTATTTAAGTCTCCAGAAAGATTATTATAGGTACCTCCTACTGTAATTTGGTTATTATTATATGTAACATATAAACGTCCCGATGCATCACTATTAATGGCTGGCACCTCTTGCGCTCCTGTTAATTCTACTCTAAAAGCTGCTGTTGCAATTGGTAATACTTGACCTCTTAACTCTCCTGCTTCGAAGTTTTCGGAATGAATATTAATATAATGCCCATTAGCCTGTAAGTCTGCTATTTGATCTGCAGTTAATGTAAATGAATTATTAGATGCTTCTATTAAAGCTCCTAAATTATCGGCATCATACGTTGGATTTAAAACAAATGCAACAGGTCCATTACGTCCTGCAAAGTTTGCATGGATGTGTGCTCCGTTTGCTAGATCTTGTCTTATTTCACTAGAAAGATCATCAAAAGAACCTGATACCGTTAGTTGAGTCCCTTCTAATTCGAATAAAAAGTTACCTCCTGCTGTTGTACTAATTGATGGTACTTCATTACTTCCTAAAAGATTTGCCTGAAAATACTCACTAGCATTTGGTAATAACTGGCCTCTTAATTCTCCTCCTGTAAATACACTTGAATGAATATTTATATAAAATTCTCTTGCCTTTAGTGCGTCTACTTGCTCTGCAGTTAATGTAAACGTATTATCTGCTGCTGCATATACTCCTGCTGTATTACTTGCGCTTAATGTAGCTGTTAACTGTAACTCAACACCTCCGTTACGACCAGCAATAGCTCTATGAACATGATCTCCTCCTGCTGCAGGTAAGTATAACTCTCCACTTAATCCTTCAAAAGAGCCAGAAATTACTAATTCATTTCCTGTTAATGTTGCTGTTACAGTTCCTGAAGCTTGTGTTAGCACTGCTGGGTTTTCTTGTAAACCGCTTAATATAGCCGTAAATTCTTGAGGTGCTTCCTCTTCTTCTCTAATAATCGTAATCTGGTTATCGGAAATATCTGAACAATCTAAATTGTCTAACGATGATAAAGGTTCTCCTACTTGGTCTAATCCATTTCCTGGAACGCCTCTGTAAGACCATCCCCAAATTTCACAAGTTCCAGCAACTACTCCTTCTAAATCAATACTATTAGTATTAACTACATTTAATATTAAACCTGTTGCTGCATCTGTAATAACGTAACGGTAAGATAAATTTTCTGCACCAGGATTAGAATGTTCTACTATAATTGGATTTGCTATACCGTCTCCTACAATTATAGTTGCCGATGTAGTATTATTAATAGTTGTTGTACCTTGAGCATTTCCAGTAGCTGTCGTATTGATTGATACTGTTCCTCCATCTGCTATTTCTCTTACTACAGTTATGGCTTGTGCTGAAATATCAGAACAATCTGCATCTCTTAATGCTTGTAATGGCATTCCTACAAAGTCTGAATTATTGAGACCTCTATAAGACCAACCCCAAATAAGACACGTCCCTGCTCCTGCTCCATCTAAATCAATAGCATTATTAGCTGATATTCCTAAAATAGTTTCTTCTGGACTATTATCGGTAATTACGTAATTATAGGTTAAGTTTACAGATGGGGTATTATGAGTTACAATTAAATCGTCTGCTCTTCCATCTACGCAAATAGTCGCATTAAGCCCATCTGTAGCTACAGTAGTAGTACTGTTAGGATTACCCGTAGCAGCTACATCTATAGCTATAGTACCTGCGTTTGCTATTTCTCTTACTACTGTAATAGCTTGTTGGGATACAGACGAACAATCCGCATCTCTAAGTGCTTGTAACGGTCCTGCTCCAAATGTAGCTAATGCGCCAGCGGCACCTCCTAAGCCAGAGTACGACCATCCCCAAATAAGACAAGTACCTACTCCTGCTCCGTCTAAACTAATAGAGTTACTAGCAACAATATTTAAAATAGTTTCTTCTGGACTATTATCGGTAATTACATATAAATACGAACGATTTGTTGCTTGTGTTACATGACTTACTACTATAGGGTCTGGACGACCATCTACACAAATATTAGCTTCAAACTCTCCTGTTATACGAGTTGTATTTCCTCCTGCAGCATTGGTAGCTGTTACATCAATAGCTATGGTACCTCCATCAGCTTCACCCCAACTTATTGGGCTTCCTCCTCTAGAATTTTCTGTTGTAAAAGGCGCTGGACAGCTAATTGCATCGTTAGCAGAACTCCATCTACCTGCTGCAACTCCTTGATTTACTCTAAATTGATTTGTACTCCCCCATTGTACAAAATCTCTAAGTATATTAGGATCACTGGACCCAAAACGCCTTTGTGAAAATAAGCTTAACGAACCACTTGCTCCTGGAATTGGGTCCCATGTAAAGGAAACCGATTCTCCTTGGGCTAACAAAAGATCGGCACCGGGTGCTGTTAATACACCGACACTAGAATAAATTGCACCAGTAGTACAAACCTGATACGAAGAAATGTCTACTTCTTCTGGTCCAATGTTAGTAATGGTAACTTCATCCGTCAAAGGATTTAGAGCTGTGAAGACTGGATCTGATTGCGCATGTACCCTTCCGATAGAGGATATCAATGCCATAAAAAGTAAATACTTTTTAAATAATTGTGTTTTCATAAATCATTTTTTTGGTTAATAAAGTTTAGGCTTATTAGACTCTTTCTAATTGATAAGCACAAATAAACCACTGCAAACCGCTATAACACTAAAAAAAGTTCGTGAAATGGAAAAAACAGACTTAAAAATGAATTATTTATCCTCTTAATCGTTGTGTTTACAGGATTTTACTTTTTTTCAAGAAAACGTAGACTCTTCTTAAAAAGGAAATAATACAGATCTTTTTCACTCAAATTCTTTATTATAAAACAATATTTGAAGAAATTTAATAGTGTATTTTAGACTCTTTTCTAAAACTCTTTACTTCTTATTAAAGTTAAAAATGCACTATTTTGACATTACAAAAAACAAGGATGAGAATATTTTTTTTATGTCTACTGAAAATTCAATCTACACGACATAGTAAAATACTTATTTACTTTTTAAATTATGCTTTCTTATCTTATTAATATTTTTACAGTATAGCTCTAAAAAGATAGCAAAAACTAACATCAAAAATCTTTTAATCCAAATTGCATATTGGAATTTCGTTATTAGGTTTTGAGATTCGGTAAGTACTAATATTTTCCTAGTTTTAATATAACTTCCCTATACTGAAATTAAGAAATATTATTTGAGATAGTACTTAAAGTACATTACAGATATTATAGTTTTTTTTATACTTAATTCGGATTTAAGAATTACATAAATCACAAATAACTATACATCAAATAATTATATTTGCTTAAAACAATAGCGCATTGAATATAAACGAATTACAAAAAAAAGGCTTATTACAATTAATATCACTTTTAGTATTAATTATAGTATTAATTAATTTAAAAAAGTCTTTTCTTAACAACTCTCCAAAGTTTAAACTAGATAATGAAATTCAACAACAATTAGATCTTCAAAAATTAGCCCTTAAAAATAAGCAACAAAAAAGGGTTTCAACTTACTATGTAAATAACCTTACCGACTACTCTGGCTACCAACTTGGATTATCGGTAACCGAAATAGATAGACTATTATCTCATTTACAAAATAATAACCTAATATATACTTTAAAAGAATTTCAAAATATAACTAAGGTCGATTCTATTAAATTAAAATATCTTAAATCTAGGCTTCGGTTCCCTAAAAAACAACCTTATAGCACTATCAAAACTTTAAAACACAAAAAAGCATCTGTTAATAAAAAGTTTAATCTTAATACAATTACAAAAATACAATTAGAACAAGAATTTAAACTCCCTCATTTTATCGCTAAAAGAATTATAAAATACCGATATTCTATTGGTGGGTTTAAAAGTATTAGTGGTATTGAAAAAGTATATGGTTTACGTCCATACCAAATTAGAAATATAAAAGAGCATTGTTTCTTAAAATAACTTCACATATGTCTATTTTTTAAAAGACATAGCTAAACAAAATAAAACAAATCATAAACTTTGTAAAAAAGCTTTCTAATCCTTACTTCTTTCAATTTTTAAAGAAAATTGAAGCTTTATTCAACAATTAAATTAACAGATTACCCCTATATTTGAACCCTATACAAACGAATATAGTATTTCACATTATATGAATTTTGATTACTCGGAAACGCAACAAATGGTTGCAGAAGCAGCAAAGGATTTTGCACTACAATATATTAAACCCTTTGTTATGGAATGGGATGAATCTCAGCATTTCCCTGTAGAGGTATTCAAAAAAGCTGGAGAATTAGGCTTTATGGGGGTTTTAGTGCCTGAAGCTTACGGAGGCTCTGGTTTAGGGTATCATGAGTATATTGCTGTTATTGAAGAAATTTCCAAAATTGACCCTTCAATAGGTTTATCCATTGCTGCTCATAACTCTTTGTGTACTAATCATATTTTAGCCTTTGGAAACGAAACTCAAAAGCTAAAATGGATTCCTAAATTAGCATCTGCAGAACATATTGGCGCATGGGGATTAACCGAACATAATACTGGCAGTGATGCCGGCGGAATGAATACTACTGCAATAAAAGACGGAAATTTTTATATTCTTAATGGTGCTAAAAATTTTATTACTCATGGAAAATCTGGTGATATTGCTGTGGTAATTGCACGGACTGGAGAAAAAGGAGATTCGCATGGTATGACTGCTTTTGTAGTAGAGCGCAATACTCTTGGCTTTTCCGCAGGTAAAAAAGAAAATAAACTAGGAATGCGAGCTAGTGAAACTGCTGAAATGATTTTTCAAGACTGTCGTATTCCTGCCGAAAATATCTTAGGTAAGGTTGGAGAAGGCTTTATACAATCTATGAAAATATTAGACGGTGGACGAATTTCTATTGGTGCTTTAGCCTTAGGAATTGCTAAAGGTGCTATGGAAGCTTCTTTACAGTATTCTAAAGAGCGTGAACAATTTGGAAAAGCTATTAGTCAATTTCAAGCTATTGGTTTTAAATTGGCCGATATGGGAGTAAAAATTGAAGCTGCTGAATTAATGTTACACAAAGCTGGCTCCATGAAAAATAAAAATCAAAAAATGACTCAAATTGGAGCTATGTCTAAATTATATGCTAGTGAGATTTGTGTTGAAATTGCTAATGATGCTGTACAAATCCATGGTGGCTATGGATATATAAAGGATTACCCTGTAGAAAAATTTTACAGAGATTCTAAACTTTGTACTATAGGAGAAGGCACTTCCGAAATCCAACGATTAGTAATCGCTAGAGAAATGCTAAAGTAGTAGGTAGTAGTACTAAATATAAATAAGTATAATAAAATTATTATGTCCATTAATATTTACAAAAGCAATACTATACTTTTATGTAATAAAATGTGTGTTTAATAATTGTAGAGTTTTTAAAAGCCATTAATAGGTATAATATATTTAGGAACACTAGCATCCGAAAATCTAGATTAGAAAAAGCCTGAGAATCCTGTATTTTAGTTTTGCAAACAAAAAATACAATTAATGGGACTCTTCAAATGATCTAAAAATACGAATAAACCACTAATCTGATAAATCTTAGATTTAGTACCGCCTTGACTTCTAGTTCTCTGTGTGGACAAGCATAAAAGTGACAAAGGGCTTAGTAAATATAAGACTTACAATCAATTCATAGCTTTAACTTTTGGACGGCTCAATAAATGCATTACATTAAACGATATTTTGGCTAGTATAGGTCTTTCATAGACCTTTATAGCAGATTTAGGTACTAAATCAAAATTCAGCCCGTTTCACGATGAGTGATGGTAATAAAAAGAGAGAGTATAGAGTATTTGAAACATGCTTTTTCTAATTTTGTAGAGAAAATTAGAATTTGCCTTTATTTTTATTTGACTCTAGACTACGCCTGTAATTCGGTCAATGAAGGAGTCCAAAAAATCAGAACAAAATCACAAATCATAATAAACTTCGAACAGGACTTATTTTCCATAAAAAACTAAAGAAAACACCTATTTATAGTAGTTAACAGCTTAATTTATATCAATCGTGGAAACTTTCGGACGGCAGTGCTTACAGGTAACGTTTATCATATAGTTTTGTAATTATTCCGTAGGGTAGGTATAAATTATATATATATTGTTACAAAATGTTCTGTTTAATTTGTGTGATTTTAAATTGCATTCTTAACTTTTTGATACTTTCGTTCGAATATTTTTTTAGATATGTTGATTCACCTATAATACTTTTATTAATCTCAATAGAATCTATAGCTATGTTATTTTCTATAATTTTTAGAAAATAAACAGGTTTTTCTAATTCTCTATCTCCGTAAACGCCAAAATCACCTTTATTTCCATATCTTAAAACATGAATTTCAAAATTTCCTTTTTTTTTGATTATTGGAAAACTAATTTGAATTTCTGATTGGCTGCTTAGCTTACAGGAAGTAAGCATAAATAGTAATCCAATTGCAGAAATAATTTTGTAATTAATTTTTCTTATAATAATTAGATATCAGACTATTAATATGTAAATGGTGATGATGCCTAACTCACTTACCACTTCGGTCAATGTTTTTTGTAGAGGTACTTGCTACAAAACCCTATTACTCATTCAGTACGCTGTCAATTTCCCTTTTAATGGCCAAAATCTCGCTTTCTTTAGCTAAGATTTCATTTTTTGAAGGGGTTTTGTTTTTCCAAAAATAGATTTTATCGTTTTGCAAGAATAATGTATCATTATCTATAACTTTATAAAATTCGTTTGTTTCTGCATCACTTGCTTCAGAATGATTAAATAAAAATAATAAAGAATTCATTTCTTTATCAAAATAAAACTCAAATCGACGATCAATAACTGAATAATTATTTGTGGAGTGACTTGAATTTAAATAAATGAAAAAATTATCTGGATCACTTATTTTAACTATTTTTTCAACATAATAAGTAGTATCCTTCTTCTTGTAAATTTGACTTATTGTGTTAAAATTTATTGTATCATATCTATTATATTTTTTCATTTTGGATACTTCATCAGAAATCGTAATCTCAAAATTGTGTGTGTTTTTAATTTGAGATTTAGAATTACAAGAAATAATTAATAAAAAAAATAACTTAGTTAAATATTTCATGCTCTTATTTTTTAAAATTTGCTTTAAATTTTCTTGAGTGTAAATGATTGTGATGACCTGCTAATGGTTTAGACTTCAAGAGAATCTTTTTCAAACCTCCTAGTTCAAATTCGAAACTATAAAATAAAGGCCAACCAAACTTTGACAATGCTAAAATAAATCGTTCTTGTCGTTTCAAATCTAGATCATTCGGGCTCTTATTTAAATATAATACGTTACCCATATTGTTCTTATTTAAATATCTAAAATCTCCATTATATCCATTTATATGCGTTTTACTTGGAAAGCCATGGTTGTCCTCACTTGTAAAACCTACAATTGTAATATCGGAATATCCAACTTGTGCTATGGCTCCTAAAACTGCTCCGTAGGCATTGGGATGTATATAAGGTCTTGAACTTTGTGGCATTAATTTATATTTAATTTTCACTCCGTCATTATTATGATTTTTACCTCTAATTTTTATTAATGGTGTTTTAGTATCTAATTTTGAGTAACTCTTAATTTTTCCCTTTTCACCATCTTTTGTTCCCTTTATTACTATTTTATTAGGGTATGTATATTTTTCTCTACCATTAGCAATTATTTTTTTGCTCGTATAGCTCTCGGGTATTGTTTTTAAGGTTTTTCCCAAGCCCAATTTATCAACCCAACGTATGTTATACTCTCCTAAATGATGTTCACAATCATTTTTGTCGTGATAAATGTAGGCTACGGTCTTATGATTTTCAAAATCAACCTTGCTTATATGTCCTGTGTGGTAAATATGAATTATATTGTCCTTTTCTGGTTCTTTTTCTTCTTCTTTTTCAGATTCTTCCTCGTCAATAACACTTAAAGCGGTTAGAGCAGCTTGTTTTTTAAACGGATTACTAGGGTTCCAATTGGTGGCAAATTCTACATCGTCTCTTTTTACAATACCAGCATTAAATTGTACTTTTGTAGTCAGAGGTTTA
>CALLUJ010000018.1 GCA_938011245.1 uncultured Aquimarina sp. | reverse complement strand
CATAAAGCAAAATCCAGTTTTAGTTGATTTGGCATAACATCTGTAATCATGCGTTGAATCTCTAACTCTTGAGTGCTACTAAGTAACTTTTTATCCTCAGAGCTAACACCACGCTTATTATCGATCAAGCCTTTAATTCCTAAAAGTAAAGTCCTTAAAACCAAAATATTTACAGGTTAAATCAGTAGATAATCGTTGTGCTTTAAAGTAATCGATACATGATTTTTCATCTGGAAATTGTTTGTCGAAATCAGATAAAGTCATATAGAATTTTTAATCTAATTTAAGACTTAAAAACAGAAAAGACCAAAAACGGATAGTCATATTTATTAATATGATTTTTTCTAATTAAAGCTTACAAAAAACAACATCATAGATATGTATCAATACTTCATTATATAAAACTATAGATTTTTATATTTTTTTAGGAACATACCCAAAATAATATTTGTTTTTTCCCTAAAACTTATAAATTATAGAAAGTGTATGCTTAATATAATCATAGCGGTGCTATACTAAAATTAAGAGAGCACTAGTGTTTGCAGAGTATATCATAATCTAATAACGAAGCTCTAATATACAACTTGAGCTAAACTGATACTGTTATTATGTTTGTTTTATAAATAAAATAATTTTTTAGGTAGGGTAAAAAACAACAAAGCGGTTTTAGTATTGAACCATATAAAATGCAATTATGAAACTTCAAAAAATTTTATTAATCCTAACTGGATGTTTATTTTTTCTTTCTTCTTGTGAAGAAGGTGAATCGTTAGGTGAGGATCCCACAATTACTAGGTCTGAAATTATTGACAACAACTTCCTACAAACAGAAGACTTATCTACTTTTATAGATATTGCTTACAGCAACACTTTAGATAATCCATGGAGAATAACTTCTTTTATTAGAAAAGGAAATGATTTAACAGGTAACTTTACAAATAACACTTTTTTCTTTGATAGTATATTTGAAATAGAGAAAATAAGAACAGGAACTATATCAAGTCTTTTTGCTTATGAAGGATTACCTACCAGCACTAGCAATCCTAATATTTCTCCTGTACATAGAAGTAACGCAACACTACTTAAAGAATTTAATGTTGACAATAATAGCAACAATCTTGTTTTAGTTACAGCTTTTTCTGCGGAAGACAACAGAAGCTTTTTTCCTGAAGGTAGCGATACTTTTGAACGATTTGCTGTATTAGATATGGAAGATTCTGGAGAAATAACACAAGGTTATAAAATACTAGATGATATTTCTGACAAAAAAATTACACTTATTAAATTTGAAGGTGTAAATGAAGTTAAATTAGTCTTCGAAAGAAATTAATTTTACCCTTTATTAATTACAAAAAAATCCAAGATTTGAAAAATATCAAATCTTGGATTTTTTTATTCTGTTATTTTTAAAATCAACAATACTTAGCTGTTCTTATTGTTTTTTGTATTTCTTTGAATTTAAATTACTCTGAACTATTTTATACTTTTTCACTCTGTTCTAGTAACTTTGCTAAGCAATATTAATCATTCAGTTTTAATACCGCCATAAACGCTTCCTGTGGGATTTCTACATTACCCACTTGGCGCATACGTTTTTTACCTTTTTTCTGTTTTTCTAATAACTTACGTTTACGAGAAATATCACCTCCATAACATTTTGCAGTTACATCTTTACGCAAAGCTTTAACGGTTTCACGAGCAATAATTTTTGCTCCAATAGCAGCTTGAATAGGAATATCAAATTGTTGACGAGGAATAAGCTCTTTTAACTTCTCACACATTTTCTTTCCTATGTCGTATGCATTGTCTTGATGCAATAAAGCAGACAACGCGTCTACCGTACTTCCATTTAGCAACACATCTACTTTTACCAATTTAGAAGCGCGTAAACCAATTGGCGAATAATCAAAAGAGGCGTACCCCTTAGAAACCGTTTTTAAACGATCGTAAAAATCAAATACAATTTCTGCCAAAGGCATATCAAAAGTTAACTCTACACGCTCTGTGGTAAGATAAGTTTGATTCGTAATCTCCCCACGTTTTTCAATACATAAAGACATTACATTCCCTACAAAATCCGATTTGGTAATAATAGTCGCTTTTATAAACGGTTCTTCTACTCGATTCAAAGTAGAAGGCTCTGGCAAATCTGACGGATTATTAACTAAAATAATATCGTCAGGATTTTTATTAGTAAAAGCGTTATACGATACGTTAGGCACTGTGGTAATCACCGTCATATCAAACTCTCGCTCTAAACGTTCTTGTATAATTTCCAAGTGCAACATTCCTAAAAATCCACAACGAAAACCAAAACCAAGTGCTGCCGAACTTTCTGGTGCAAAAACCAAAGAAGCATCGTTAAGTTGTAATTTTTCCATTGAGGAACGTAAATCTTCATAATCCTCGGTGTCTACGGGATAAATCCCAGCAAATACCATGGGTTTTACATCTTCAAAACCATCTATAATATCTTGTGTAGGCGTATTAGCATCGGTAATTGTATCTCCTACTTTTACCTCTCGTGCATCTTTAATCCCTGTAATTAAATAGCCTACATCTCCTGTTTTAATTTCTTTTTTAACAACTTGTTGTAGTTTTAAAGTACCCACTTCATCGGCACTGTACTTTCCTTGAGTAGCAACAAATTGAATTTGTTGCCCTTTTCTAATTACTCCGTCCATTACTCTAAAGTATGTCTCAACCCCTCTAAATGGATTATATACTGAATCAAAAATTAGAGCTTTCAATGGAGCATCTTCTTTTCCGCTCGGAGCGGGAATTCGTTCTATAATGGCTTGTAGTATTTCTGTAATACCAATACCTGTTTTAGCACTTGCAGGAATTACTTCGCTTGGATCGCAACCCAAAAGATCTACAATATCGTCGGTTACTTCCTCGGGATTGGCACTTGGCAAATCTACTTTATTTAGTACTGGAATAATTTCCAAATCGTTTTCTAAAGCTAAATACAAGTTAGAAATAGTTTGCGCTTGGATACTCTGTGCCGCATCTACAACCAATAAAGCTCCTTCACAGGCTGCAATAGACCTTGATACTTCGTACGAGAAATCTACATGTCCTGGAGTATCGATTAAATTTAGCACATATTCTTGCCCTTCATGCACATATTCCATTTGTATAGCATGGCTTTTGATAGTAATACCACGTTCACGCTCTAAGTCCATACTATCCAATAGTTGAGCCTGTGCTTCTCGCTTTGTTACTGCTCCTGTCTCGTCTAGTAAACGATCTGCTAATGTACTTTTTCCGTGATCTATATGTGCAATAATGCAAAAATTACGAATGTGCTTCATGAAATAATTCTAAAATTTATCTAATGGGATGAGTATTACAATATATATCCTTTCGGTTTACCTTCTTTTAGGTTTCTTTCTACCAAAATAAAGACATTATCTTCTACTTTTACCCAAAAATCATAATTACAAAGATAATCTATTGTATGGTAGTATAGCTTATAAATCCTAACACTAATGGTTCTGAGTTTTTAACATATTTCTACAGTTTAAATAAGCTATCTCCAAATATCTATATCATTCGCAAGCCTCCATAAAAGATATATAATTTGTTCTATTACTTTTTAGGCACAGCATCTATTACAAATCCCTGTAATATTAATATCTACCTTATTAATCTTAAAATTTGGTAACACAATTTTTATTTCATCGGTAAGTTGCTGGCAGGTTACTTGATCGCAAGTTGAACATTTAAAATGCAAATGATCGTGAAAATGAGCTTCGGAAGAACAATTATGGTTGCATAAAGCGTAAAACGTTTCCTCTTCCGACTGATAAGCCTTGTGAATAATTCCTTTATCTAAAAAAGTTTGAATGGTTCTATATAAGGTAACTCGATCTGTATTAGTACATACCCTTTGAATTTCGGAAAAAGTAACTGCCGAAGTATGCTTTTTTAACGTGCTTAAAACCTCTAAACGTGTTGGTGTTGCTTTTAATTTTCTACTTCGCAAAAGCACTTTAGTTTCTTCTGTAGTCAATTCCATAATTAAAACTTTAAACTTACTCCTAATGAAACATTAATTCCTACATCATCAGCAAAATAACGCTGCCTATTCAAATAATCTCTATAAGCAATATTAAATAAATTATCTGCTTTCATCACTATTCGTAATCGGTTTTTTCCTAGTTGAAGATTGGCAGAGGCTGTGGCTCCAAAAAGCGTATAGGCATCTGGAATAGGAGCAAATTCAGTTCTTTCTACATTAAGAGGCAATTCTTGATCGGGTGAAATATTATCTTGCTTAAACACATGCTGACCGTTAATTCCTAATTCTAAATTTTCTAAATTCTTCCCAAAAACAGTAACTAATTCCGAAAACTGATATCCTATTGCCAATTTCAGATTATTAGATGGTAGATTAATTATACCTATATTATTTTGAGACAAATTAGTTCCTCTAATAAATGCATATTTTAAACTGCTAAAAAAGGATTCTGTAACATTCCATCGTGAAGAAAAATCAAATCCAAAAATCTCTGCATCTACTTGGTTATATTTAAAATTAGGCAAAGCTCCTCTAATGGTAAGCACTGTTCCTAAAGGTTCAAGAAAAATATAATTATTTATTCTTTGGTAATAACCAAGGGCTTTAATCGTAAAAACTTCGTTAATATCACCTTTAAAATCTAAGGTAGTTTTAATACCTTCTTCTACTTTTAAATCTAAGTTACCCTCCTCAAAACTAGCCACTCCTTGATGAACACCAAAACTGTATAATTCGTTTATTCCCGGATTTCTTGAACTATATCCTAAACTATAGGTTCCTGAAAAGTGTTCTGAAAATTTTCGTTTTAGACTTATTGACCCATTAAGATTGTTAAACTTATCTTCTTCAAAAATAATTTGTTTACGAATTTCTCTACGGCTAACTCTTATGACATCTTGAGTACTATTATCGTACCTGAAACCAATTTCTGCTGTGTTTTTAGACCATTTCTTTCTCAATATCCCAAATATACCTGTTTGAAACAAACTGTAGTCGGGTATTAAAGGTAGAGTAC
Source organism: uncultured Aquimarina sp. (assembly GCA_938011245.1). Classification (GTDB taxonomy): domain Bacteria; phylum Bacteroidota; class Bacteroidia; order Flavobacteriales; family Flavobacteriaceae; genus Aquimarina. The sequence goes on along the minus strand of CALLUJ010000018.1, from coordinate 35,954 downwards.
TCGTTCCTGGTTGATTTGTATTACTTATAAAATTAAGTTGTAAACCTGTTTTTAGTACTAGATTATTTATAAATCTTTTTTGAAACTTTACTTCGCCAAATAAATTATAATTTAATAAGCTTAAAACGGGCCTATCTCTTAAATTACTAAATCTTCTATCAAACTCATCCCTACTGTTAGTTTGGCCCGCTAAAGTAATATCAAAAAAAGAATTTTCAGCCACATAATTTTTTGAGTGAATTTTTAATATATTATGATTTACCTCTTGCCTTGGGGCGTCTATAGAATAAGAGAATCCTTCTTCTGAAAATCGTTGTTCAGAATTTAATATCTCTCTTAGGCTAGTTAAATTTGTAGCCTGTGTACCTCTAAAAACTCCTATTTTAGTATTAAAAGAGCTAAAATATAAATCTGTTTTCCAATTTTCAGAAAACTCTTTTTCTGCTTGTAACGCAATATTTAACTCTTGATTTCCTGTGTTTTTTAAAAAAGAATTGCTCGTTTTTTTATCGCCTGATCTTTTTGCTGTAGCATTTATTTTCCAACCAATTTTTCCATATTGCTGTAATTGAAAATTTGCTCCATTTCCCAAACCATTAGTATCAAAAAAATAAGTCGCCTTTCCATGCAAATGCGGATCTTTATCAATAGAGTTTGGCTCTACAAGAACCACACTCCCTAAATTTGAGCCCATATATTCCAAAGCACTTACTCCTTTAATAACACTTATTTTATTTGCCACTAAAGGGTCAATTTCTGGACTATGATCGTTACCCCATTGTTGTCCGCTTTGGGCAACACCATTATTTAAAATTGTTAATCGATTCCCAAAGTTACCGTGTACAACTGGTTTTGCTATTGAATTTCCATTTTTAAGTGTACTAACACCTGCTATGGACTCTATTAAAAGTCCTAAACTTTTAGATGCATTATCCGTAATCGTTTGGTTAGAAATAGTCTCTACACTTTGATTCGTAATTACTTTAGAATTCGCTGAAATTACGACCCCTTCTAATTCATGTGCAGTATGCTTTAGTGTTAAATTAAGAGAAGTGTCCCTTAATACCTCAATAAAAAACTCTTTAGACTCGCAGCCAATATGGCTAGCTACTATATGGTACTGTCCTTCGCATATATTTTTAAATAAAAAATTCCCTTCGTCATCTGCAACAGTTCCTTCTTTATTTTCCTCTAAAAATAAGGTTGCTCTTCCTAAAGGAAGGCCCGTCCCTTGATCGCTAATATTTCCATTAATACTAAATGGACAGTTCTGAGCACTTAATATTAATGGAAATAAAAAAAATATAACTATATTTCTAATTGCCTTGTACTTCAAAATCAAAAGTAACTTCAATATCTGTTTCCCCCTCTGCATTAGTAATATCTCCATCTTTTACACCTTCTGCATCTTTTAGTGGTTCATGACGTAGTGTAATAGTAAGTCTTCCGCTTCCTGCTGTGGTGGTTGTAAATTCGCTAACCAAACCTAAAGGGTTTCCGTTCTCATCTTCATCGCCATATTCTACATTAATATTGTTTGTAGTACTCACAAAGAAAACTTGGTGTTCTTCATCTAACTCTTCAATTTCTTCAGTTACATTCTCTATTTCTTCTCCAGACTCATTCAAAAATTCTAGACTTCCCGTATAAACAGTATTCTCCTCAAGTTGCCCACTTCCAGTAATTACTGGGTTATTACCTCCCGGACCATCTTTATCTTCGAATTTAAAAACAACTACGTTATTTTCTACATCTGTCAAGGTGTAAGTAAGTGTTGTAATTACTTCCTGTTCTTCGGTTATTAAATCCCTTGTATCATCGGCATCGTTATCATCATCTTTACATGAAACAACTACTGATGCTAATAACCCAATGAATAAAAATGACTTTAAAGTTTTCATAATAATTTATATTTTTGTTTTTCTATAGGCAAATATAAGACTTCAAATGCAACATTGTTGCATTTGATTACAAGTAAATATAAAAAAAGTGAGAATTTTTACAAATTCTCACTTTTTTTATATTTACTAACAAAACTTAATCTGCTAAAATAATTACTTTATTATTTTTTACTTCAATTACACCACTTTTAATGGCATATATCCAACGATTGTCTGTTGAGTTTTTTTTCAAAACTTTCGTGGTTTTTTCGGCTAAATTAGCTGCTTCAATCTTAATTTGTCCAGTTACTAATAATGAAATAACAGGTGCATGGCTATTTAACATTTGGAATTCACCGTCAATTCCAGGTACTGCCACAGAGGTTACTTCTTCACTAAAAACAATACGCTCTGGAGTTACAATTTCTAAAAACATTCTTTTTTAGTATTGAGTATTGAACATTGAACATTGAGATTCTTGTATCTCGTATCTCAATCTTAATACGGATTATGCTTCTGCTAACATTTTTTGTCCTGCTTCTATTACTTCTTCGATAGCGCCTTTAAGGTTAAATGCTGCTTCTGGTAAGTGATCTAATTCACCATCCATAATCATATTAAATCCCTTAATAGTATCTTTAATATCTACTAAACAACCAGGCATCCCTGTAAATTGTTCTGCCACATGAAATGGCTGAGATAAGAAACGTTGCACTTTACGCGCACGATATACGGAAAGTTTATCGTCTTCTGACAATTCTTCCATACCAAGAATAGCAATAATATCTTGTAATTCTTTATAACGTTGCAATAATTCTTTTACACGTTGTGCACAATCGTAATGTGCACTACCTAAAATATCGGCCGTTAAAATTCTAGATGTAGAATCTAACGGATCTACCGCTGGATAAATACCTAGCTCTGCAATTTTACGAGATAATACAGTAGTAGCATCTAAATGCGCAAAAGTTGTTGCTGGTGCTGGATCTGTAAGGTCATCTGCAGGCACATATACTGCTTGTACAGAAGTAATAGATCCCTTTTTTGTAGAAGTAATACGTTCTTGCATTGCTCCCATTTCGGTAGCTAATGTTGGTTGATACCCTACCGCAGATGGCATACGTCCTAAAAGTGCCGATACTTCTGAACCTGCTTGTGTAAATCTAAAAATATTATCTACAAAGAAAAGTACATCTTTCCCCTGACCATCTCCTGCTCCATCACGAAAGTACTCTGCTATAGTTAATCCAGAAAGTGCCACTCGTGCACGTGCTCCTGGTGGTTCATTCATTTGTCCAAATACAAAAGTTGCTTTAGAGTCCTTCATTGCTTGTTTGTCTACTTTAGACAAATCCCAACCTCCTTCTTCCATAGAATGTAGAAAATCGTCTCCGTATTTAATAATACCAGATTCTAACATCTCACGAAGTAAATCGTTTCCCTCACGAGTTCTTTCTCCTACTCCCGCAAATACAGAAAGACCTCCATGTCCTTTTGCAATATTATTAATTAGCTCTTGAATAAGTACTGTTTTACCTACACCTGCTCCACCGAATAACCCAATTTTACCTCCTTTTGCGTAAGGTTCAATAAGATCAATTACTTTAATACCTGTAAATAATACTTCTGTAGATACTGATAAGTCTTCAAATTTTGGTGCTTGTCTATGTATTGAAAGACCATCATTACCTGTTTTAGGCAAATCGCCTAATCCATCAATAGCATCTCCAATTACATTAAATAGACGTCCATATACATCATCACCTATTGGCATTTGGATAGGGTTACCTGTAGAAATTACTTCTGCCCCTCTTTGTAAACCATCGGAAGTGTCCATTGCAATAGTACGAACAATATTCTCCCCCGTGTGTGACTGTACTTCTAATACTAATTTAGCGCCGTCAGCTTTATTAATTTCTAAAGAATCGTAAATTTTAGGAAGTTCAACTCCTGCAGCAAATTCTACGTCGATAACTGGACCAACAATTTGAGATACTTTACCCGTAACTTGAGCCATTATTTAAGTATTTATTATTTCTATATATTTATTAAACACACTCTATTTAAATTAATAAAAAAGCATATTTTTTCAAGGCGCAAATATAACTCATTAAATTTAAAAAAAATAGTCAATTACTTTTTTAATATTAAATCCTATTTTCTTTAAAAAAAATCTATTATGTTCTAAAAATTTACTCAACAGTTACTGACTTCGCAAGGTTCCTAGGTTGATCTACGTTTTTACCTAATTTTACAGCAATATGGTAAGAAAACAACTGCAACGGAATAGTTGTTAATAAAGGAGTAAATGGCTCTAATGTATCTGGAATTTCAATTACATGATCTGCTATTTCCTTAATACTTGTATCTCCCTCAGTAACAATTCCTATTACTTTTCCTTTTCTTGATTTAATTTCTTGAATATTACTTACTACTTTTTCGTAATGTCCTTTTTTAGTAGCAATTACAACTACTGGCATATTTTCATCAATTAAAGCTATTGGACCATGCTTCATTTCTGCTGCTGGATATCCTTCTGCATGAATATACGAAATTTCTTTTAACTTTAAGGCTCCTTCAAGTGCTACTGGAAAATTAAAACCTCGTCCTAAATACAAACAATCGGAATAGTCCTTATATACTTCTGCTATTTGTTTAATAAGATCGTTTTGTTTTAACACCTCCGCTACTTTAAATGGTATTTGTTCCATTTCGTGTAACAAATAATGATATTGGGAATTATCTATAGATCCCTTTTGTTTTGCTAAACGTAGTGCTATTAATGCTAAAACCGTAATTTGTGTTGTGAATGCTTTTGTTGAGGCTACTCCTATTTCTGGCCCTGCATGAGTGTATGCTCCTGCGTGAGTTTCCCTAGATATAGAAGACCCAACTACATTACATATTCCAAAAACAAATGCTCCACGTTGTTTTGCTAACTTAATTGCCGCCATCGTATCGGCCGTTTCTCCACTTTGAGAAATAGCAATTAAAATATCATCCTTATTTATAATTGGGTTACGGTATCTAAATTCCGAAGCATATTCTACTTCTACTGGAACGCGTGCAAATTCCTCAAAAATGTATTCTGCAACCAAACCTCCGTGCCAAGAGGTTCCGCAAGCAACAATAATAATACGTTTAGCATTTAAAAACTTATCTATATTATCATCAATACCTGCCATTTTAATTACCCCTTCATTAGGCAATAGGCGCCCTCTATAAGTGTCTGTAATTGCATGGGGTTGCTCATAAATTTCTTTAAGCATAAAATGATCAAAGCCTCCTTTTTCAATTTGCTCTAAATTTATTTGTAATTGTTGTACATAAGGATCTACTACTACGCCATCTTTTATCTTTGAAACATTTACTCCATGCTTTAAACATATAGTAGCCATTTCCCCATCTTCTAAATAAATAGCACTAGACGTGTATTCTATAAAAGGAGAAGCATCAGAAGCTATAAAAAACTCGTTTTCTCCAACACCTATAGCTAGAGGACTTCCTAATCTAGCTACTACAATTTCTCCTCCATTATTTTTGTCAAAAACAGCAATAGCATAAGCTCCTATTGTTTGATTTAAGGCTATTTGAACAGCTTTTTCTAAAGATACTTTTTCTTTCGTTTTAACATCTTCAATAAGATTAACTAGTACTTCCGTATCTGTATCTGAATGAAATTCATATCCACGTGCAAGTAATTCTTTTTTTAATGGTTCATAGTTTTCTATAATACCATTATGAATAATTACTAAATTTCCTGAATTAGAGGTATGTGGGTGTGAATTTATATCATTAGGGACTCCGTGAGTAGCCCAACGGGTATGTCCAATCCCAATAGAACCATTCATACTTCCTTTTTCTAAGGCTACATGTTCTAAATCTATAACTTTACCTTGTGTTTTAGTTACCTCTATAGTATTTCCATCAAAAAGTGCAATTCCTGCAGAATCATATCCTCTATATTCTAATCGTTTTAAACCCTTAATAACTATTGGGTATGCATCTTTTAACCCTAAATATCCTACAATTCCACACATTTTAATTTACAGTTTTAAATATTAGAATTATTATTTTATTTTGTTGATGTAAATTTTATTAGTAATCGAGGTCTTTGATCTTCATTTGCTCCACTACCATACAAAGGTACTTCTCCTATGGGCTGAAAATTACCAATGTTTATTCTTTTATTTTCATTTCTTAACATCAAACTAGTTACATTATCAATTTGATTACTTAAACCAATAGCTAATTTATTATTAAACTCTTCTGCCAAAGAAAATTCGGATTGTCCTAAAATCGTAGCAACATGTTCGGATACATCTATATCGTAAAACAAATCTCCATTTTCTGTCCTAAAAGGCAATAAATGTTCTCTTAAAACATCTGATGAATTCGAATAATCTTCCAAAACATTACCTGTTTCTAACTGGTTTATAAAAAGAGTTTCTGGCAAAGATTCTGAATCAATAAATAAAGGAGAATCTTGATTTACTTTGAATCGCAATATTGCTTGATTTACAATTATCTGATCGTCGTATAACGATTCAAATTCTTCTTCATCTGCAAAAATTTTAATTTCCGAAGCTGAAGCTCCACCTTTTAATACTATTGTCTCTGATTGAGAAAACATATTATTGAATGGTGTAGCTGGTGAAAAATTAGTAATATTTATAATTTGTCTGTTCAAATTAATTGTAAGACTAATTTCCGATTCTAAATTTTCACCTGAAAAAACTTCAATACCTAATTCTATTTTTGGTACTAATGCTGCAACTGCATTATTAAACATTGGTGATCTATTTAAAAACGCATTATTAAACAACCTAACCATATTAGTATTACCTTCTTTTGGTTGAATATATACCCCTCTAAACTTCTCTAAAAAACCAGCTCCTTCTGCTATAGCTTTTACATCTATTATTGTACCATCTGAATCAACAATATCTGACCCTAGAAAATCTTTTTTTAATGCTACTTGAAAAAATCTATTTGTTGTTTCAAAATTATTAGACAATTCCTCTATACTAATCGCCATATTGTTTTCATCTTCAAGATTAATTGTAAACGAATTTGCAATAGGGTTATTACTAATTACTCCTTCAAAAATCGAATTTTCTGGTATATTAATTCGATTTTCAAAAACTCGACTATCGTCAGACGCATTAGAAAAATACGTTTCAATTTCATTATTATCAGGACTAAACAATTGAAGTACAAAATTATTTCTAAACACATCAACATCTACAGGTTCTCCTTCATTAATTACATCTCTAATTCCTAAAGTCACTTCTCCTCCAACAACATTTTCTATAGTATATGCATAGGGAACAATTAAATTTGCAGACTTTACTTTAAAAGTTCTAACTGCATCAACATTTAAATTTAATTCTGCTATCGCATTTGAAGTTGGAGCCTCTGCTCTAAACAAAACCCCATAGTTAAGGGCTCCATAATTTTCGCTCTGTGTAGTCCCTAACCAATACCCATCTGCCAAATTATTAGATTGAACTGCTTCTAATAACCTATTTTCCGTACTAACATTTATACTTTCAAATTCTTTTATTGAAATATCGGTACCTGTAAGAATTCCTCCTCCTACATCACTTACATCCTTATCGCAGGAAAATAATGAGGTTGCAAATAAACACATTAAAAATGTGCGTAGCATATTCGTAATATTCATAAAATTAAACCTCTTGAGATTGCGACAGTACTTCATTTAAATAGAATTCTTCATATGCCGATGAAAATTCTTCTGGGTACTTATACTCTAGAGTTGGCAAGCTACTCTTCTCAATATATTCTTCTAAATTAGATGAGATATCTTGAGTACCTAATATAACAGCATCAGAATTATCAATAGCTATTTTCATTAAATTTTCAAAATTAGCTTCATCTATATGACTCAATTTTTCGTCTGCTATTTCATCAAATTGAACTTTTTTCTTAAGTTCTGAACTCAACAATCCTTCGAAACCACTACTATAAACTGAAGTAACAATTTTAGAATCTTGAAATAACGGCTCGTTATTATAATACGTTTTTAAGTATAAAGGCAATAATGACGCCATCCAACCGTGTACATGAATAATATCTGGGGCCCAATTTAATTTCTTAACAGTTTCTATAACTCCTTTTGCAAAGAAAATAGCTCTTTCATCATTATCTTTAAAAAGGCTTCCGTCTTTATCTACAACTGTAGCTTTTCTTTTAAAGTACTCTTCATTATCAATAAAGTACACCTGCATTCTTTCTTTTGGTATAGAAGCTACTTTAATAATTAATGGCATATCAAAATCATTCACTACCAAATTCATCCCAGAAAGTCTAATTACTTCATGTAATTGATGTCGACGTTCGTTAATATTACCAAAGCGAGGCATAAAAATACGAGTTTGTCCCCCCTTACCGTTAACCATCTTTGGCGATTCGAAAGCCATAGAAGAAACCTCTGTTTCTGGTAAATAAGGCATTAACTCTGACGCTACGTATAATATCCTCTTATCTTTCATAAATATTACTTTAAACTATAGTACTGTATAAATTTGTGCAAAATTACGAAATTTTAGGCAAACTCCCATTAATGCACTAATTTTGGCGTTTCTAAAAAATATTCATGCATATTTTCAATACAAAAGAAACGTTACAACAACATTTAAAATCTTGTTTAAAGAAAAACGAAAGCATTGGTTTTGTCCCTACAATGGGAGCTTTACATATAGGGCATATTTCTTTAGTCTCTCAAAGTTTTAAAGAAAACAGCTATACTGTTGTGAGCATTTTTGTAAATCCAACACAATTTAATAATGAAGAAGACTTAATCAATTATCCAAGGACTTTAGATATCGATGTAGCATTACTCAAAGCTCATTTTAATTCCAATATTGTAGTATTTGCTCCTAGCCCTGAAAATCTATATAATAGAAAAATTGTGTCCATGAATTTTAATTTTGGAATTATTGAGCATCAAATGGAAGGAAAATATAGACCTGGACATTTTAATGGGGTCGGAACTGTTTTAACTCATCTTTTTAATGCGGTAAAACCTACTCGTGCATATTTTGGTGAAAAAGATTTTCAACAGCTTCAAATAGTAAAAAAATTAGTTGATCTCAAAAACTTTAATATCGAAATAATTGGATGTGAAATTTTTAGGGAAATTAATGGATTAGCATATAGTAGCAGAAATCAAAGATTATCTAATACCGCCAAAAAGACAGCTAGTATAATTTTTCAAACTCTTAAAAATTGTAAAGAAATGTTTGGCACAAAAAATGCATTAGAAGTAACCGATTATGTAACCTCAATATTTAAGAAAAAAGAAGCTTTTACTCTCGAATATTTTGAAATTGCCGACACTTTAAACTTAGAAACAGTCACAAAAATAAATCCTAAAAAAAAATATAGAGCCTTTATTGCTGTTTTTATAGAAGAAGTAAGACTTATTGATAATATTGCTTTAAATTAACTAATTTTGCACCATGTTTGTACACGTAGTAAAATCTAAAATTCATCGCGTTAAAGTAACCGGAGCAGAGCTTAATTATATAGGGAGCATTACCATTGATGAAGATTTAATGGATGCTGCTAATATAATTAATGGCGAAAAAGTACAAATTGTAAATAACAATAATGGAGAGCGTTTAGAAACCTACGCTATACCAGGTCCTAGAAATAGCGGCGAAATTACTTTAAATGGTGCGGCTGCCCGCAAAGTTGCTAAAGGAGATGTTCTTATTCTAATTACTTATGCTATGCTTCCTTTAGAAGAAGCTAAGCAGTTTACTCCTGCTCTAGTTTTCCCAAATGAAGAAAATAATCTTCTGAAATAACACAAGCTTTGAAGCTTTCCATTAAAAAAATTCTAAAAGTTGCTATCCCTTTAAGTATAGGACTATTTTTTATATGGTACTCTTTATACGATGCTACAAAAAAAGAAAAGAAAGAACTTTGGGATAGTATTGTAAACGCTAATCCATTTTGGGTTTGTCTATCTGCATTAATAGGTGTTCTTTCTCATGTTTCTAGAGCCTATCGTTGGAAATACTTAGTAGAAGGTCTTGGCAAAACTCCTCGCCTTTTTGTTAGCTACACTTCCCTTATGGTTGGTTATTTAGCAAACTTAGGTGTTCCCCGGTCTGGAGAGTTGTTAAGAGCTGCCATGCTTTCTAATTACGAAAACATCCCTTTTCAAAAAACCTTTGGCACTATTATTAGCGAACGAATTATTGATCTAATAATGCTATTACTACTTATTATTATTGGACTTTCCTTAAGCTCCGAACTTTTTATTTCCTTTTTTGAAGCGAATTCTATTAATCCGTATCAACTTTTAGGGGTTTTACTTTTACTAATGATATTCTTAATTTTTGGATACTTTGTTTTAAGAAAGGCTAACATAAAAGCATTAGAAAAAATAAGAACATTTATTTTAGAAATATACGATGGAATTTTAAGTGTTTTTAAAATGAAAAAAAGAGGTCTATTTATTGCCCACTCTTTTTTTATTTGGATTGCGTATGTTGCTATGTTTTACGTAATGAAATTTGCCATCCCAGAAGTTAAATCTTTAGAATTTTCTGCTACATTGCTAGCGTTTATTGCTGGATCGTTTGCCATGATGGCTACTAATGGAGGTATTGGAACATTCCCATATACTATTGGGCTGGTATTACTGGGTTTTAATATAGACAAATCTATAGGCAATGCATATGGTTGGATTCTTTGGAGCTCTCAAACTTTAATGAATCTATTTACTGGGTGTTTTTCATTCATTTTACTATCTTTTTTCTTCAAAAAGAAATAATTTCATAAATTAACGTTTCATTATCTAATGAAGCCCATTACCTATGAAAAAAAATATAATTCTACTTATAAGTTTTTTAATTGTTTCCACAATGTTTTCTCAAACAGTAGTCAAAAACATTGAATCTTTTAATTTAGATTCTTCTAGAGAAATTAAAATAAGACTTCCTAAAAACTATCAAGAAAAAACAGAAAAACGCTATCCATTAATTCTAACACTAGATGGAGACTACCTTTTTGACCCCTTAGTTGGTAACATCAAATATTTATCTCATTGGGACGATATGCCCGAAAGTATTGTAGTAGGTATTAAGCAGTCGAAAACTCGTAGAGATGATTGTAAATACGATACAAACAGTGAGCTTCCTGAATATTCTGGAAAGAAATTCTACGACTTTGTAGAAATAGAATTAATGCCATATCTCGAAAAAAATTATAAGCTTGCTAAATTTAAAATTATTATTGGACATGATTATACAGCTAATTTTATTAATTACTTTATGCTTAAACAAGATCCAATGTTCCAAGCCTATATTAATTTAAGTCCCGAATACGCTCCTAGCATGACCGAACGTATAGAAAAAACCTTAACCAACACTCAAAATAAAGTTTGGTACTATGTAGCTACCGCCTCTAATGACGCTAAAAATCTTAGAGAAAATATTATAGAAATAGATGAAAAACTATCAAAAATAGAAAATGAAAATACGAACTATTTTTTCGACAATTTTGAAAACTCTTCTCACTATTTATTAGTAACCACAGGAATACCAAGAGCTTTAGAAAATATATTCTCAATTTACAGACCAATTAATAAAAAAGAATATAAAGAGGTTATTTCGAAACTTGAAACTTCGCCTTATGAATACTTAAATGACAAGTATAGAGTAATTCAAAACTTACTTGGCGTACAAAAGAAAATTAGAATTAACGATTTTGTGGCAATTTCGACCGTTTTAGAAAAAACTGAAAACTGGGATGAATTAGAAAAATTAGGGGGTTTAGCTAGAAGATTATATCCCGACAATATGCTAGGAAATTATTTTTTAGGTACAGCCTTCGAACAAATGGGAAAGCCCAAGCAAGCAATGCGTACTTATCAAAGCGGTTTTTTACTGCAAGAAGTATCTTTTTTAACTAAAGATATTATGCTTCAAAAAGCAGAACGTATTAAAGAAGACTTTGGATATAGGTAAAAAATTATTACATTATAGCAAACAGTTTTTATTTATTTTTACAATCCCAAACGGATAGACTGTAGTATTTACCGTATGAAATTTGAAGACGTTGTTGGACAAGCGCACATAATAAACCATTTACAAACTAGCGCTAAACAAGGCCGAATTGCTCACGCTCAATTGTTTTCGGGCAAATCTGGATCGGGAGTATTACCCATGGCGCTTGCCTATGCTCGTTTTATACTATGTGGAGAGAACCATGAAAATACAAATTCGCATAAAGCATTCGATAAGTTAGCTCATCCCGATTTACACTTTGTATTTCCTGTTAACGCCAATAACACTGTAAAGTCGACCCACCCCACTTCCGATTTATTTTTAAAAGAATGGCGCCAATTTATATTTGAAAACCCTTATGGCAACCTATTTAATTGGTATCAACACATTGAAATAGACAACAAACAAGGGAATATTTCTGTACACGAGGCTCAAGAAATTTACAAAAAGATGTTTCTTAAAAGCTACGAGGGTGGTTATAAAGTAATGATTATTTGGATGGCAGATAGAATGAGTTCTCAAACATCTAATAAGCTATTAAAGTTAATTGAAGAACCCCCAGAAGACAGTGTTTTTATATTGATTACAGAAAATAAAGATCAAATAATGCAAACCATCTACTCAAGATGTCAATTATTAGAATTCCCTCCTTTAAGTGTTAATACAATTGCCAACGGATTACAAAAAGACTTACATCAAAGTTCCGAAGAAGCCTTACAAATAGCTTATAAAGCTCAAGGAAATTATCAAATAGCGTTGCGTTATAAAAATGATAACGAAAACGAACTTCAATTTGAGCAATGGTTTATTACATGGATCCGATCTGCTTTTAAGGCTAAAGGGAATAAAGCAGTTGTTAACGAACTTATTCAATGGAGTGAGACTATTGCTGCGAATAATAGAGAAACCTTAAAACAATTTTTAAACTATTGTATCGAGTTTTTTAGACAAGCTTTACTAACTAATTATCAAAGCGAATCCTTAGTCTATTTAACTCCAAAAACCAATAATTTTCAGTTACAAAAATTTGCTCCATTTATTCACGGAAACAACATCTTGCCCATTTTTGAAGCATTAGAAGACGCACAATACCATATTGAAAGAAATGGAAACGCTAAAATTATACTTACCGATCTTTCTTTTAAGCTTACTCGTTTTCTTCATGTAAAAGAACAGTAGTTTCTTTAAAAATTAAATCGTGTTTTTGGATCCTCACGTATAAGGGCTCATAAATTTCTTTGATGTTTGGAATATGTACACCTGTAAGATTACATTTATTTTCTAAAATTAATAAAAGCCCTTCAAATAATGGTGCTCCTACTGTTTTTGCCATAGCCGTAAACTCTTGATTTTCACCTACATTTTTTAGAGTACTTGTAGTTAAATAGCTTTTATAACCAATAGTATATACCACCTCATGATGCATTAAAAGCATATCTTTTTCTAAAGGCTCTATTTTCCATGACTCTTCTAAAATACTTTGTAATATTTCTGCAGCAGTCCCTTTAAACAACAATAGCTTCTTCTTATCTGTAAAGAATGCTAATTGCTTTAATTTAGCAATACTATTTTTAGGTAGAGCATTCTTTAACGTATTCACTAATCGTTCTTCGGTAGTCGTCCCAAAACTTTCTTTCAAAAAATAATTTAAAAAATCTTCTCTTGTAGATTCTGCTTTTAACTCTATACGTTTATTATTGTTGGTTATACCTAATTGCACAAAGACATTCCATGCTTCACAAAAACCACTATGCCTTAGTGTACCTCGGTAACAAGTGTTTACCTCGTTTAAATGATATTTATCTATATACTTTAAACTATCTCTATTAGCATAACTATCATAAAGCACTTCATCAATGAATACTTTCGATTTAGCTGTAAAAATATCCTTATATTTTATTTTCTTTATTATATTATTCTCTAAAAAAAGGGCTCCGTCTTTACCTGCTAAAACTACATTTTCAGGATTCCATGTAATTTTATAATTCCAAAGGTTAGACAAGGTTTTTTCTGCTATAATCCCACCCGTATGTGATTTAAAACTAGTAATCTTTCCTCCTTTTTTGTAAATAGAATCCAACAAAGACAAGGCACTTATATGATCTAAACCTGGATCCACACCCATTTCATTTAAAAATAAAACTCCTTGTTTTTTTGCTTCTACATCTAATTTTTGCATTGCATCACTTACATAAGATGCTGTAAGTAAAGGTTTCTTATACTGCAAACAACTCTTCGCTATTTCTATATGCAAATGGGGTGGCAACATGGATACCACAACAGTGTGTGCTTTAATCTGAGAATTTATTTTTTGGGTATCAAAAATGGAAAATTCTAAAAAAACAATATTTGTATCTTCTTTTAATTCTTTCGGAAATGTATCAAAAGATTGATCTATAATAGTTACGAAACTATGAGTTTTTAAACTGTATTGCTGTACTTGCTTTACAAAATAAACACTAGATCTTCCTGCTCCTAAAATTAGTATCTTTGCCATCTATTTTTGAATTCTTAACAAAGGTACTGATATGGAAAAAAAGTTAGCAATCACTGCAGGTATATTTGGTTTTTTAGCAGTGCTTTTAGGCGCTTTTGGAGCCCATGGATTAAAAGCTATCCTTTCTGAAACTGATTTAAACTCTTTTGAAACAGGGGTACGATATCAATTCTATCATACTTTTCTATTACTTTTTGTTTCTCTAACTCCATTGTTATCTCAAAAAACAAAAAAAGTTCTTTCTTACTTAATTACTATAGGAGTCATTTTCTTTTCAGGGTCTATTTACTTATTAGTTTTGGACGAGCCTATTTTTAATTTTTCACTAAAATCTATTGCGCTTATTACTCCGTTAGGCGGATTACTATTACTTTCTTCTTGGTTTTTGCTATTTCTTAAAATTTTCAAACAATAAAAATTAATCTTTATACAATATTTTAAAACAAGAACTTAGTAACAACTATAGTTTATTGCCATAAAAGCTACTCAAAAAATACTTTAACTTGGGTTTTTAATTACGTTCTAAAATTTTAATCAATTTAAAAGACTTTAGTAAATGAATAAGTCCGGGAATTATTATTGTTCCCCCTATAATTAATGAAATTCCTAATACTTGTATTACCGAATCTGGAGCATTATTTTCTAAAATACTAATAGGCTCTGATGTTGTTAATATTAAATTAGGAAATAAAGGAACTATTGCTGCTAAAAGAATTAAAAGTACTTGTACACCTGCATAAAACCGACTAAAAATTCTTCTTCCTTTCTTAATACTTTTCCATAACGGAAATAATAATAATGCACTTATAACTACTGGTATTTTAGCAAACATAGATTCCGTAAATAAATTTACAAAAAGGTTATCTATGTAAAAACCATAGCTTAAGGTTATAAAACCTATTATTACAACTACTACAGTAGCAATAGAGGCTTTCTTTATATAGACCTTCGCATATTCTTGAGAAGCTTCTCCAATAAGTAATACCGAAGAAAGGAAGGCACATAAAGAAGCAAAAAACAAACCCACCAATATTGAAAATCCATTAAACCAACTAACTACATATAGTGTTGTAAAATCTGCTATTACTCCTCTATTATAAATGCTTATTTTTTCACTTAAAAGTGCTCCAAAACAAATTCCAAGAAAAATAGGCGTAATTAAACTAGAAATTCGAAACATCCAATTATATACATTTTGAGACCAATCTTGGTAAGCGTCGTAATGACGAAATACAAAAGCAACTCCCCGTAACGTAATCCCTAAAAGCATTATAGCTAAAGGAATGTGCAACGAAACCATAATTACATTATAAAATACAGGAAAACCTACCCATAAAATTACTACCATAATAATTATCCAAATATGATTAGCCTCCCAAACAGGCCCAATTACCCTATAAATGGTTTTCTTTGTAATAGCTTGGTTTTCTTTAGATGAAAAAAGTTCTACAATACCTGCTCCAAAATCTGCCCCTGCCATTAATACATACAACAACAACGATATCCCTAAAAAAAGTAATACTACATATATCATAACAAACTATTTAGTAGTTTCATTCAAAACCTTTATTTGTCTTCCCATAAGCCAGGTAACTGCTATAGTTAATAGTGTATATACAATTACATAAATATAAAAGCTTACTATAATTCCAGGTACTGGAGTAACGGCATCTTTAGTTCGCATTACTTGATGAATAATCCAAGGCTGACGTCCTACTTCGGTTACAATCCAACCAGCTTCCAAGGCAATAAAGCCCATTGGAGCCATCCCTACAAATAACCACCAAAAGAATTTGCTAGAAAACCATTGTTTTCTTTTCCAGTTTGTAAAAAAGAATAGTATCCCAACAAACATTAATATACTACCAATACCTACCATAATCTGAAAAGCGTAATGAACTACAGGAACATTTGGGCGATCCTCTTTGGGAAAATCATTAAGCCCTTTCACCTCTGCATTAAAATCTCCAAAGGCAAGGAAAGATAACGCTTTAGGAATTTCAATTTTATATTTAACCTTTTGGGTTTTGGAATTTACAATGCCTCCTATATATAATGGAACTCCCTTACCTGTATCGTAATGTGCTTCCATAGCTGCCAATTTTACGGGTTGTCTCTTTGCAATATCTTTAGCCGATAAATCACCACTTATAGGTTGCAATAATGCTGCAATAGCCCCAAAAGTAATCGCTATTTTAAAGGCCTTTTTATGAAGTTCTACTTTTTTACCTTTTCCTATCTGTAATGCATGAATCCCTGCCACAGCAAACCCTGTAGCAGTAAACGCTGCCAAAGTCATATGAAGAGCTTGTGTACACCAAGCTGGATTTAATAAGGCTTTTACAGGGTCTATATTTATAAATTCTCCATTTATATAATCGAATCCCGAAGGAGCATTCATCCACGCATTAGCAGACACTACCAAAATACCCGAAAGTACTCCTGAACCCCCTACAATTATCCCTGTAAACCAATGAAACTTTTCAGGAATTTTATTCCATCCATACAAATAAAAACCTAATGCTATAGCTTCTACAAAAAAAGCTGCTCCTTCTAAAGAAAAAGGCATCCCAATTATAGGACCTGCATGCTTCATAAATTCGGGCCACAACAATCCTAATTCAAAAGATAAAGCCGTACCAGAAACAGCTCCCGTAACAAAAAAAATTGCCACTCCTTTTTGCCAAGATTTTGTCAGTATCAAATAATTATAATCCCTAGTCTTTAACCATTTATAATGTGAAATTACCATAAAAAAAGGCATCACCATTCCAACACAGGCAAATACAATATGAAAGATTAATGTAAAAGCCATTTGAAGCCTTGCAGCATCTAAATTTTCCATTTGGTTTTGCTTTGAAATTTACTCCAGTAAAGGTACAACTCAGCAGTTTTTCAAAATAGAAAAAGATTTAATTTTTAGAAGATTTTAGCGTTAAATATTTTAACAAAGAAATATAATAGAACCCTCTTCTACTTTAATCCTAATTCAGCCAGGCGGCTCACATATTTTCCTATAACGTCAAATTCTAGATTAATTACAGTTCCAACTTCAAAATACTTAAAATTAGTATGCTTATAAGTATAAGGTATAATACAAACACTAAATTGATTACTCTTAGAATTTACAACGGTTAAACTTACACCATTAACTGTAATAGAGCCTTTTTCAATTGTAACATTATGCAAAGAAGCATCGTATTCAAAAGTAAATTCCCAACTCCCATTCGTTTCAGTAATAGAAATACAGTTAGCGGTTTGGTCTACATGCCCTTGTACAATGTGCCCATCTAATCGATCTCCAACTTTCATTCCTCGCTCTAGGTTCACTAAATCGCCTACTTGTAGTGTATTTAAATTGGTTTTCTCTAAAGTCTCTTTAATAGCTGTTACCGTATATTCATTATTATTAATAGCAACTACGGTTAAACAAACACCATTATGAGCTACACTCTGATCTATTTTTAGTTGAGAAGTAAAATCTGATTGTACCGTAAGATGTAAATTTTCTTTTTCATATTGCAAATCGGTAACCTTTCCAAAAGTTTCTACAATTCCCGTAAACATAAGCGATGGTATTTTGTTAAATTCGCATATTAATTGATGCCTTCGCAAAGTTACATTATTTAACAGCAAAGCTATCTGCATATATTACTTAATAATGAGTCAAAGCCCTAAAATACGTGTTGGAATTTCTATTGGAGACCTCAATGGAATTGGTCCTGAAGTTATTCTAAAAACATTTTCGGACAATAGAATGTTCGATTTTTGTACTCCTATTGTTTTTGCAAATTCGCGCTTATTACAATTTTTTAAAAAAAATTTGAAGCTAAAAACTTTAATTCAACCCATTAAATCTTTAGACCAAATTTCAAATGGAAAGCTTAATGTAATAAACTGTTGGGAAGAAACTGTCGAAATTAATTATGGAAAAGAAGACCCTAAAATTGGAGGTTACGCGATAAAATCTTTAGAAAGTGCCGTTACAGCTTTAAAAGATGACACTATTGACCTACTTGTTACGGCACCAATTCATAAAAACGCCATTCAATCGGAAAATTTTAAATTCCCTGGACATACCGATTATTTAAATCAGGAATTAGAAGGTGACAGTCTAATGTTTATGGTTACCGATAATCTAAAAATAGGCTTACTTACAGACCATGTTGCTTTATCGTCCGTGGTAAAACACTTAACTCCTGGTGTTATTAGTGAAAAAATTAGTACAATACATAATTCCCTTATTAAAGATTTTGGAATTTCTAAACCTAAAATAGCCATATTAGGAATCAACCCTCATACTGGTGATAATGGTGTTATTGGCAAAGAAGACGACGAGATATTACGTCCTACAATAGAAAAAATAAAAAATGCAGGCAAATTAGTTTTTGGCCCTTACGCCGCCGATAGTTTTTTTGGTTCCGATAATTACAAAAATTTCGATGCCGTAGTAGCAACTTATCACGATCAAGGGTTAATTCCTTTTAAAACCTTATCTTTTGGACAAGGAGTAAATTATACTGCAGGTTTAGATAAAATCCGTACTTCGCCCGATCATGGAACCGCATTTGAAATTGCGGGCAAAGGAATAGCCGATGCCAATTCGTTTTCCGAAGCTGTTTTTAGAGCTCTTGATATTTTTAAAAACAGGAAAATGCATACAGAGATTACCAAAAACCCTTTAAAGAAACAGATTAAAAAAAGACCACAAGAAGGATAAATTTATTAACAAAAAAATGTTTGTAATTAAATAATTACTTCAAAAAAATAATTATCTTTGCACCCGCCTTATTGGCAATCAAATTGATTAGTATATGAAAGCATTGAAAGATTATACAATTCCCTTTGTTGGATTAAAACAAGGAAATCATCGATTTGAATATAAAATCAGTAATGATTTTTTAGCGTTATTTGACTTTGAAGAATTTAATAGTTCTAGCATTCTAGCTATTTTAAATTTCAATAAAAAAGGAACTCATTTCGAGTTAGATTTTTTTATTGAAGGGCAAGTAAATGTTGACTGCGATGTTACAACAGAAGCTTTTGATTTGTCGGTAAATAACACCTTACAAATCATTGTTAAGTTTGGTGACATTTATAATGACGAGAACGAAGAGTTATTAATTCTACCTCATGGAGAGTATGAAATTAATATAGCACAATACATATATGAGTGTATTGTGTTATCTATACCCTCTAAAAAAGTACACCCTGGTGTAGAAGATGGTACATTAAAGTCCGATATATTAGATCGTTTAGAATCTTTAGCGCCTAGAGAGAAAAAAGAACATAATGAAGGAGAGGATATTATTGATCCTCGATGGAATAAATTAAAGAATCTACTTAAAGATAAATAAAGTTAGTTATGGCACATCCTAAGAGAAAAATCTCGAAAACCAGAAGAGATAAGAGAAGAACACATTACAAAGCAGTAGCTCCTCAAATAGGAACTGATGCTACAACTGGTGAAGCACATTTGTATCATAGAGCTCATTGGAGCGAAGGTAAATTATATTACCGTGGTAATATATTAATCGATAATTCTGTAGAAGCAGAAGCATAATTTCTGTGGAATACTATAGTTTTTTCAATAGTAATATATTTATTATTTTAAAACATAAATCCCTACACTTAGCATTATTTGCTAGGCACGCATAACATCATAAAAAAACGCTCAAAATTGAGCGTTTTTTTTGTTTTTTGTTGAATATGTGTCAAAATCGACTTAATTTGCATCAAATTTGTTAAAAAAAGAGCTATTTCATTTCATTATTATGTGTTTTGTTCTAAAAAGCAGATATTTAACCTATAGGTATGAGTAAAATTACAGCGGCCATTACAGCTGTTGGAGCATATTTGCCCGACTACAAACTTACTAACAAGGAATTAGAAAGTTTAGTAGATACTAACGATGAGTGGATTACTACTCGAACAGGTATCAAAGAACGTCGCATTCTTAAAGACAACAATAAAGCAACTTCCTATATGGCTATAGAGGTTGCAAAAGATATCCTTTCTAAAAGAAATTTAGATCCTAAAGAAATAGATATGATTATTGTAGCTACAGCTACACCAGATATGTCTGTAGCTGCTACAGCTGCCTACGTAGCTTCAGAAATTGGAGCTGTTAACGCTTTTGGATACGACCTTGCTGCGGCATGCTCTAGCTTCCTTTACGGTATGTCCACTGCCGCAAGTTATATTCAATCTGGAAGGTATAAAAAAGTAATCGTAATAGGTGCCGATAAAATGTCGTCCATAGTAGATTATACCGATCGTACTACTTGTATTATTTTTGGAGATGGAGCTGGAGGAGCTTTATTTGAACCTAATGAAGAAGGTTTAGGCCTACAAGACGAATATTTAAGAAGCGACGGAGTAGGTAGGAATTTTCTGCGAATTGAAGCTGGAGGTTCTCTAAATCCAGCCACACACGATACTATTAATAATAAACAACATTATATTAAACAAGACGGTAAAACCGTATTTAAGTATGCTGTATCTAGCATGGCAAGTGCTTGCGAAAGTATAATGAAACGTAACAATTTAAATAACAACAACATAGACTGGCTAGTAGCACATCAAGCAAATAAACGCATTATTGATGCCACTGCGAAACGCATGGGACTTAAAGATGAAAGCAAAGTATTAATCAATATTGAAAAATACGGAAACACTACTTCTGCAACAATCCCTTTAGTTCTTTTCGATTTTGAACAAAAGTTCAAAAAAGGAGACACTCTAGTATTTGCCTCATTTGGGGGTGGGTTTACTTGGGGGTCAATCTACTTAAAGTGGGCGTATAACACCCCAACAAATAAGAATAACTAACAAAACTTACTATGGATTTAAAAGAAATTCAAAATCTAATCAAGTTTGTAGCCAAATCTGGTGCAAGCGAAGTAAAATTAGAGATGGATGATGTTAAAATCACCATTCGAACAGGATCTGAAGACAAAGAAACAACTATTATTCAGCAATTACCTTCTTCTGTACCTGTAGCAGCACAAGCGCCTGTAACAACACCCGTACAAACAGAAGTAATTCCTGAATTAAAAGCAGAAACTTCTGTTTCTACTACAGATGAAAATACTAATTACATTACAATAAAATCCCCTATTATTGGAACTTTCTATAGAAAACCATCTCCAGACAAATCAAATTTTGTTGAAGTTGGAGATTCTATAAATGAAGGTAGTGTACTTTGCGTTGTTGAAGCTATGAAACTTTTTAACGAAATTGAAAGTGAAATTTCTGGAAAAATAGTAAAGATACTAGTAGATGATTCTTCTCCTGTAGAGTTTGATCAACCACTATTTTTAGTAGACCCTTCATAAAGCGTTGAAAAAATTAACTTGTATGTAATTGCCTCATGTTAAATACATGAGTTTAATAGGAACATGTTTTTCAACTGTTCAAGAAAACAAAAATTATGTTTAAGAAAGTACTTATAGCCAACCGTGGAGAAATTGCGTTGCGCATTATCCGCACCTGTAAAGAAATGGGTATTAAAACGGTAGCCGTATATTCTACCGCAGATGCCGAAAGTCTTCATGTGCGTTTTGCAGATGAAGCTGTTTGTATTGGTCCTGCACCAAGTAGTGAGTCTTATTTAAAAATGTCAAATATTATTGCTGCTGCAGAAATTACTAACGCAGATGCCATACACCCGGGTTACGGTTTTTTATCGGAAAATGCTAAGTTTTCTAAAATCTGTGAAGAACACGAAATCAAATTTATTGGTGCTAGTGCAGGAATGATAGATCGTATGGGAGATAAAGCTTCTGCTAAAGCAACTATGATTGAAGCAGGAGTACCTACTGTCCCTGGTTCTGAAGGAATCTTAGAAACATTTGAAGAAACCGAAAAGTTAGCTTTAGAAGTGGGCTACCCTGTAATGCTTAAAGCTACTGCTGGTGGTGGAGGTAAAGGAATGCGTGCTGTTTGGACTGCTGAAGATTTACGTAAAGCATGGGACGATGCTAGGCAAGAAGCAAAAGCCTGTTTTGGAAACGACGGAATGTATATGGAAAAGCTAATTGAAGAGCCTCGTCATATTGAAATTCAAGTTGTTGGAGATAGTAACGGTAAAGCCTGTCATCTATCGGAGAGAGATTGCTCTGTACAGCGTAGACATCAAAAGTTAACCGAAGAAACTCCATCTCCATTTATGACAGATGAGTTACGGGAAGCTATGGGACAAGCAGCCGTTAAAGCTGCAGAGTTTATTAAATATGAAGGAGCCGGTACTGTAGAGTTTTTAGTGGATAAACACCGTAATTTTTACTTTATGGAAATGAATACTCGTATTCAAGTAGAACATCCTATTACCGAAGAGGTGGTAAATTATGATTTAATTCGAGAACAAATTTCTGTTGCTGCAGGAATTCCAATTTCGGGCAGAAATTACTTTCCAGAATTGCACTCCATAGAATGCCGTATAAATGCGGAAGACCCTTTCCATGGATTTAGACCTTCGCCTGGAAAAATAACCAATTTACACACTCCTGGAGGTCATGGTGTACGCA
Organism: uncultured Aquimarina sp.; assembly: GCA_938011245.1. Classification (GTDB taxonomy): domain Bacteria; phylum Bacteroidota; class Bacteroidia; order Flavobacteriales; family Flavobacteriaceae; genus Aquimarina. The sequence goes on along the minus strand of CALLUJ010000018.1, from coordinate 13,006 downwards.
TAGATACTCATGTATATAGCGGCTATACAATTCCTCCTAATTACGACTCTATGATTGCTAAATTAATCACCACTGCGCAAACACGTGAAGAGGCTATTAATAAAATGAAACGTGCCTTAGATGAATTTATAATTGAAGGAATTAAAACTACGATTCCTTTTCATAGACAACTAATGGATCATCCCGATTATGTATCAGGTAATTATACTACAAAGTTTATGGAAGACTTTGAAATTCAAAAATAAGTTTTAAAACTTTTTAATATTATAAATGCTAATTTTTTAATTGAGATTAGCATTTTTTTTATTGGACGGTTCAACATTTAGTCCTTCAATAGTGTCTTCGAGGGTTGGTAAACTACCTTCCATGCTATACCTTGGTTATTAAGCGTGCTATAAATTTCCGATATTAGTCTATTTTGTGCATTAGTTAGTAAAGAAGACTGGGCAATTTGCTTCTTTAACCTAGCATCTACTGTTTCACTAATTTTATTATAATCTTCGGCATTAAATTCGTTTAGAAAATCAGATTGTATATCGTAATACTCCAACTTAGGGTAAATTTGCAATTCTGGATCGGGAATATATTTTATAAAAAGAGTCTTTGTTTTAGAATCTGAAACAAACTCTAACTGGCGTAAATTATAGCTTACAGTAGCTTTAGCATTTACTAAAACTACCGCTTTTTTTTCAGCTCTAAACCAACTTAAGTAAATTTCTTTAGCGTCCTTATAAGTTATAATATCCGAAAAATGACCTTCGGTTACTATTAGTTTACTCACATTATGTAATGCTTCTTGTATTGCTCCAGAATTTGAAAACGTAGTTTTGTGCTTATTTTTTTGGAAATAAAAATAAGCACAAAAAACCAATAAACTTATCCCTAGTACAAAAAGTATTTTTCTCAATGTTTTGTTGCGATTGTATATTAATAGCTATGAAATTACAACAATTATTTGATACGTTATTTTTGTATTCCAGGAGGGTATTTAGCTAAAATAGCAGAAACTATAGCTTGCACCCTTGCTTCTTTGGCTTCTGGACCGTCTACTAATGCTGCTCGCCCTGTACCATACCACACAAGCTCTTTTGTTTTAGCATCAATTAAATCGATATATAATATTCCGTCTACAGTTTGATAAGTGCTTGCAACATTATTAAAGCCTCCCCACCAATATGGGTTGTACCAGCCCCATCCAAAGCCATAACCAAATCCAGCATTTTGATATACATTTATATTTTTTTCGGCTTCTGTTTTTATATTTACAAGCAAATCCGGAGTTTCAGATTTTGTAAACCCTTTTTGTTGTAATGTTTGATCGAGAGCTCTAAGAATTCGTTTTTTATCTAAATCATTTATTTCTACGGCATCAATTCCTGGTTTATAAAACCCAAAAGAAGTGTAGGAATCGAATGTTGCTTTGGTATCGTAATCCGTTTTTACGGGTATATGTAAAGCACACGAAGTAAATATCCATATAAAAGTAATTGGTATTAATTGGAAAAGTTTCATAAGTGTAATCTTTAAATTTATTACTGCATTAAAACAAACTCAACTATTTTTTGTTTGCCTAAATAAATTAAAACAAAAAGCATACCGTTATTATTAAAAATATGTACATTAACATACAAAACATGTTGTAAATTAATTTGAGAAATATTCCCATTTTAGATTTCTTATTTCCTAAAAGATGTTCTGCTTGTGTTAATTTATTAACGACAAACGAATCCCTAATTTGTACCGCTTGCAGAAATGAACTTCCTGTATTAGATGCTACGCTTTTTACACCCCAATTACTCCAACAATTTTTTGGAAAGGAATCTGTAGTTGCTCATTTTTCAAGTTTATTAAACTTTGAAAAACAAACTGAGGTTCAAGAATTGTTACATAATTTAAAATATAAAGGACATCAAAAACTAGGAGAAGTATTAGGCCATTGGCATGCTAGATTGTTAAAGAACAACTCTTCTTTTGAAGCTATAGATTTAGTTATTCCTATGCCCATTCATAAAAGTAGATTACGAAAAAGAGGGTATAATCAAGTAGCGTTTTATGCTAAAACTTTGGCTATAAATTTGAATGCTTCTTACCATGATGATATTTTATTAAAATCGCGATATCAAAAATCTCAGGTTTTCTTAAATCGGAAAGAACGATTTACCAATATTGTAAATAGTATTTATATTTCTAATAAGAGTGTTTTAAACAATAAACATATCTTATTAGTAGATGATATTATAACCACAGGTGCCACAATGAGGGCTTGTGTTAGTTATTTAAAGCATACTAATTGTAAAATTAGTATTGCCTCTATTGCTTTAGCTCTTGGCGACAGTATATAATTTTATAAGTTTTCGTTTCTTTGTTAAAAAAGTAACATGAGTAGTTTTAAATATTTTGGTTTTACCCTATCTGTATGTTTCATTCTTTTTAATTGTGCTAAAAGAGGTAGTATTACGGGTGGTCCAAAGGACGAAACACCACCTCAATTACTCCGTACATCTCCTCCTAACAAATCCACCAATTTTAGCACTAACGAAATTCAATTAACATTTGACGAACTTATTACTATAGATAAGCCCGATCAGCAAATTTTGATTTCTCCTCCAATGAAAAACAAACCTATTATTAAACCTTTAGGGTTTGCTAGCAAAAGCATAAAAATAAAACTTTTAGATACTCTATTGCCTAATACTACTTATGCTATTAACTTTGGGAAGAGTATTGTTGATTACAACGAAAAAAATCCTTTAAGTTTTTTTCAGTATGTTTTTTCTACGGGCAACGTACTAGATTCTCTAAATTTTAAAGGTGAAGTAAAAGATGCCTTTAAACAAAAATTAGAGCCTAATACTTCTGTTTTTCTATACGAAGAAAATGAAACTTCAACAGATTCTATTATTTATAACACACTTCCTAGGTATATTTCTAGTACACTAGATTCTACTACTTTTCAATTTAGTAATTTAAAAGCTGGGAAATATAAATTAATTGCTCTTCAAGACAAAAACAGTAATTATAAATTTGATCCTAATATTGATCAAGTTGGTTTTTATGAAACATCTATTTCTATTCCGCAAGATAGTGTTGCGCAATTAAGTGTTTTTAAAGAAGTTCCTGATTTTAAATTTACTCGTGCTAAGCAAATTTCTAAACACCACTTTCAAATAGGGTATTTTGGGGAGTTAACCGAATATAATATTGATGTTTTAGGTACTTTTCCCGATAGCATTCAATTTAAAACTAAATTATTTAAAAATCCCGAAAAAGATACTCTCGACTATTGGGTTAAGCCATTTTTTAACCAAGACTCTATTGTTTTTAAAGCTACTAATGGACAAGTTATTGATACCTTAGTTGCCAGATATAAAGATCAATACAAAGACTCTTTAAAGATAAAATTGCAACCTGCAAACACCTTAAAAATTGGCGAAACTGTATATCTTTCTGCAGATACTCCTATTGAAAATCTTAATGAAAAACTAATCCAAATAACCGATAAAGACACTCTTACTATAGCTTTCACAATTCAAAAAGAAGTGTTGAAAAATGAATTTAAAATTGATTTTACCGCTCAAGAAAACAATGTTTACGATTTGCTAATTTTACCAGACGCTATTTCCGATTTTGAGGGGAATACGGTTAAAGATACTATTGCTTATACTATAAAAACTCTCGAAAGCAGTGCTTACGGAACATTAAAAATAGATATTACCAACCGTGTTTCACCTAGCAATTTAATCATACAACTTATCAACGCCGATAAAATTGAAGATTTCAAAATACTAAGTTCTTCTTCTAACACTGCTAATTTTAAAAGTATTTCTCCTGGGAAATATAGTATTAGAGTTATCGAAGATCAAAACGGTAATAATAAATGGGACACGGGTAATTATCTAAAAAAAATACAACCCGAACGTATTATCTATTTTGAAAAGCCTGTTAATATTCGAGCTAACTGGGACGTATCTCAGGAGGTAAGTATATCAAATACTCCTAAATAATGTGTTAGCATTTTTTAAGGGAAATTTGAAACGTAGTTCCCTTATCCTTTTCAGACTCGGCTACTTTAATACGTCCGCTATGGTAATCTACAATAATACGCTTTGCTAATGATAAGCCTAGCCCCCAACCTATGGTCTTTGTGGTGTATCCCGGCTTAAATATTTTTTTAAATAGGTGTTTAGAAATTCCTGTACCCTCGTCAACTACCTGTATTTTTACATGATGTTTTTTTTCTATAATTTTTATAGTTAATTCGCCTTTACCTCTCATAGCATCAATAGCATTCTTAACTAAATTTTCTATAGTCCATCCATATAATTCTTTATTTAGCATAACCAAAATAGCCGATTTTGGTGTTTCTAATGTAAATAGAATAAGTTTAGAACTTCTAGCTTTAAGATAACTAAAGGCCTCTTGGGTTTCACTAACAATATTCATTAGTTCCAATGAAGGTTTCGATCCTATTTTAGAAAAACGTTCTGTAATTATTTTTAAGCGAACAATATCCTTATCAATTTCTTGTATATATGTTGGATCTACGTTTTCAACTTTCAAAATCTCTAGCCAACCTATAAGGGATGTTAAAGGGGTTCCTATTTGATGAGCTGTTTCCTTAGCCATCCCAGCCCAAAGTTTATTTTGCTCACTAATTTTAGCTGTATTAAAAAAGAAATATATCATCCCAATAAGTAAAAACACAATTAACACAATGGTCGCGGGATAGTATTTTAACTTATTTAGAATGGGCGAATCCCCATAATACAAATATTGTTTTTGCTTATTAGGTAAAGGAATAACTATAGGATCATTCTTAAGTTTTAATGCCGCTATATATTTTTCAAAACGTTCTGGGTTTTCGATAATTTTTTTAGAAATATTACGGTGTAAATTTACGGTACCATCGGCATTTAAATTAACAATAGGGATTTGGGTGTTACTTGTAATAATTAATAAGTTTAACTCTAAATAATCGTTCTTACTTTCTGTGGTAATGGACTTCTGAGATTGTGCCCATATTTTCATTTTATCGCGCTCCACTTCTTTTAAACGCTCAAAAAACAATGTGGTATTCCATAGCAATAATCCCAAAATAATAAATAATGCGGAAAGCATAAATGTTTTTGAAAGCCTACTTTGAGAAAAGAAATCCATTATTCTTTACTTATTTAAAGTTTATAATTATCGTTTAAATTATTCATATCGGCCATCTTCTTTGTTGAGTTTAGCTCAATACTTTTAAGTTTAACCTTCGGAGTTTCAATTTCAAAACTATATGTTGGAAACGCCCAAGCCCAATCGTCTAAAACTTGTACTTCTTTTCCTAGCGGTTTTTCTCCTCTCATTATTCCTAAAGGAATATAATACTTTACTTTTGAGCCATCTTCAAATTCCGCAATTAACTCAATAGGCATAGGCATATTACCTTTTCTAACTAAGTTTACAATTGTTTTTTGGGCTTTTACCTCAACATTTTCAATACCATAATCTATTGTATTAGTAGTCATAGTCCAATCGGTTAAATACCAATCTAATTGAATACACGAAACTTTTTCGGCAATACGTTTAAAATCATTAGGCTTTGGGTGTTTAAATTTCCAGTATTTATAATAGCTCTTAAGACTTTGTTTTAAAGCTTTACCTCCAATAATATATTCCAATTGCGATAGAAAAACGGCTCCTTTGGCATAAGCAGAAACTCCATAAGAAAAATTGTAATTATATCGATCGGCATGTGTAGTTTGCGGTTGTTCTACCTTAGAGGCTGCTAATTGAAAATAGGAATCGTAACTACCTGCATTAGGGCGTTCTTCTTTTAATTGTAAGATTTGATTTTCTGCTAAATTAGAAATATAGGTTGTAAAGCCTTCATCCATCCACTCATACTTCGCTTCATTAGTAGCTAAAATATGCTGAAACCAAGCATGTGCCATTTCATGGGCAACCACACCAAATAAGCTCCTATAATCTCTGTCTCCTGTAATCAAAGTACACATAGCATATTCCATTCCTCCATCTCCACCCTGAATAATAGAATATTGAGGGTATGGATATGGACCAATATTTGCTTCGTAAAAATGCAATATTTTCAAGGCTTCAGGTTCTAACTTTTTCCATTTTTCTATATACTTTTTCTCATTTTTATAGAAAAAATGCATTTGTTTATCTCCATTAAAAGTCAATACATCATGCGCATAATTAGGGTCTGCTGCCCAAGCAAAATCGTGCACTTTTTCTGCCTTAAAATGCCATTCTAACTTTTTACCTTTTTTAAACACAATATTTTCTTTTGAATATCCGTGTCCAATAGCATTTGGGTTTTGTAACACCCCTGTACCTGCTATAGTATAGGAATTATCTAAACGTAGCTTTACATCATAATTACCGAACACCCCATGGAATTCTCTACCTATATAAGGATTGGCATGCCACCCTTCACTATCATATTCTGCTAACTTTGGATACCATTGCGTCATAGATAAAGCTACTCCTTCCTTATTATTTCTTCCCGAGCGTCTAATTTGTTCAGGAATTTGTCCTTCAAAATTCAAGGTAATATAAGCCTTGCTTTTAGGTAATATAGGTTTGGACAACGTAACTTCTAAAACTGTTCCCGATAGTTTTGTCTTGGTACTTTTGCCGTTTACTAAAAGTGAATTAATTTCTAAAAAACCTATTTGATTAGATGTTAATTTAGAAATACGATTTCCTACTCTACTATCGGGATCTTCTATTGTTCTGGATCTTATGTCCATTTCACTATTAGGCTGAAATGCATTGAAATATAAATGAAAAAAAATCTTGCGTAACGTATCTGACGAGTTGTTGGTGTATGTAATAATTTCAGACCCTTCATAAGTGAACTTTTTTACATCAACATCTACTTCCAAAATATAATCTGCTTGCTGTTGCCAATAGGAAGGCTCAGGCTGAGCAATTGCTATTTTAAAAACAAAGAGATATATTATAATTAAAGCATGCTTTAGCATATTTTACATTTTTTGAGCTAATAAAATAGCATTGTAAAGGTTAACCATTTTTCCCGATTTAGATATCGTAGAAAAAGCACTGCCTGTATCATCCCCAAGAGCCACATTACTTTTAGAGGCATTACCGCTATCCATAATTACTTTTTTTACTTGAGGTGCTGTAAGATTAGGGAAATAGGACCTAATTACAGCTGCTACTCCTGCTACTGCAGGTGCAGCCATTGAAGTTCCTTGTAAATATTCATATGTGTTTAATGGTGTAGTAGAATATATTTTTACCCCAGGTGCAAATGCATCTACGTTTTTTCTTCCATAATTAGAAAAACTTGCTACCATTTGCGAACCATACTCATAATTTAAAGCTCCAATAGTAATAAAGTTATCTGATACTTCTGGAATGACTAATGTTTGATCGTTAGGATATACATTTACAATATCTAAGTTTTTAGCATCGTTCCCTGCTGCATTTACAATTAACACATCTTTGGACGCAGCATACTTTATGGCCTCTCTTACCCATTCTGAATGAGGCGAAAAGTATTTTCCAAAACTAGCATTAATCACTTTTGCACCATTATCTGTAGCATACCTAATAGCTAAAGCAATATCCTTATCATATTCATCACCATCGGGTACCGCTCTTACTGCCATTATCTTTACATTATTGGCAATTCCTCGCATTCCAATTTTATTTTTACGATTAGCTCCTATAATACCTGCTACATGTGTCCCATGTTTGGCGTCTTTTAATTTTGGGTCTGGTCCTCCTACTTTATTATTTCCATAGTACTTTGTAGTAAAATCATTTTCATTATTATTTAGTTTTTTTCGAGCATATAAATCTAAGTTATAATGTGTTTCTTTTCGCTCTTTCAAACTATCTACATATTCTTCAAAACCCTCTATAAAATCTACCATACTCTCTCCTTCTCCAACATTACCATACATACGTAATAGTATTTGCTTACCTTGTTGCTCTTGTTCATTATGAGCAGTCATTTTTAGCAACTCTTTAGCTGTGTAGGTTGGCTTGCCTAGTTGCTTTGTTGCGAAAGCATGTGCACTTTTCAATTTTATTAATATAGGCGTGTATTGTTGAAGCGTTTGCTCGTTCTGCTTCACTTCTTTGTCGTATTCAGCTTTTGCCTTTATATACAATTCATAGTCTTGCTTATCTTTTCCAGAAAGTGTTGTTGGGTTTACATTTTCGAAACGAGATTTATAATCCCTAATTATACGAACAAACTCCATATTCTCGGCAACAATATCTCCTAAAAAATTCCATCCATAAATATCATCTATATATCCATTTCCATCATCGTCCTTTCCATTAATTTTCTCTTTAGGATTTTTCCAAATTTTCCCTTTCAAATCTTCATGATTAATATCTATGCCACTATCTACAACTGCTACAATAACAGCATTACCTTTTCTATGAGATAATAGCTCATCGTACGCTCTATCTACACTCATTCCTGGAATAGTGTCTAGTAACAAATCTGCATGATTCCATTTCTGAAGTTCAGCTTCTGTAAGTATAGTTGTCTTTAATGGAATGTTATCTACATTTTCTTGCGGTACATTAAGAATCTTTGGATTGGTTGAAAAACAACTGGATAATACTAATGAAACTCCTAAAGTTAGTGGAGTAATTTTTAAAAATGAATTCATACTTAATTAATTAAAAAGTTCGTTAAAACTATAGCTTTCTTTCAGCCTAATACCTGTTATAGATTGCTGAACAGTAATTATTTCGTGATGTGCATCGTGTTGAAGAAACAAGTACCAATTATTGATAGCTGCTTTTTCTAAAAATGCTTTCTTTTCTTCTATTGTAATCAATGGTCGTGTATCATAACCCATTACATATGGTAAAGGAATATGCCCTATTGTAGGTAATAAATCTCCCATAAAGACGATAGTTTTATCTTTATATTGCAAAATAGGCAGCATTTGTTTTTCGGTATGTCCATTGACATAACAAATGCCAAATGGCAATTCTTTACATTGATTATAGTTTTCATTTGGGGTCACCATCTTTAACTGTCCACTTTCTACTATAGGTTGAAGGTTTTCTTTTAAAAAAGAAGCTTTTTCTCTGTAATTAGGGTTTACTGCCCAATCCCAATGCTCTTTATTAGACCAATAATTTGCATTAGAAAAAGTAGTTTCTATAATGTCTTCTTTTCTATATGTTGCTCCGCCTACATGATCGAAATGGAGATGGGTAAAAAACACATCGGTAACTTCATCCATAGAGAAACCTAATTTTTGAATTGATTTTTCTAAACTAAAATTGCCCCAACGATGATAATAACTATAAAACTTTTCTGACTGTTTATTACCCATTCCAGTATCAATAAGTATTAACCGATTTTTATTTTCTATCAATAGACAACGTGCTCCTATATCAATTCTGTTATTTTCATCTGCCGGATTGGTTTTCTGCCAAATAGTTTTAGGCACTACTCCAAACATAGCTCCTCCATCTAATTTAAAATTCCCGGCTTCAATGGGGTAAATAGTCATTTATAATACAATTATTAGCGCCTAATATACAAAGGCTAGTAAGAAATAATTAATAAATATGAGTATATTAATTTTATTTGAAAATAATTCATCGGTTCTTTTGTATTTTTAACATTACAAATACTGTATTAATGTTAGAATTAGCTGGAATAATTATATTAGGAATTACTGCTCAATGGGTAGGTTGGAAGTTAAAACTTCCTGCAATACTTCCCTTAATCTTAATTGGACTCTTGTTTGGACCTTTGTCTACCCTTTTTACAGAAGATGGTAGTAAGTTACTAGAACCTATATGGAATGGCAATAAAGGTTTATTCCCTGGAGATGGTTTATACTATTTCGTATCGCTAGCTATTAGTATTATACTATTTGAAGGAGGACTCACCTTAAAGCGCGACGAAATTTTAAATGTAGGACCCGTTATTTTAAAATTAATTACACTAGCAGTTATTATTACTTTTTTTGGTGCAGGGCTTACAGCACATTACATTATTGGCCTAAGTTGGGAAATTTCATTCTTGTTTTCTGCGCTAATTATTGTAACAGGTCCCACAGTAATTTCTCCTATTCTAAGAAACATTCCATTAAAAAAAGACTTAGCCACTATTTTAAAATGGGAAGGTATTTTAATTGATCCTATTGGTGCACTTGTAGCCGTTTTAGTATTTGAATTTATAAGTGTTGAACACCAAGCTGGTTTTACACAAACTGCTTTGTTAGAGTTTGGGAAAATTTTACTTTTTGGTACTACTTTTGGATTTACATTTGCCCATGGACTTGGGTTTGCTATAAAAAAGAAGGTAATTCCTCATTATCTACTCAATGTATTTACTTTAGCAACCGTTTTGGGTGTTTTTGTTCTTTCAGACTCTTTTGCTCACGAGTCGGGTCTTTTAGCGGTAGTAGTAATGGGATTAGTACTAGGTAATACTAATATTCCTAACCTTAAAGAACTTCTTTATTTTAAAGAATCTTTAAGTGTTTTATTAATTTCTATTCTATTTATTCTATTAGGGGCTAACATTAATTTTTCTGATTTATTATTAGTAGCCAATTGGGAATCCGCTATTTTATTTGGAATAGTAGTTTTTATTGTACGCCCCATAGGTGTATTTGTAAGCTCTACTGGGTCTGGACTAAAATTTAACGAAAAGCTTTTTATTAGTTGGATGGGACCTCGTGGTATTGTTGCTGCAGGTATTGCTTCTCTTTTTGGATCTCGTTTAACTAGTGCAGGAGAACCTGGCGCAGTATATATTACACCATTAGTTTTTATGATTGTATTGGGAACCGTACTATTAAATGCTACCACCGCTAGAATATTTGCTAAGATTGTAGGAGTATTTCAGCAAAAATCCAATGGTATTTTAATTGTAGGTGCATCAAAAGTATCGAGGCTTATTGCTACCTATTTAAAACAACACGGAAGATATGTAGTGCTTGCCGACAGTAATAGAGAACATATTATTAAGGCTAAAGATTTAGGAATTGATGCCATTGAGGCTAATATTTTTAACGATCATTTAGAAGACAATATTGAATTAAGTAATGTTGGTTTTTTAATGGCATTAACCGCCAACGATGCTATTAATGAAAGAGCAATTGCCATGTTTAAAAAACAATTTGGAGAAAACGGTACTTACCGTATGATAAGCAATACCGAATTAAAAAAGAAAACGAATTTACCCGAAACGGGTTTATTTTCTAAAACTCACGATTTCTTAAGCTTATCGGAGGTTGCTAATCGTTACCCTGGTATTTCGGAAGTGGGCTTAGTAGACATAAACCACCTAATGAGTATTCTTGAGATAATACGTAAAGATAAATTTATTGTTCCTTTATTTATACGTATTCCAGATGGGTCTATTCAAATTATCTCTTCTATAGAGAGTATAACAGATAATTTTATAGAAGGAAGTGCCTTAGCTTATTTAGGACGTCCCATTGATATTGAAGAGTCTCAAACTCACGGACAAACTCCTATTTTAAGTGAAGGTTAATTTTTGTAATTTTTTTCTATTATGTACATTATAGACGATATATTACATTTTCCTCCTGTAGATAAAGCAGATGAATATGGACTCCTTGCCGTTGGAGGGGATTTAACCTCTAAGCGATTACAATTAGCATACAAAAGTGGTATTTTCCCATGGTTTGAAGAAGGACAGCCTATACTTTGGTATAGTCCAAATCCTAGAATGGTTTTATTTTTTGAAAATCTTAAAATAAGTAAATCTACCAAACAACTAATGCGCAAAAAACCTTTTGTTATAACCATGAATACCTGCTTTGAAGCTGTTATTAAGTATTGTGCATTACAAAAAAGAAAAGATCAAAACGGTACTTGGATTACTAATGATATGATTAAAGCTTATACCCAACTTCATGAACAAGGTGTAGCCACTTCCATAGAAGTATGGCAAGGTAAGGATCTTGTTGGGGGACTTTATGGTATAGATTTAAAACCACAAAAGATCTTTTGTGGTGAAAGCATGTTTTCCAAGGTGAGTAATGCTTCAAAAATAGCTTTTATATATTTAGCAAAGCATTTAGAAAACAAAAATTACAAATGCCTAGATTGCCAAATGTACACCGACCATTTATCAAGTTTAGGGGCTATCGAAATACCTCGAAATCAATTTATAAAAATTTTGAATTCGTAACCGTCTTGTAAGTATTTCTATCCATTCCGACTCAAGATAAACATAAATATAAGTGCATGGATACAACAACACATACTATTCCAGAGATTATCGAAAAAAGCCTAGTCAATGCGTTTACTTATGATGCTTTTAAAGATAAAGTTGCAGAAGTGGTTGCTGCTGGGAAATCTACAGGTAACGAACCTAATAGTGAAGCTTTAATAGAATACTCTAAGCTTACTTTTGCCAGAATAAAACGAAACGATAAAACCACAAAACTTTCTCAAACTATTATTGATAAGGTTAAGGCTGTTACAGAACCTGTTACTTGGATTGTACTTACCGAAAGTTGGTGTGGAGATGCTGGACAAACAGTACCTGTGATTAATAAAATTGCCGAATTAAACCCTAATATTACTTTAAAAGTTCTTTTAAGAGATGATAATGATCCTCTAATGAATGAGTTTTTAACTAATGGAGGAAAGTCTATTCCTAAATTAATTGCCTACGATACCGCTTCTAAGACCGTTAAAGGAACTTGGGGGCCACGCCCTAGCAAAGCAACAAAATTAGTAAATGATTATAAAACAGCACATGGTACCTTAACTCCAGAGTTTAAGCAAGACTTACAAGTATGGTACAACAAAGATAAAGGGCAGAACACAGCCGATGATATAGTGGCATTATTATAGTAATCGTTGATTTATACCATTTCGGATATAATATGATTTCATTATCTTTGAGCTATATGGGACAAGTATTAAATACACCAATATTAGAATCACTAGAAGAACTAAAGGTTTACAAAACTAAGGTTGATAATTACAAATCATCGAAGCGATT
>CALLUJ010000017.1 GCA_938011245.1 uncultured Aquimarina sp. | reverse complement strand
CTCTAATTCATACCTTTGAGCTAAGGCTAATTGACTGTAATTTTTCATGCAAGACAAATGTGGTCTTTTAATCTTAAATATTGAGTGGGCTAGCCCACTCAATATTTAAAATCTCTCGCACTTATAACTTGAATTCAAGATTTCATATTAGCAAAGATTGATATGAGATTGTTTATAATTGCAATATAAAATTTGAATTACGTATTTATACGTAGTTTTTGTTGTTTTTAACATATTGTTGTGGGACAATATTTTTAATAACATAAGATGTGTTGACTAATCTTCCTTGTATTAAGGGCTTTAAAGGATTAAGTATAATTAGTCCTATTTTTTGTTGAATTTGTCCTGCAATAAAAATACTTAAGTATTTTAGATTTGAGTATAATTAAAAACAATCAAAATTATGCCAAAAGTAGAAACGCCAATGCACAAAGACGGAGATTTCTTTGTAGATTATGAAGACAAAGTATTTGAAGATGTAAAAGCCGAAGAAGGAGAAAAAGCTCTAGTAACTTTCCATACCGTAGCTTTTGAAGGTTCCATAGGATTAGTAAATATTCTTACCGCAACACGTTTACAACGAAAAGGCTTCGAAACGTCTATTTTGTTATACGGTCCTGGAGTAACCCTAGGAATTCAAAGGGGATTTCCAACATTAGGAAGTGAAGCCTTTCCAGGACATTTAAATTATGCTGTTCGCTTAAAAAAGTTTATGGAAGAAGGCGGTAAAATTTACGCATGCCGTTTTGCGTTACAAGCTTTATATGGACATGGGGAGCCTTCTCTATTACCAGGAATTATTCCAATAAGCCCACTCGATGTTATGGATATTCAGCTAGTACACCGTAAAGAAAATGCTTTTGTAGTACACACTTGGACAATGTAACCTATGGTTTTTAAAAAAAATATTGTTAGAGCGGCGGCAGTACAATTGTCGCCAGTTCTAGAAAATAGATTGGAAACCTTAAAAAAGGTAGGAAAAGCCATTGCGGAAGCAGGAACAAATAATGCCGATATTATAGTTTTCCCTGAAACGGCAGTGCCTAACTACCCCTATTTTTCTTTTATAAAACCGGCGGTATCTATTAAAAAAGATCATCTAAAACTTTATGAACAAGCAGTTGTAGTGCCTAGTAAAGATACTATATATATAGGGTCGCTTGCAAAAGAACATCAAATAGTTGTTGTGCTAGGAGTAAACGAAAGAGATAATGGTACACTCTACAACACGCAGCTTATATTTGATACTACAGGAGAGTTGGTATTGAAAAGAAGAAAAATAACACCTACCTACCACGAACGTATGATATGGGGACAAGGAGACGGAAGTGGTCTTAAAGCTGTTGAAACTACTATTGGTAGAATAGGTGCGTTAGCTTGTTGGGAACATTATAACCCATTAGCACGTTTTGCACTTATGAACGATAATGAACAAATCCATTGCAGTCAATTTCCAGGATCTATGGTAGGTCAAATATTTGCCGATCAAATGGAAGTAACTATGAAACACCACGCATTAGAATCGGGATGTTTTGTAATTAACTCTACAGGGTATTTATTTCCAGAACAAGTGGCTTCAATTACAGCAGACGAGAGTATGCAGAAGGTATTAACTAAAGGTTGTTTTACGGCTATAATTTCTCCAGAAGGAGTTGTAATTTCAGAGGTTCTTACAGAAGGCGAAGGCATTGTGTATGCCAATATGGATATGCATTTAATAACTAAAAGAAAAAGAATGATGGATTCTGTTGGACATTATTCTAGACCAGAGTTGTTATCACTTCAATTAGATGCCACCAAACAAAAGTTAATGTACACGTCCCAAAATAAAGAAATGAAGTATGATGAATACAGTAACCAAAACACACCAAATTGATTATACTATTTTAAACGATATCCAAACGCAAGGCATACGTTTAGAAGGAAAACAAAATCTTTCGATTAGAGAAGGAGGAGCAGGACCTACAGACCATAAAGCAGTATCTATATTTAATAGTACTTTAATGATTCCTGTATTAAGCCTTTCGGCAAAAGAATCTCCCTTTACAGTTACAGAGCCCACTAAGTTTGGATATGCTTCTTTAAAAAAAGATGGAGAAACAATTACTACCATTCGCTTTATAGGAGAACCAAATTTTTATAAAGAAAAAAGTTCGGATGGGATCCCGTTGTGGAAAATAGCTCGTTTGCATAGTAAAGATGTATTGGCTACTACCGTATTGCAAAATTGTATTCGATATAAAGAAAAAGAAACCTCATGTCAATTTTGTGCTATAGGCGAATCATTAAAAAACAATACTACCATTGCCTATAAAAAGCCTTATCATTTAGCAGAAGTAGCTAAGATTGCAGTAGAAAAAGACGGAATTACTCAGTTTGTAATGACAACAGGGACACCTGCAAGTGATGATAGAGGAGCAAAAATACTATTTGAAAGTGTAGTTGCTGTAAAAAAAGAAGTAAACATTCCCATACAAGTACAGTGCGAACCACCAAGCGATTTTAGTTGGTTTGTAAAATTAAAAGAAGCAGGAGCTAATTCCATAGGAATGCATTTGGAAGCGGTTACAGATAGAGTACGAAATAAGATAATGAGTGGAAAAGCTCAAGTTTCATTAGCTTTTTACTTTAAGGCATTTAAGAGCGCTGTAGAAGTTTTTGGAAGGGGAAATGTAAGTACTTATATTTTAGCAGGGTTAGGAGATACACCCAAGGAAATTTTAGAAATTTCAAAAAAGCTAATCGCTATTGGTGTATATCCTTTTGTAGTGCCTTTTGTACCTGTTAGAAACACTCCTTTAGCAAACACACCTTCACCAACAAAAGAATTTATGCATCAAATTTTAGACCCTTTAGGTAAAGAGCTAGCAATTGCAGGGATGCTGTCCAGTAATTTAGAATCTGGATGTGCCAAATGCGGAGCTTGTTCTACGCTAAGTGCTTTCGAAAAAAAATATGCGCTATGATTTATTTTAAAAACGAAAAAAAAGATTTAGGAAGAGATTTTATAAAAATTTCTATACCAAGTAGTCTCAGCCAACTTAATGGTTATTACAATACTCGAAAAGCTATTTTTTGTAAAGAACAAGGAGTATTTAAAAATTCGGATTACGATAAGAAAGATTCACAAGCAATACCTATTGTAGCAGTAAGGCACTATATGGGTATTCCCGACGAAACAGTAGGAGTAGTTCGTATTTACCAAGAATCGAATCGTATATGGTATGGAGGAAGATTAGGAGTAATTGAAAATTATAGAACCTTTTCAAAATTTACATGTCCTAATTTGTTTAACGAAAAAAAAATATCAGTACTGTATCAAATGTCAATTGCTGCGGGGCTTATTTTTAGAGCCGTTTCTTTAGCAAACTATTTAGGGTGCGATAAGTTTTACGCCCATGTACAACAGCAAAATGTAAAACTTTTTCAGCGTTTACATTGGAAAACTATCAAACCAATAAATTTATTTGGCATTTCACACTTTTTAATGGAAGCAGATCTAGATGCTTACCCAGCTCAACCTATTTATGAGCACGATAAAGAAGCTATGAAGCATCACCTTTTAGAATCCTTTAACGTAGCATAAATGATAGACGGGCCAACAAATACTTACTTCCTAAAAACGTTAGAAAATTTAAGGAAACATCCAGATATTATTGATAAAAAAAATATTCAACGTACTTATTCCTTTATAGGTAATAGTGTAAAAAGTAGTGTGTATTTTCCAGAAGAAGAAGCTTTAATAGCTATAGGCGACGATGCTGCTGCTATTGTACAAAAAGACGGTTCACATTTATTATTTGCAGCAGAAGGTATTGTAAGTTCATTTTTAGAAAAAGATCCTTGGTTTGCAGGATATTCCGCAGTAATGGTAAATATAAGTGATATCTGTGCTATGGGAGGTTTGCCAATAGCAGTTACAGATACAATACATACTTATAGTACAGCAGATAGTAAATTGTTATTTGAAGGAATGTTAACAGCATCTCAAAACTACGGGGTTCCTATTGTTGGAGGACATACTTGTTATCATACCATGTCAAAATCCTTAAGTGTTTCCATTACAGGGAAAGCAACATCTAATTTGCTTACCAGTTTTGGAGCTCAAGTAGGCCAAAGTATTTTACAGGTAGTCGATTTAGAAGGGAGTTACTATAAAAATTACCCTTTTTGGAACGCAAGTACTACAAAGAGTAAAAAGGTGTTACAGCAAAATACCAAACTACTTCATAAAATAGCTAATAAAGGTTGGTGTACTACAGCAAAAGATATTAGTATGGGAGGGTTATTAGGAACTTTACTAATGCTAATGAATACTTCTAAAGTTGGAGTGAATTTAGTTTTAGAAAATGTAATAAAACCTAAAAGCTCCTCGTGGGAAAAGTGGTTATCTGCGTTTCCAAGTTATGGATACCTTCTAGTATGCGATAATAATAACGTTTCTAAAATACAACAAGTTTTTGCCAAACATAACATAAGTTGCGAAGCTATAGGAATTATAATAGAAGAAGAAAATTTAATAATTGAAACCCCCAATAAAAAAATAAAATTTTAGAACTATGCCAGAAACTTATGTAAATATTAAATGGCCCAATGGCGAATCCGATTCTGTGTATTCTCCTTCTAGTGTAATAGAAAATTATTTTAATAAAAACCAAGATATAGAAATAATATCTTTTGTAAATACATGCGAAGAAGCTTTAAATGAGGCGAGCAATAGAGTGTACGAAAAATTTGGTTTTGTTTGTACAGCAGCAATATCAGAAGCCCAGCGAATAAAAAAC
This sequence comes from uncultured Aquimarina sp., assembly GCA_938011245.1. Lineage (GTDB taxonomy): Bacteria > Bacteroidota > Bacteroidia > Flavobacteriales > Flavobacteriaceae > Aquimarina. The sequence goes on along the minus strand of CALLUJ010000017.1, from coordinate 30,214 downwards.
AAATCCGAACAAATAAAAACAAAAGGAAATGTAACTATTGTGTCTATTAAAAAAAATATATAATGCATCATCAAATTATAATAATAGGAGGAGGACAAGCAGGACTCTCTATAAGTTACTTGCTTAAACAAGAGAAAATAGATCATTTAATTTTAGATAGAGGACAAATAGGAGATACTTGGGATAAATTGAGATGGGATTCATTTTGTTTAGTAACACCTAATTGGCAATGCCGATTGCCCGGGTTTTCATATTCGGGAAACGACCCTAAAGGGTTTATGAAGAAAGAACAAATTGTGGAATATATAAAGCAATATGCAGCATCTTTTAATCCACCAATTAAAGAAGGAGTAGAGGTATTTAAAGTATATAAAAAGAAAGAAAGAGAATTGTTTTATATAGAAACTTCTCAAGGAAACTATACCGCAGATAAAGTGATTATAGCAGCAGGAGCATACCACGTACCAAATATTCCAGAAATGTCTAATCAACTGCCATCGAAACTAAAACAAATACACTCATCTCAATATAAAAATTCGAACCAACTAGAAAAAGGGAGTGTTCTTGTTGTGGGGACAGGGCAATCTGGTGCGCAAATTGCGGAAGATTTGTTAATAGAAGGGAAAGAGGTTTACTTAAGCGTAGGTTCGGCACCTAGAGCGCCACGAGCTTACCGAGGAAAAGACGTAGTTCAATGGTTAGAGGAAATGGGGTATTATAGCCAATCTATAGACGAAAATAAAGATGGTGATCGTGCACGACATAAAACCAATCATTATGTAACGGGGCGAGACGGTGGTAGAGATATCGATTTAAGACAAAGGGCTTTGGAAGGAATGCATTTACGAGGTAGAATGACTCGTATAGAGAATAACGATTTATTATTTAAAGATAATTTAGCAGAAAATTTAGACAGTGCAGATAGTACTTATACTAGAATTCAAAAAAGTATTGATAGTTATATAAAAAGTAAAGATTACGAGGCTCCTAAACAGGCACATTATACTCCTGTTTGGGAACCAAATTCGGAAAATAATAAAAAAATAAATATAAAGGAATCTAATATTAATACTATAATATGGTGTACGGGATTTAAAATGGATTTTTCGTGGGTAGATTTCCCTATTTACGATAACACGGGTTATCCTAAACATAATAGGGGGGTAACATCTGTACAAGGGTTGTATTTTATAGGCTTACCATGGTTGCATACATGGGGTTCTGGGCGTTTTTCTCATGTAGGAGAAGATGCAGTTTATCTAGTAAAACATATAACCTCTATAATTCAAAAAACAGCGTCTTCTAAACTTGTGAAATAAGAATAAAAAAAGGAGGTAATTTAACAGTTACCTCCTTTTTTATAAGTACAATTAGTAATTAATTACTTCCCAATATTGTGCTGATGATTAATGGACTCATCATGGATAGCACTATAAACTTTGTCTACGAACTCTTGGCTAAGTCCTAAAGTACCTCCTTCGGTAATCATCTTATTTTTTATAGCATTCCAACGGTCGTTTTGTAAAATCTGAACATTGTTAGCCGCTTTAACTTTACCAATTTCATCGGCAATACCCATACGCTTAGATAGCTGTTGGATAATTAGTTCATCAGTAATGTCAATCTTAGAACGAAGTTCGTTAAGAGCATGTTCATATGCTTCGGAACCACCTTTTTCTTTACGTACTTTCAAATCTTTCATAATTTGAATTAACGTTTCTGGGGTAATTTGTTGTTTAGCATCACTCCATGCGTTGTCTGGATCGTAATGTGTTTCAACAATCATTCCATCAAAACTTAAATCTAAACCAGTTTGACATAGATCTTGTATAATATCTCTACGACCAGCAATGTGGGAAGGATCTAAAATAATAGGTAAATCAGGATACTTAGCTTGTAAATCAATTGGAATTTGCCATTCGGGAATATTACGGTATTTTGTTTTTTCGTATGTAGAAAAACCTCTGTGTATTACTCCAAGATTTTTTACATTACAAGTATGGAAACGCTCTACAGCACCTAACCATAAAGATAAGTCTGGATTAATAGGGTTTTTTACTAATATAGGATTGTCAATACCTTTACAAGCTTCTGCAATATCTTGGATAATAAAAGGGGAAACGGTACTGCGAGCACCAATCCATAGAATATCAATTCCAGCTTCAATAGCTAACTCTGCATGGTAAGGGCTAGCCACTTCTGTAGCAGTAAGCATCCCAGTTTCTTCTTTAGCTCTTTGTAACCATTTAAGACCTGGGGCACCAACACCTTCAAAGTTTCCTGGGCGGGTACGAGGTTTCCAAATACCAGCTCTAAGTACTGTAGCATCAGTATCTTTAAGTTGGTGTGCAATTTTTAATACTTGATCTTCTGTTTCAGCGCTACAAGGACCAGCTATTACAAGTGGGTGGTCTAGCTTGTAAGCGTCTAACCAATTTCTAAGTTCCTTTTTATTTTCCATTGTAAGTATTTATAAGTGCTTTTCGCTGAGTGCTTCAAGTATAAACTTTCAGCGATAAGCAATAAGCTTTTGTTCGTTATTTTTATTTTGCTTTTAGATAATGATAGTTAGAGTATGAGTTTTGTAAATTAATAAATCATTCACAATTCTAACATGTATTACCCAAAATCTTTTTTTTTCTTTTATTCAATCCCTTTTAATATATCCTTAATTCGATTAGTGCTTTTCATCTCATTAAAAATAGCTTCGTTTCTATTGGCTTGCATTAGTTTTTTAAACTCAGTTAAGTTATCAATGTACTCATCTAAAGCATCGATAATATTTTCTTTGTTTTGATGAAAAATAGGTGTCCACATTGCTGGGGAACTTTTTGCTAAACGTACTGTTGAGGCAAATCCACTACCTGCCATATCAAAAATATCACGTTCATTTTTTTCTTTTTCAATGACAGTCTTACCTAACATAAACGCGCTTATGTGGGATAAATGGGATACATAAGCAATATGTTTATCGTGCTCAAAGGGATCCATGTATGAAATTCGCATTCCTAATCTATTAAACAGATCCAAGGCTAATTCGCGTTGTGGATGTCCCGTTTTTTCAATTTCACAAATAATATTTGTTTTTCCTCTAAATAAGTTAGCTAATGCTGCTTTAGGTCCAGAAAATTCGGTTCCAGCAATCGGATGTGTTGCTAAATAGCATGCACGATTGGTATGGTGTTCAATAATGTTACATAGTCGTTCTTTGGTAGATCCTACATCAAAAACTAAACATTTGTCAGAGACCTTATCTAAAACTTGTGGGAGTACTATTTCGGTAATATCAACAGGAACCGAGATAATTACAATATCCGCATCTTTTAGGTTTGCAAAGGTACTACTTTTATCTACAAAGCCTAAAGAAATTGCGGTTTCTAAATTTTCATCATTGGCATCAATTCCGTGAATTACAGTATTATCAAAAGTAGCTTTGATGTCGGTAACTAACGAACCTCCTATTAATCCAACTCCTATAACAAATACATTCATGTGTTTTAATTTACTCGTTGTTTTTCGCTGAGAGCTTTAATAATTGCTTATGCGATAGGGTTATTTATTGTTTTATTTGTTAACTAATAAAAATATTAAGCTTCAAATTCTTGAAGTCGTTTAATAGCTTCTTTAATTTTGGTTTCTTCTATACACAACGAAAAGCGAATGTAACCAGCTCCTTGTGTTCCAAAAATGCTTCCAGGAGTAATAAATACGGATTTTTCGTATAATATTTTATCTATAAAAGTTTCTGCATTGGAAATATTAGAAGGAAGCTTAGACCATACGAACATTCCAGAAGCGTTTTTGTCGTATGTACATCCCAATAATTCGGCTAATTTCCAAATTAACTCTCGTCTTTTATTGTAAATGCCATTCATTTCTGTAAACCAATTATTGTTACATTGTAATGCCGCAATAGCCCCTTCTTGTAAACCACGAAACATTCCACTGTCCATATTACTTTTTACTTTTAAGACTTCATTTATAATTTCTTTTTTACCTAAAACCATACCAATACGCCAACCTGCCATATTGAATGTTTTACTTAGCGAATTGAGTTCCAAAGCAACCTCTTTAGCTCCTTCTACACTAAAAATACTAATAGGTTCTGGGTTTAATACAAAACTATACGGATTGTCGTTTACTAAAAGTATATTATGTTTTTTAGCAAAAGTGATTAATTGTTTAAAGATCTCTTTAGATCCCGCAGCTCCTGTGGGCATGTGTGGATAGTTAACCCACATAATTTTTACCCTACTTAAGTCTAATTGTTCTAAGGCATCAAAATCGGGAGTCCAATCTTTCTCTTCAGACAAATTATAAAAAACAGGTTCCGCTTCTACTAATTTGGTTACCGAAGTATAGGTAGGGTAGCCAGGGTTTGGAATTAGTACTTGATCTCCTTTATCCAAAAAAGCCATCGAGATATGCATAATACCTTCCTTAGATCCCATAAGCGGTAGTACTTCCGACTCGGGGTCTAGAATAGCATAATATTTAGAAGCATAAAAATCTGTTATTGCTTTACGGAACTCTGGAAGTCCTTGGTAGCTTTGATATTTATGTACGCCATCTACATACAAAGTATTGGATAGGGCTTCTAATACTTCTTTTGGAGGCGCTAAATCGGGACTTCCAATAGCCATATTTATAATAGGCTTTCCAGCAAGCGTAAGTTCGCGTACTTCTCTTAATTTTTTAGAGAAGTAATATTCTTCAACGCTATGTAATCGCTTTGCGGTTAAAATGCTCATACTTTTTGATTTTGGTATTCTCCCAATATTTTAAACTCGGCAGCCATAATTTTTAAAATAGAAACAGCTTTGTTATAATTATCGTAGTTTTCGAAAGTTGTATCTACAAAAAATGCATACTTCCAAGGTTGTTCTATAACAGGTAGGGATTGTATTTTAGTTAAATTTAAACGACAATCGCTCATAACATTCAAAATAGTTGCTAAACTTCCTCTTTTATGATCTAATATAAATTTTAAAGAAGCTTTGTTAATATCTTTATTTTTTACTGTAGGCTTTTGAGTGTTTAGAATAAAGAAACGCGTACTATTGGTTTTTATAGTCTGAATTTCTTTAGCAAGAATATTTAAATTATAAATATCTGCAGCAATTTCTCCTGCAATAGCGGCAACACCTTTTAACTGTTTTTGGTTAATACGGTTTGCTACAGCAGCCGTATCGGTGTCTTCAACTAATTTAATATGGTTGTGTTTTTTAAAAAAATCTTTACATTGTAGTAATGCCATTGGGTGCGAATACACTTCTTTAATATTATCTATATTTTGACCTTCTAAAGCCATTAAACAATGATGAATAGGTAAGTAATATTCGCCAAAAATAGTTAGATTATGTTCGTCTATATAAGCGTAATTAGGTATAATAGAACCAGCAATAGAATTTTCTATGGCCATTACGGCATCGGTACACTTTCCTTTTTCTAAACTATATACCAGTTCTTGAAAAGACATACATTCGTCTATTTCGATATCACTACCAAAATAAGCAACCGCCACTGCATGGTGGTACGAGCCTTTTACTCCTTGTATGCCTATCGTTTTTTTCATTTTTTACTTTCGTTGTTTAATTCTAATGAGTTTTAATAAAAAATCCCGACTCTATTAGGAATCGGGATTGAGATATATTTTAATTATATTTATAACATAACAAACCCGACTCTATTTATAAAAATAGAAGTAATAAAAGTTGTTGTTATAAAATAAATTATTCATCATCTGTATTTACTACAAATTTATTTAAAGTTTTGTAAATTAAAAATATATTGAAGTTTTTTTTGAAAAAATAAATTGAAGCGGCGTAAATTCGTCTTATGTCTATAAAAGTAAATAAACTATACAAACAATATAACGCGATAGAAGCGATTAAAGGTATTTCATTTAATGTTCCTTCAGATCAAATAGTTGGTTTTTTGGGACCTAATGGTGCAGGAAAATCAACTTTAATGAAAATTTTGACAACCTTTTTAGCGCCTACTAGAGGAGAAGCTTATATAAATGGTTTTGATATTCTTAAAGAAGCTAAGCAAGTGCAGCAAAGCGTAGGCTATTTACCAGAGCATAACCCATTGTATTTAGACCAGTACGCTAAAGAATATTTATGGTTTAATGCCCAGATTTACAATATAGGTAAAAAACGAATTAACGAAGTTATTGAGCTTACGGGGTTGCAGAACGAATTGAAGAAAAAGATTGGAGCATTATCTAAAGGATATCGACAACGTGTAGGTTTGGCCTGTGCCTTATTGCATGATCCCAAAGTATTGTTATTAGATGAACCTACGACAGGTTTGGATCCTAATCAATTAGAAGAGATACGTAGTTTAATTAAAAACTTAGGAAAAAATAAAACGGTTTTACTTTCTACCCATGTAATGCAGGAGGTGGAGGCCATGTGTGATCGTGTTTTAGTAATTAATCAAGGCAAGTTAGTGGCAGATAAGCTAATAGAAATTTCTTTTGAAATACAACTTTTAGTGTCTTTTACAACACCAGTAGAGAAAGAATTATTAAAACGAATATTGGGAATTTCCGAAATACATTTAATTTCCGATAAACAATTTGTGTTAAGTTTTATAAGAAAAGAAGGTGCTGCGGAGCAGGTTTTTGATTTTGCAGTCGCAAATCAATTGAAGATTACTCAGCTAGAAGAGCAACAATTAAATATTGAAGATTTATTTAAGTCGGTTACGCAATAATTAAAAATATAATTTTGAAGAGATCTTATTTTTCTCACGAAACAGCTATTATACATAAAACAGCCAAGGTAGGTAAAGGCACTAAAATCTGGCATTTTTCGCATATTATGCAAGAAGCTCAACTAGGAGATCGGTGTAACTTAGGACAAAACGTAGTAATTTCTCCAAAAGTACAAATTGGTAACGGTGTAAAAATTCAGAATAATGTATCGGTATATACAGGCGTTATTTGTGAAGACAACGTGTTTTTAGGACCATCTATGGTATTTACCAATGTAATTAATCCTCGAAGTTTTATAGTTAGAAAAGAAGAATTTAAAGCAACTTACATAGAAAAAGGAGCAACTATTGGTGCTAATGCAACCATTATATGTGGAAACCGAATAGGTAAATACGCTATGGTAGGAGCAGGAGCAGTAATTACAAAGCCCGTTAAGCCTTATGCTTTAGTAGTAGGTAATCCTGCAAAACAAATAGGTTGGGTAAGTAAAGCGGGACATCGGTTAGAGTTTGATGTAGGAAATATAGCTATATGTAAGGAGAGTAATGAAACTTATAGCTTAAAAGATGAGATATTAACTATTTTGTAACATTCTATAAGGGTTTTGCTTGTAAAATAAAAAAAATACCTAAACTTGATCTTCTATTTAAGAAACTGTTTATAAGGTAAACTTTGATTATTCAAGCCGAATACACTGATGTTTAGAATTACTAAAAAAAAACTTCAAAAAATAATTGAAATTTATTTTTGATAACATTTTCTACTATTGACAATTTATTGTAATGAAAAACTTTGCCCTAATGGGAGCAGCAGGATTTGTAGCTCCAAGACATTTAAAAGCGATAAAGGAGACTAGTAACCAGCTATTAGCAGCATACGATCCTAATGATAGTGTTGGAATTATAGATTCCTATTTTCCAAAAGCTCATTTTTTTACCGAATTTGAGCGTTTTGATCGCCATTTAGAAAAGTTAAAATTAGATAAACAACAGCCCATAGATTATGTGTCTATTTGTACCCCTAATTATTTACACGATGCTCATGTGCGTTTCGCATTAAGAAATGGGGCAGATGCTATTTGCGAAAAACCATTAGTCCTGAACCCATGGAACGCAGAAGCTTTATTAAAAGTTCAGGAAACCTATTCTAATAAGGTAAATACAGTACTACAATTACGCTTACACCCCTCTATTATTGCATTAAAAAATAAAATAGAATCGGGGTCACAAAATAAAATTCATGATATAGACCTTACGTATATTACCTCAAGAGGGAACTGGTATTATGCCTCATGGAAAGGAGCCTTAGAAAAATCGGGAGGAATATGTTCTAATATTGGTATTCATTTTTTTGATATGCTTATTTGGATTTTTGGAAAAGTGGAAAAGAGTACGGTACATTTAATGGAGCACGATCGGGCTTCGGGAGTATTACAGTTAGAGAAAGCCAACGTAAGATGGTTTTTATCTATAAACGCAGACATGTTACCAGAATACATTGTAGAAAAAGAGCAACGAACTTTTAGAACAATTACTATAAATAACGAAGCGCTTGAGTTTAGTGCTGGTTTTACAGATTTACATACCGAAACTTATAAGAATATAATAGCAGGAAATGGTTTTGGAATAGAAGAAACAATGAAATCTTTAGAATTGGCTTATAATTTAAGAAATGCAAAGGTGCAAACGATAAGCACAGATGCCCACCCTTTTGCTTCTGTAAATTTAGCTAAGCACCCTTTTATGAAATAAAATTGAGATTGTTTCAAACAAAAAGGGTTATTGTTTTACAAAACAATAACCCTTTTTGTTATCTATAAAATTAGAAAAATTAAATATCTAGTTTTCTACCTTTTAAACGTTTTTCAATTTTTTGTTTAATTACGGTTAATCGTTTCATAATATCCATAATTTCGGCATCTTTATTTTCTTTATAAATCTGATTTAAATCCAAAATTAAGGCTTTAACTTCTCTTGAAGCTTCAATACGATCACTTGTGGTTTGAAAACTTTGCTTTCTTCCTTCAAACTCTAAGGCTCTTTCCATTAATGTCATAATATACTGCTTTTTTGGGGCTTATATGGTGCAACTTATTGATTATAAATATATTAAAATATATAGATAAACAACAAATAACTTTTTGAATATAATAAAATATCCTTTTTTATAAGGAGTTATCATATTTTTTTATAATAAAATATGATTTGTTTAGCTACCTAAATTAAGATATTAAATATATAATTCGGTGCTAAAATACATTACTGTTAGAAATAAAAAAGTATTTAGGAGTTTTTTTGTGTGACGATAATGGATTTAGAAACACGAATAGTTGTTTAATTTTTATATTCCATCTAAATTTTTTAAGAATATTAATGGAAAAAAAATAAATAATTAAGCTTTTAGTAAAAATTGATGAGTCAAAATTAATAACTTTTCTTTCTAAAGTAGCCGTTATAATAGGTATTATTTACAATATTCTGCTAAGTATAATTATAAGCACTATTTTTGTATTCTATAAATAAAGAAAATGTCTACACACAAAGCAGGTTTTGTAAATATTATAGGGAATCCTAATGTAGGAAAGTCCACTTTAATGAATGCTCTTACAGGGGAAAAGCTTTCTATTATTACTTCTAAGGCGCAAACTACAAGACACCGTATTTTAGGAATTGTAAATGGGGAAAACTTTCAAGTTATCTTTTCTGACACTCCAGGAATTATAAAACCCGCCTATGAATTACAAGAATCTATGATGGATTTTGTAAAGTCTGCTTTTGATGATGCCGATGTACTTATTTATATGGTAGAAATAGGAGAGAAAGAACTAAAAGATGAAGCTTTTTTTAATAAAATTAATAATTCTAAAATACCTGTTTTATTACTTTTAAATAAAATAGATACTTCAAATCAGGAAGTTTTGGAAGAGCAAGTGCAATATTGGAATAAAAAAGTACCCAATGCAGAATTACTTCCCATTTCGGCTTTAGAGAAATTTAATATTCAAGTAGTCTTCGAAAAAATAATTCAATTGCTTCCTGCATCTCCAGCCTTTTACCCAAAAGATCAATTAACAGATAAACCAGAACGCTTTTTTGTAAATGAATCTATTAGAGAAAAAATATTAATTCATTACAAAAAAGAAATTCCATATGCTGTAGAAGTAGTTACAGAATCTTTTGTGGAAGATGAAGCCATTATTCGAATAAGTTCGGTAATTATGGTGGAAAGAGAAACACAAAAAGGTATAATTATTGGTCATAAAGGAAGCGCGATTAAGCGAGTGGGGCAAGAGGCAAGAAAAGATTTAGAGAAATTTTTTGGCAAGAAAATTTTTATTGAACTTTTTGTAAAAGTGAATAAAAATTGGAGAAGTAATCAAAATCAATTGAAGCGTTTTGGGTATAATCAAAAACCTTAAATGCGGTAAATCAATATTTTGAATTTATAAATGCTGTTTTTAGTGCTGTCTAGGAAGAAAATAAAAAATAGTATTAAAGAATAAAGGGATGTATTCTTGTAATCTATAGAAGAATGCATAAGCTTTCAGGTATAATTCGTAAGCATTCAAATAACAGATAAAAAGCCGTACTTTTGCAGAAAATATAAAATTCCTCGTAATGAGTTCTATAGTAGCAATTGTTGGTCGTCCCAATGTAGGAAAATCCACTTTTTTTAATCGATTAATACAACGTCGCGATGCCATTGTAGATTCTGTTAGTGGAGTAACAAGAGATCGGCATTACGGTAAATCGGAATGGAATGGCCGAGAGTTTTCGTTAATTGATACAGGGGGGTATGTTGTAGGTAGTGATGATATATTTGAAAGTGAGATAGATAAACAAGTAGAATTAGCTATAGAAGAAGCCGATGCTATTGTTTTTATGGTAGATGTTGAAACTGGAGTAACAGGTATGGACGAAGATGTAGCTCATCTATTACGAAAAGTTAAAAAACCTGTTTTTTTAGCAATTAATAAAGTCGACAATGCTATGCGCATTAATGATGCAGTAGAGTTTTATAGCCTAGGTTTAGGAGAGTATTACACTATTGCAAGCATTAATGGAAGTGGGACAGGAGAGTTGTTAGATGCCTTAGTGAAGGCTTTGCCAGAAGAAGATACTACAAGAGAAGAAGAAAATTTGCCACGTTTTGCCGTGGTAGGTCGTCCTAATGCAGGAAAATCATCTTTTATTAATGCACTCATAGGAGAAGAACGCAATATTGTTACCGATATAGCAGGAACTACTAGAGATGCTATTGATACCAAATATAATCGTTTTGGATTTGATTTTAATTTGGTAGATACGGCTGGAATTCGAAGAAAATCTAAAGTAAAGGAAGATTTAGAGTTTTATTCGGTAATGAGATCGGTACGAGCTATAGAACATTCGGATGTTTGTTTAGTTGTTGTAGATGCTACTCGTGGGTTTGATGCACAAGTACAAAATATTTTTTGGTTAGCCGAAAGAAATCGTAAAGGGATTGTAATTTTGGTGAATAAATGGGATTTAATAGGAGATAAAGCGACTAATACAGTAAAGGAGTTTGAAGCTCATATTCGAAAACAAATAGAACCATTTACAAATGTTCCTATTGTGTTTATTTCTTCACTTACAAAACAGCGTATTTTTAAAGCCATTGAAACAGCAGTTATGGTGTATGAAAATAGATCAAAAAAAATCAAGACCAGTGTAATGAATGAGATTATGCTACCTATTATAGAAAACTATCCACCACCAGCATTAAAAGGTAAATTTGTGAAAATTAAATATTGTATGCAATTACCTACACCTCAACCTCAATTCGTGTTTTTCTGTAATTTGCCACAATACGTCAAAGACCCGTATAAGAGGTATGTGGAAAATCAATTACGGAAAGAATTTGACTACACGGGAGTTCCTATAAGTGTATATTTTAGAAAAAAGTAATCTTTTTTCGGATAAAAAGATTTTATTGGCTCTAAGCAGTGTCGCTAAATTCGCTATTTAAAATAAGTGAAATGCTTTTTTAAAGCACTTAGTCGAAGTATTTAGTTTTTTGTCTAATATTTGTTTATTTATTCGCTTCAATTTTTATACAACGCTATATTTGCTGTATAAGAAATTTGTCGAAAATATTACAAATGAAAAAAATTCTTCTAATACTTAGTTTTATAGGTTCAATACTTAGTTCAAATTCACAAAATTTTGTAGAAGTAACAGTATGGAAAGCAGAAGCTAGAAGTGGAGGTACTTATATAGGAATTGCTGAGGATGAAATTGAAGCAGAGAATGTAATAGAAGAAATTGATTATGAAAACCAAGGCACTAAGTATGCTATTGTAGGAAAGGATATTGGTAAAATGAAAGTTAATATTTTTGATAAAGAGACAGTTGCAGAAGATTTTATTAGCGATCATCGAGAGTTAGAATATAAATATATTTCTGAAATAGAAATGATTTCTTTAGAATATACATATGAAGATAATGTAGACATGGCTGTTCAGTTCTATAAAAATGCAAGTAGAATTAAAAATGAGAGTATTATTAAAGGACATCTAACGAAATTACATGAAAATTATTCAAAATATATTTTTAATAAAAATGAGAGTGTTATACTGGTAGGTTACTCGGAATAATAATATTCAGACAATCAATTTTACAAAAAAGGTCAATTTAACTAAGTTAAATTGACCTTTTTTTATAAATATAAATAAGAAAGTGTTATGCTTTTAATACTACTCTATATCTTGCCTTTCCTTCTTCTAAATGCGTAATAGCTTCATTTATATTAGTCATTTCAAATTCTTCAACAGTAGGATAAATATTATGTCTAACACAAAAATCCAACATTGTCTTTATAGTTGTAGGGCTTCCGGTAGGGCTTCCACTAACCGATTTTTCTCCAGCAATTAGTGAAAACGCAGGTATATTCATAGGTTCTAGTACAGCACCAACAGTGTGGAATGTACCTTTAGGAGATAAAGCTTGTAAATAAGCATTCCAGTTTAAATTAACATTAGTGGTGTTAATAATAAAATTAAGAGAACCTGTAATAGTTTCTAATTCCTCTGGTTTAGTAGAGTTGATAACTTTAGTAGCTCCCATTTTTAAAATAGCATCTTTTTTTTCTGGGTTAGAACTAAAAGCAATTACTTCGCAGCCCCATTTATTTAAAAATTTTAATGCTAAATGCCCTAAACCACCAATTCCAATAATACCTACTTTATGTGTAGGTAGTACACCCGCTAATAAAATAGGATTAAAAACAGTAATTCCACCACATAGAAGAGGACCTGCTTTTTTTAAATCGATGTTTTTAGGTAATAAAATAGCCCAATTCCAATGCGAACGTACATAATTAGCAAAGCCACCCTGTCTGCCAACAATGGTACCTTGGGCGTTGTTACACAGATGTTGACTTCCTTCCATACATTGGTTACAATGTGTGCAGGAATTAGAATTCCACCCTAACCCTACTAAATCACCAACTTTTAAACCTTTAGTGTGTTTACCTAGTTTTACAATTTCGCCTACAATCTCATGGCCAGGAACAATTGGAAACTGTGTCATTCCCCAATCGTTTTTCATCATACTTAAATCGGAATGGCATATGCCACAATAATGAATTTTAATATCAACTTCTTCATCTCCAATTTCTGGAAGTTCATAAGTATATGGGGTTAGTTTACCCCCTTGTTCTAATACAGCGTATGCGCTTACTTTCATAGTATTTTTTAAAGTTTATTAAAGGTATAAAAGAGTAGATATACATTAGGTTAAAGGAATTATAATTAATGATTTATTTTTAATAAATTTTGAGTTATAAAACACGACTATTACTCATAATAGTTTTAATTTAGACATTCATTTTTTAAGTATTTATATATGAATATTCCTGATACGAAATTACCAAGAGTGGTAATTATTGGAGGTGGTTTTGCAGGTGTAGCAATAGCTAAAAATTTAGTGTACCATAAAAATTTTCAGATTGTACTCTTAGATCGTCAAAACTACCATACATTTCAGCCTTTACTGTATCAGGTATCTACTTCGTCTTTAGAAGCAGACTCTATAGCATATCCATTACGTAAAATAGTAAAACGAGGAAAGAATACTTTTTTTAGAATGGCTAATGTAACAGAGATTTGTCCCGATACAAAAACGGTAGATACTAGTATTGGGAGTATAAATTACGATTATTTAATTTTGGCTACAGGTGCAAAAACCAATTTTTTTGGAAATAAAGTGATAGAAAAAAATGCCATGCGTATGAAAAGTCTTCCGCAAGCATTGAATTTACGCAGTCTAATGCTTGAAAATTTAGAGCAAGCTGTTATTACGGAAGACGAAACTAAAAAAAGAGAACTCTTAAATTTTGTTATTGCAGGCGCAGGACCTACAGGAGTAGAATTAGCTGGAGGAATAGCAGAGTTACGAGCTAATGTATTGCCAAGAGATTATCCAGATATGGATTTTTCTCAAATGAATATCCATTTAATTGAAGGAGCAGATAGAGTTTTGCCTCCAATGAGTCCTAAAGCAAGTAAAAGCGCAGAAAAATTCCTTAAAAATTTAGGAGTAAATATACATTTAAACACTATTGTTAAGAATTATGAAGATAATAAAGTAACAACGAATAGTGATTTAACATTTCGTACGGCAACTTTTGTATGGTCTGCAGGAGTTACAGGAGCACCTGTAAAAGGAATAAAAGCAGAGAGTATAAACGAAAGAGCAAATAGATATACGGTTAACGAGTATAATCGAATAGATGGATACCAAGACATTTTTGCTATTGGAGATATTGCATTAATGAAAACTAAAGATTATGAAAGAGGCCATCCTATGGTAGCTCAACCCGCCATTCAACAAGGAACACATTTAGCAAAAAACTTAGTCCGTATTAGTAAGGGTCAAAATCCAGAGCCTTTTGAATATTACGATAAAGGATCAATGGCAACAATAGGAAGGAATAAAGCAGTTGTTGACTTAGGGAAGCTTCGCTTTGGAGGTTTTTTTGCTTGGTTTATATGGATGTTTATCCATCTATTATTTTTAGTAGGATTTAGAAATAAACTAGTTACCTTATTTAATTGGTCGTATAACTATATTAATTTTGATAAAGCTTCTAGATTAATTATTAGACCTTTCAAAAATGAAGAAATAATAGACCATGTATAGTTGAAAAATCTGAAAGTAATTTGTTTTTGTACTCTCTAAAAAGTTAAATATTCTTTTAGGTTTATTTGTATATCTTTAAGATATGATAAGATTTAATAGTGTTTTGATTTTTATATTAGGGAATATTTTTTTCTCATCGGTAGTAGGACAAAATAAACAACCCAATATTCTTTTTGTAGCTATAGATGATATTAATGATTGGATAGAGCCTTTAGACGGGAACAAACAAGCATTAACACCTAATTTAGATAAGTTTACTAAAAATGGGTCTGTAGTTTTTAAAAATGCAGTATGCGCAGCTCCAGTTTGTGGACCATCTAGATCGGCTTTACTTTCAGGATTTATGCCTAATAAATCTGGAGTATATAATAATACACAGAATATGTTGTATTCCGATTTAGTGAAAAAAAATGCAACACTTCCCGAGTACTTTTCAAAGCATGGTTATTACTCGTTAGGTAATGGGAAAATATTCCATAAACACGGAGCCGAATTTGGAACGGACTTTGGACATTGGGCATTTGATGAGTTTGCGAGAGCTAGAAGATGGCATAAAGATAGTGTAGATAGAAAGTTTCTAACATCGAGTAAAGCAGGAATTATTAATGGAAAAAAAGATCCAGAGTTTTTAGATAAAAAATCAAAACTAAGTTGGGGACCTCTAAAAAATTCTTTTGAAAATACGGTTGATTATAAGGTGGCAGATTGGGCTACTAAAAAGTTAGACGGAGATTTTGAAAAACCATTTTTTGTGGCAGTTGGTTTTATTAAACCGCATTTGCCATGGTTTGTGCCTAAAAAGTTTTTTGATATGTACGATTTGGACAAAATTAAAACTCCACTTACTAAAGAAGACGATTTAAAAGATATTTTAAAGCCTAATGGTAAGCAAGCATATTGGCCAACAAAAGAATATAAATGGATAAAGAAACATGGTTTAGAAAAAGAAGCTACTAGAGCATATTTAGCAAATATATCTTATGTAGATGCGTGCTTTGGAAAATTAATGGATGCTTTAGAGAAAAGTAAATATGCGAATAATACCATTGTTGTTGTTTGCGGAGATCATGGTTGGCATTTAGGAGAAAAATTAAGATATTTAAAAGAAACCACATGGTTAGAAGCAGTAAAAACACCTTTGTTAGTAAGGTTGCCAGAAATGAAGAAGAAACAATATTCCAATAGAAATGTAAGTTTAATAGATTTATACCCAACAATGATTTCTTTAACAGGGTTGCCTAAAAAAGAAAACTTAGACGGTCACGATTTTTCTAAATTATTAAAAAAACCAAATGCTAATTGGGACTACCCAGGGATTACTGTTAGCAATAGAGGGACTTCTATATTAAAAAACAAATGGCATTATACAATAAGTGTACGAGGTGTAGAGGAGCTATATAATATAGAAAAAGATCCAATGGAATGGAATAATTTAATAGGAACACCAAAGTATAAAGCTATTGTTTCGAAGTTAAAAAAATGGGTTCCTAAAAAACGGAAAGAACCAAGTACAATAATCTTTAAAAAGGCTAAAAATTATGTAAACGCACCTTCGGATTCAACAATTAAAAAAACGAGAGACTTAAGTAAACTTAAATAGCATACTTTTTTAGTAAATATGCTCTACTAATATTATAGAAATAATTACAACTGTGAATAAAAAGTTATAATCCTTAGTTCAATTATTTATACTGAATATTTATGTTTATTTTAGAACGTAATGGATTTGAACAGTAAAAAAGAAGTACAAGTAATTATTATTGGAGGTGGTTTAGCAGGTTTGGTAAGTGCTTTGCATTTAGCTTTAAAAGGAATAGAAGTATTAATTATAGAGAAGAACAGTTACCCTCTTCATAAAGTTTGTGGCGAATATATATCTAATGAAGTATTACCTTATTTAAAATCATTAGGAATTAAACCTTTAGAAATGGGAGCCGTATCCATTTCTAAATTTATATTAACAACCCAGTCTAATAAAGTTTTAAAAACAAAATTACCTTTAGGAGGTTTTGGAATGAGTCGTCATCTATTAGACTATACTCTATCGTCGAGAGTCCAAGATGCGGGAGTATATATTATACAAGATACGGTAACAAACATTCAGTACAGAAACAATCAATTTTTTGTAAAAACAAAAAATAATAGCTCGTATATCGCTAATATTGTATTAGGGGCTTACGGAAAACGCTCTAATTTAGATATAAAGTTAAACCGTTCTTTTATTAAAAATAAATCTCCTTATTTAGCTGTTAAAGCGCATTACACAGGTAATTTTCCAGAAGATGTAGTAGCTATTCATAATTTTGAAGGAGGTTATTGTGGGGTGTCTAAAGTGGAGAATAATAAAATTAATATTTGTTATATTACTAATTATAAAACGTTTCAAAAATTTAAGAGTATTCCCGATTTTGAAACACAAGTAGTATATAAAAACGATGCATTAAAAGAGCTATTTACAACATGTAAGTTAACTTTTGAAAAGCCATTGAGTATTAGTCAAATTTCGTTTGATATTAAAAAACCAGTAGAAAACCATATTTTAATGTGTGGAGATACAGCAGGGATGATTCACCCCTTATGTGGAAACGGAATGGGAATGGCAATACATTCGGCAAAACTAGTTTCGGAGTTAGTATTACAATATCTAAAAGGACAAATAGAATCTAGAACAGACTTAGAACAGCAGTATGCTCAAGTATGGAATACTCATTTTTTGAAACGAGTAAAAACAGGTAAAATACTCGCAGCACTATACAATCAAAATAAGCTATCGCAATTTGTACTAGGAATTTTGAAATTTTTTCCAAATTTACTGACTAAGATTATCAAAAGTACCCATGGTAAACCTTTAAAAGCATTAGAAATTTAATGATAAGTACAAAATATAGAAGCGAAATGTCCGAAGATATGGACGATTTTGATTTTTCAGGACCAGTGCTAACCAAAACCTTAAATCAAATAGCCAGTATCAACCAGTTACTAGGAGGCAATGCCGTTACTATTAATGGACTTAAAAAATTACTAAAAAAACATTCAAAAAAAGCATCTATAACTATTGTAGATTTAGGGTGCGGTAATGGCGATATGCTACGTGTGGCTTCAAAATATGGAAAAACAAATGGCTATAACTTTAAATTAATAGGAGTAGATGCCAATCAATACACTATAGATTATGCAAAAAAATTATCACAAGACTACCCCGAAATTAGCTATATAACAAAAGACGTACTTGCTAAAGATTTTGAAGGAATTAATTGCGATATCGTTTTAGCAACTCTATTTATGCATCATTTTAAAACACCAGAAATAATAAGTTTAATTACTAAAATGATGAATAAAGCCAAAACAGGTATTATTATTAACGATTTACATAGAAGTAAAATAGCTTATTTTTTATATAAATTAATAACCTATCCCCTAAAAAATAAAATGGTAAAAAGTGATGGGTTAATTTCTATTTTAAGAGGTTTTAAAAAAAATGATTTTAATGAAATGAAAAGCTCTCTAATGTATAAGAGTGAGCTGGTTTGGAAATGGGCCTTTAGATATCAATGGATAATAAGTAAATAAATGAGTGTAAAAATACAATCAGTAGCTAGTCAATTACCAAAATTCTGTAACCAAACCGAAGAATTAATACCATTGGTAAAGATATGGTTAGAAGGTCAAGAACCACGTTTTCAACGTAAAGTAATAAAGCTTTTCGAAAGTGCAGGAATCGAAAAACGATATTCTATAATGAATCCTGTAGAGGTATTTGAAAAAACATCTTTTGAAGAAAAAAACGATGTCTACGCTATTGAAGCTGTAAATCTAGCAGAACAAGCTTTAAAAAAAGCATTGGATAAAGCTAAGTTAGAAGCTAATCAAATAGACTATATTATAACTGTTAGTTGTACAGGAATCATGATACCCTCAATAGATGCTTATTTAATTAACCGCCTAGGTATGAAGCAAGACGTAGTGCGCCTTCCTGTTACAGAAATGGGATGTGTTGCAGGGGTGTCAGGATTAATTTATGCTAAAAATTTTCTTAAAGATAACCCTAATAAACGTGCCGCTGTTGTAGCGGTTGAAGCCCCTTCGGCAACATTTCAAATAGAAGATTTTTCAATGGAAAATATAGTAAGTGCAGCTATTTTTGGAGACGGTGCTGCGGCTGTAATTTTATCTTCTTACGAAAACGAACAAGGGCCTGTAATAAAAGACGAAGCCATGTATCATTTTTATGAAGCAACCGATATTATGGGCTTTAAGCTTACTAATACAGGTTTACGAATGATTTTAGATAAAGAAGTTCCAGAAACTATAGCATCTCATTTTCCTGATATTGTAAACCCTTTTTTAAAAAGAAACAATCTAAAAATAGAAAACTTAAACTATTTAATTTTTCATCCAGGAGGAAAAAAAATTGTACAAACTATTGAAGATATTTTTAGCAAATACGATAAAAATATAGACGAAACCAAAGGTGTATTGAAAGATTTTGGAAACATGTCTAGTGCTACTGTTTTACATGTTTTGGAGCGTTTTATAAACAAACAACCTAATAAAGGAGACAAAGGACTAATGCTTAGTTTTGGGCCAGGCTTTACAGCACAACGATTATTATTAGAATGGTAAGAGAATTTGAACATAAAAATGAATGGGCACTTATTTTAGGGGGTTCTAGTGGTTTAGGTTTAGCAACAGCTAAAAAATTGGCTCAACACGGAATGAATATTTGCGTGGTTCATCGAAATAGTAAAAGCCAACTTAAAGAAATAGAAACACATTTTGATGAAATAAAATCGAAGAATATAGCTTTTGTAAACTTTAATAAAGATGCATTAAACAAAGAAAAACAATCCAAAATTATTGAAGATTTAAAAGGTAAAATAGGAAAAAAAGGAACTATTAAAGTAATAATACATAGTATTGCTAAAGGAAATCTAAAACCAATGATTTCCAAAGAAACAACATTACAAAGAGAAGATTTTCTAGGTACTATTAATGCCATGGCTATAAGTTTGTACGATTGGACTTTAGCCATTTTTAAAATGGGATTATTTAATAAAGATGCCAGAATACTTAGCTTTACCAGTGAAGGGAATCAAAAAGCATGGAATGGTTATGGAGCAGTATCCGCAGCAAAGGCGGCGCTAGAAGCTATTACAAGAAATATAGCTCTAGAATTTGCACCTTATGGAATTAAGGCAAATTGTATCCAAGCAGGGGTAACAGATACAGAATCGTTACGAATGATACCAAGAAGTGAACAAATTAAGAGGCATACCCAAAAACGAAATCCCTTTAAACGCCTAACCACAACAGAAGATGTGGCAAATGTAGCATATCTGCTTTGTAAAGATGAGGCAAAATGGATTAATGGTAGCATATTACCTGTAGATGGTGGGGAGCATATTTGTTAAAAAAAACAAAGCTTTAGAATGCTACGAGGTGTTTATTAGGAAAAAGAAATAAATAAAAATGACTTCACAACAAATTATAAACCTATTACCGTACGAAACACCGTTTCTATTTGTAGATACACTCACTAAAATATCAGATAAGGGTATTGAAGGGAATTATACCTTAAAAAAAGAATCTGGTTTTTATAAAGGCCATTTTAAAAATAACCCAGTAACGCCAGGTGTAATTCTTACAGAAATAATGGCACAAATAGGAGTAGTATGTTTAGGTATTCTGCTACTAAAAAAGACAACTTTTAACAAAGAATACCCAAAAATAGCGCTAACCTCAAGTGCTGTCGATTTCTTTTTGCCTATTTTACCAGGAGAAAAAGTTAACGTGGTTTCAGAAAAAACTTTTTTTAGATTTAATAAGTTACAATGTAAAGTTCAGTTGTTTAAAGAAACAGGAGCTTTAGCATGTAGAGGTACTATTTCAGGAATGTTTGCAAATGGAAAATAGAGTTGTTATTACAGGTATGGGAGTAGTTGCTCCTAATGGTGTAGGTATTGCAAAATTTACGAAAGCAATAAAAAAAGGAGTCTCCGGAATACAATTTCAACAACTCTTAAAAGACCTTCAGTTTTCCTGTTGTATAGCAGGAAAACCATCGCTTTCAGAAGAGTTAAAATTACAATATTTTACACCATTGCAATTACGTAATTTTAATAGTACAGGTATTTTATATGGATGCATTGCAGGAATAGATGCATGGAAAGATGCTGGTTTTGAGTTTGATTCTAAAAGTGAATTGGATTTCGATACAGGAACTATTTTTGGGACAGGGACATCTAGCGTAGAAGCTTTTAGAGAAGCTATATATAAAATAGATGCTAAAAAAGTAAGACGTTTAGGAAGTGGAGCAGTTGTACAAACTATGTCTAGTGGAGTAAGTGCTTATTTAGGAGGAAAACTAGGATTAGGAAATCAAGTTACAACAAATTCATCTGCCTGTACAACAGGAACAGAAGCTATTTTGCTGGGGTATGAAAGAATAAAATACGGTAAAGCTAAACGAATGTTAGTAGGTAGTTGTAGCGATAGTGGTCCTTATATTTGGGCAGGTTTTGACGCTATTCGTGTAACGACATATAAACATAACGACAATCCAGAATTAGGCTGTAGACCAATGGACGCAGAAGCGTCGGGTTTTGTGCCAGGCAGTGGAGCAGGAGCTATGATGTTGGAATCCTTAGAAAGTGCTTTGGAACGTAATGCAACTATTTATGGAGAAATAATAGGTGGCAATATAAACTCGGGAGGGCAAAGAGGTAGCGGAACTTTAACAGCCCCTAATGCTAAAGCCGTGCAACGATGTATTACAGAAGCCATAAAAGATGCCAACATATCTTCTAATGATATTGATGTAATTAATGGACACCTTACCGCAACTAAAAAAGACGGACTAGAAATTGAAAATTGGTCTAAAGCGCTTAATAGAAAAGGGAACGATTTTCCTTATGTACATTCCCTTAAATCAATGATTGGACATTGTATTTCTGCGGCAGGATCTATAGAAAGTGTAGCCGCAGTGTTGGGTTTACACGAAGGATTTGTTTTTCCTTCAATCAATTGCGAAACAGTACACCCCGAAATAGAAGCAATAATAGATCCCAATAAAATTCCTAAAAAAATGATTCTATATCAAGCAAATATAGTAGCTAAAGCTAGTTTTGGTTTCGGAGATGTAAATGCCTGTATTATTTTTAAAAAGTATAAACATAACTAAGGCTTTTATAAATTATACGAAAATAATAACAATATAAATCGAATAAATAAGTCAATGACACAGCAAGAATTAATAAACAAATTAAAAACAATAGTAAAGCCATATATACAAAACGAAATGGCTTTTCAAAACATGACACCTGAAACAGATTTTATAAACGATTTAAAAATTAATTCTGCTAATTTAGTAGATGTAGTTTTAGATATCGAAGACGAATTTGATATTGAAATGGATACACAATCCATGGAAAAAATGTTAGATGTAAAATCGGCAATGGATATTATTAATACAAAGCTAAAAAATATATAATAAATTATGGTAGGGAATGACATAGTAGATTTAACAATAACGTCGCCAATTAATTGGCAGCGTAATGGTTTTCTACAAAAAGTATTTACCCCTACAGAACAACATTATATTTTGAATTCAGAAAAACCATTTCAGCTTGTTTGGTTATTGTGGAGTATGAAAGAGAGTGCTTATAAAATGTATATGCAACAAGGAGGAAAACGAATGTTTGCACCTCAAAAGTTTGAATGTTTTTTAGAAAAAGCAGATAAAGGGATGGTCTTTGTAGAACATTTGATATACCAAACAAAGAGCAAGTTTACAAAAAAATACATCCATACAATTGCTTATAAAACCCAATTCGAAGGAATAACTAAATTAATTTCTTTTACAGATACTTCAGAAAAAAACCAGTCAAAACAAACACACATGCTATTAAAAGAAGAAATAGCAAAACACAAAAAAATTAAACTCGATTCTCTTACAATACTAAAAAATAAAAGAGATATCCCTCAATTATACTATAACAATAAGCGGTTAAAAATACCTTTTTCAATAAGTCATCACGGAACTTATGGAGCAATTGTTTTTTGTCAAATTTAAACTAAGCATTAGAATTTCTTTATAAGGTTTCGATATGCAATAAATATTAGTGCTTTTTATTTGTAACAGAATACTAAAAAAAACACGATTTATAGAATGTTTTAAACGGATTATAAAAGTATAGAGGTGTTTACTTAGATACTTGTATTATAATCATTAAATTAGTCTTCTATGGAATTATTTAAAGGAGAAAACATCTTAGACTTCACGGATAAATTTAAGACGGATTTAGATTGTTTAGAATATTTAGCAGATATTAAATGGGGTTCCAATTTTAGTTGTAAAAAGTGTAGTCACCAAAAGCATACAGTACGGAGTTCAAATTATGCTAGAGATTGCAATTCATGTCATCATATAGAAAGCCCTACATCTGGCACATTATTTCATAAAGTAAAATTTGGTTTACGTAAGGCATTTACTATTGTTTTTGAAATGAGCGCAGCTACTAAAAGTATTTCTGCTTCTCAAATAGCTAAGCGCTTAGATATAAGTCGTAAAACCGCTTGGTATTTTATGCATAAGGTAAGAATAGCCATGAAGAGTAGTGAGTCTCAACCTATAGTAAAGACAGTATATGTAGATGAATTTGTATTTGGAGGTCAAGAAAATTTAAAGCAAGGCAGAAGTACCGATAGTAAAAAGAAAAAAGTAGTTGTAGCTGTAGAAACAAATGCTGACAGAGGTGTTAAACGTGCTTATTTTAAAACTATTGATAATTATTCATCAGAGGAATTATCCAAAATATTTATAGCCCATATCTCAGAAAAGGCTACAGTAATTACCGATAAATGGACTGGCTATACTCCTTTAAAAACGGACTATAATATCACACAAATTAAAAGTAATGTTTCCGATTTTTTCGAAATAAATACTATTATTCATCAATTAAAGGCAGGTTTAAGAAGTGTGTATTCTTGGGTGAGTAAAAAACATTTTCAAAAATATTTAGATGAGTATAGCTATCGTATAAATCGTTCTATACACAAGCAAACTATATTTGATAACCTAATTAATAGGATGACTGACCATATAAATATTGATTTTGAGCAAATTAAACTAAGTACCTAAGTAAACAGCTCTATTATCTTTTTCGACTTTAACATTATAATTATTTAGACTTATACCTGCCTCTTTTGGAGACAAAAGTTCTTTAGAATCATTAAATAATACATAATTATCTAATAAATTAATATTATCTTTTTTGAATTGAAAAGTCCTGTGAGAAGTATAAGGGCTCTCTCCACAACAGTGATTTCTTTTTATTAGAATTTTATTTTCATTTAATAAATATTTATAACAAAGTTCTGATATTCCTTTTGTTAACTTTTCTTCTTTATTAATATAAATATCAATGCAATGTGGCTCTCCACATTGATATAGATAGATAAAATCATCATCATCATCACCATCACCATCTAAATCTTTAGATTTTTTTTCAAAGTCATTTATTTGTTTTTCTCTAATTTTATTTTCAATGGAATCAAATTGCTTTTGTAAGCCACTATTTTTTATAAATTTTTCTTTTTAGGCATGCGTATTATGCTTACACCCCAAAGACAACAGAATAACAAATAATACTAGTAATATAATTGGTGTTTTCTTTCTCATTTCTATAATCTTATTCCTTTTTCTTTTTTAAGAATGCGAATTAACCTGCTCCACCAATCTCATCAATTATAAGTTCATTATTCTTTTTAACAATATATAAAAAAGTTGAATATTCATTTCTATACTTATTACCATCATCTTCAATAATTTCAACTGAATTAATTGATATTACCCCTTTTTTATTTTTAATTATTTCATACTCTATTTCTCCTTCTTTTTGAGAAAGTATAATTACTATCATTTCACAAAATTTAGGATATTCTTTTTCTACACTTGAGGTAAGTTGATTTGATACTTCACAATTGTTCTTTAATTGACCAAAAAAAGTTTTTATTTCATAAATAGTAATCTGCTCATCTTGAATTATAGAGGCTTTTTTTATTGATACTTCTGTTATTAAAGATTCAACATTAGGTTTTTTTTTATTGCATGAAAGTAGTGCTACGAATAGAAAAGAGATAATTATTTTATTTTTTCTCATCTTTAAGCTTTTATTCTAAAACCACTACATCTTTAAGTTTAACATACCCTCCAGTAACCATTGTCATTCCGTCATAATATATTTTAGCCCATTCATCAGTTACTTCTTCTAGATAGGCAACATCATTTTTTACTAAAAAAGCTTTGCGTTTGGTATCGTCTGACATATTATCATAAAAATATGTTTTGTTTGAAATTACTTTAATTTTGGATGATAATTCCAAAATATGATAGTCTTCTAAAATATTTTCTTTTCTTTCAGAAATAGACGAAAATAAATCCTTAGGTAGGCTTTTTAATTTTACAAAGCTTGAAAGCTTATTCCCTTCTTTATCTAACATATAATTTGGAACTAATTTTGTCACATAAAAAACACTATTGATATTGTGATTTTGATCAATAAATATTGAATCACTCCACTTAATCATTAAATTTCCATCAGATTTAATAAATTTAATTATGTTAGTTTTACCTATATTATGTCGATGTTTCTCAAAATCATTGGCTTCGCAAAAACCTAACAAACTTCTTTCTACAAATAAATTGTCAGTATTACAATATCCTTCTAAACAAATTAAATCCAATATTTTTTTTCCATATTGAACTCTATAAGAAGTACTTTGATTTATATCCTTTTCCCCTACCCAAATACCTTGTATAGAATCTAATTTTGATTTCGTAATATTTACTTTTTCATTTTCTAAATGGACAACATTATCTAACTGATTTTTCTTTTCAATATTCTTATTGCAACTACAATAAAGTGTTAGAAAAAATAATAATCCCAAATATGTAAAATAGCTATTCATGTCTTATTTTTTTAGGATTTCTAAGGCTTTCTTAGTTAATTTGTTTCTCATTTCTAAACCATTGGTTCCACCGTTAACATCCTTAGTTATATTCAAAATAACAGAGTCATTAATTCCTTTATCAGCTTTTTTATTTGTTCCTTTTTGGACACGGGTCCAAATAATCATTGAAGCTTTGATAGCTATATCTACATCTGTTTTTAAAAGGGATATATCATCGCCCATAAAATCTTTGATATCATTTGAAAAAACTTCTTTCCATTTAGTATTTAGGCTCTTGTATTTGTTTTTACCTGTTAAGTGTATGAATCCCACTCCAAAGTAATTAGATCCATCATTTGTAGATTTCTTACCGTTACCCATTCTGCAACCATATACATAATCGAAAAGGGATTTACTTTTAGTATACTCTGATTTGATTGAATATAATTTTTTAAAATTATCATAATCCCAAGATGCTATGTAAGAACCATTAACTTTTTTTCTTGTAACTTCTATTGGATCCTTAGCATCTCTTTTATGTCCGTAAGCTTTTTGTTTATTTGTTTTAGGTTTTTTGTATTCGCACTCTAGAGTAACATCATAGCCCTCAATCAAGTCATGATATTTAAAAGTGTATTTATCTTTTTTTGATGGATGGCTAATTAATACTTTTCTTAAAAAAGTATTATATATATTTTCTGCTGAATAATTATAGTTTTCTTTTAAAGATTCAAGTTGCCCAGTTTCTGTTCCTATTTGACCTAAAAAATGTTCTGCGAATTAAATAACAACTCAATTAATTTAATTCTTTTAACTTATGTTTGATTGATTCAGCATCTTTAAACTCAGCTTTTATTTCTTCCCCCTCTTGTATACCCTCAAATTCAACTCCAAAATAACTGCTAATTTCTTCTAAGAAAATTAGTTTATCACCATCTTTGTAATCATCATAAATAAAAGTTTGGTATAATTTTCCCTCTGCTGTTTCTTTTAATCTTTGTTCCCAAGAACATAAAACAATTAATTCTTTCTCTATATCTTTATCAACATTGTAAAAGAAAAATGATTCAATGTGTGCTTTTCGACCAGCAGGTTCATAAGTATCAATAACAATTTTTTTACTCCCTAATTTATCAAATACGTAAACAAAACCATTAACATTTGAGCCATAATCTTCTCCTAACTTCTCATTTTCAAAAACAAATATGGTTTCTTTTTCATTTAACCATTTATTTGAAGATATAATTTTATGGTCAAGCGATTTTCTTTTGTATAAATTTTCTATTTTTTTTAAGTTATATTTAACTGTATCTATTTTATTTTGCTGCTTCTCTTTTTTATCGATTTTCTTATCTAATTTCTCTGTATTTTCCTTACAGCTAGAAAGAAGTAAAAAAATGATAATTGATAAATATATTTTTTTTGTCATTATTTATTTTTCAATTTAGAACACTCTATTAATTTAAATGCTATCTTACTGACTTTAAATGCTTTTTTTCTATCTCCATAAGATTTTGTGGCAATATTAATTTTTTTTGTAACAGCATCTACATCATTGTCAGTTATTCCCTTATTAGCTGCTGTATAACATTTTTTCTCATACCAATCAGCTAAACCAGCAAAAACAGCTTCTTTGGCTGTAAATTTATCTGAACCTTTACTTAAATCTATTCCTGAAATAGGTATTTTAGTATTTATAATTTCTTGTGTATTTGTATAATTTGTTCTACCAGTAATTTGTAATAAGCCTCTTCCTCTAAATTTCCATCCATCTCCTTTTTTTGTATTACCAAGCTTAAAGCTTTTACTTCTATTAGCATCGTCATAAGCTATGTTAGCAATAGCTTTTTGATTAGCTTTTTGATTAGCTTTTTGGGTTGATGAAATTGTCACTTTTTTTTCTTTACTTTTATTGTAATCTTCAATAGCCTTATCTTTTTCTTCAAAAAAATCATTTAAGACTTAAAATAGAAAAAGACCAAAAACGGATAGTCATAAATATATTTCATAATTACGTTGTTTTTCCAATGCTAACAGAATCTATAACACCTATTTTTTTATTCTCTACTTTTTTAACTAAATTTTTATCCGAATTTTAACCAGCCATTAAAATTTCAACAATTTTTATTTCGTTATTTATTTTTTCAAGGTAAAATATTACACTAAATTCATATGATGGAAAATCATTAGATACTATGTAAATAAAACAATTACTTAAACCTTTTTTTTCTGCAAAATAATTTTCTCTTTTAAGGTCACTAACCTCCTCAAAATCAATATATTCTTTGAAATAATAATTTCTCAAAATTTCTAAATAGCTTAAAAAAAACTCTTCCTTAGTATATATAATTCCTTCTGATTTGAATGGAAAATTAATATGTTGTTCTATTAACTCTTTATTATTTTCTTTAATGGCTTTTTTTAATTCCTTTTCAAAACTATCTATTAATTCTTTATCATCTTTTTGGAGGCAATCTATATTCAGTCTTACTTCATTGTTTTTCTCAGTAGTAACAGTTGTTACTGTTTTTTCTCTATTACTTTTACAACTTACACTAATAACGACGATTAGAATTATTAAATATTTTTTCATAATTAACGAGAGCTTTCTCCTTTTTTATTTATACTAATTTCTTTACCTGTTGCCCTTTTATTTGCTTCGATACTTGAATTAAATGTATCCATAGAATTAAGAAGGTCCACAGAAGATGTTAAATATTTTTTAGGAAGATAATAACCTCTAAATTTTTTGTAATGTTTATTTCCTTTTTTATCAGTATATGAAACAAAAGTATTTCCTGAACAATCATATGAAGTAACTTTTATTTTATTGCCTTGATTTCCTCCTAATACTGCCATTTTTTTGCCCTTTAACTTACCGTAAAGAAAAGCAACATGTCCAGTACTTTTCGATACACCTTTACTATTACAATCAGAAAAAACTGTAATTGCCCCGTAGACAGGTTTTTCAACTTTCTTTAATGTTTTTTTAGATTTTGAATATTCTCCCAAATAATGTCTTGAATCTATATTTTTTGGGTTGATGGAATTTCTATTTTTTTATTTTACTATAAGTAGAGTCGATAAAAAAAGTCTTATTCAAATTATTTTGTTTAAAACTTAAAATTTTTGAGTTATTAGTTAAAGGATATGAATAACTTTTTAAATTAGAAACTTCTGTTTTTTTTAAGCGTAAAGTATCCAATATCAAGTATTCTCTTAAATCATGATAACTAATTAGTTTTTCTAGACTATATATGTACATATGTTCATCTTCATATATTGAATAATTAAATATACTGTCTTTAGACAACACACCTCCTAATAAATATTCAAAATTGCTTAATTCATCAGATTCATAAAACTTCTTTCCTAAATAAATATCATTATTAATAGTTGTAATTTGTTCATTAATTTGACTGTTTTTTACTTTACTATTATTTTTACAACTCAAAAAAACCAATATTGATAATAAAATTATTTTTTTCATAATTGATCTTTTTCTTTAGGATTTAATTCTACATCAGTTTTCAATTCGGCAATTTTTTCTAGTGGATTTACACGGTTACCTGTTCTAGTACCTTTAGTTCTAACTTCAAAATGAAGATGAACTTGATTTGCTTTTAAATTTTTAGCCGAACTACCTGTTTTACCACTATAACCAATGATATCACCTACTTCTACTTTGTCCTTAGATTTATAAGTTACTTTGTCTTTTAAATGCGCATAAAAAAAGTAATATTCTATACCATTATAAAATCCTTTAATAGTTAATGTATTTCCATAACTACCTGATATATAAGGGTCATAAATTTCACCACTTACAACAGCGTATAAAGGAGTTCCTTCTGGCGCATATAGATCTAATCCATCATGTTTACCTTTAGCTCTACCTTTAATGTTATTTGAATGGATACTACGTTCTGGAGCCCAGATTGCATATCGCCCTCTTACTTGAGGATTTAATACAGGGTTATGCCATTTTATTTTTCGCTTCAATTCAAACCAATTCCCATCACTATCTAGCCATAAATTTTTAATGGCTTCGCCACGTATTTCGCCACCTTCGCTATCGCCGTGGTAGTTAATGTTTATTTCTTCTTGCCCAGGCACGGTATGTCCTTCTACTAATAAGTATAAAGGTGTTTTTTTGTCTTTGCCTTCTAAAGCTTTTTGCCAAGCTTCTTTTTTGGTCTTGTTGTTATGGTCTATTTGGAGTTTGTAGATGGCGGTTTCAGCATAGTCATCTACATTTATATAATGCTTTTCGCACAGCGCACCTACTTTTACTTCGCCTTTGGTTTTATAATTACCATCTTCATCTTTAAAGGTAATTAGCCCGTCTTTTTCTTCAATACCTTTTTCTTTGCCTTGTTTT
>CALLUJ010000016.1 GCA_938011245.1 uncultured Aquimarina sp. | reverse complement strand
TCAAACTGAAACTTTTATTACAGTTTTTGCAATAAAAACGAAGTTTCGAATTCCTAAAAGTAAAGTCCTTAAAACTACAAGATTTACAGGTTAAATCAGTAGATAATCGTTGTGCTTTAAAGTAATCGATACATGATTTTTTATCTGGAAATTGTTTGTGGAAATCAGATAAAGTCATATAGAATTTTTAATCTAATTTAAGACTTAAAACAGAAAAGACCAAAAACGGATAGTCATAAAATCTATTGTAAGCAATCATCATTATATCGATTTATTCAATAAAATCATATTACAATAGAAGCGGTATTAAAACACAATAATTCTAAAAAAGAAAAAATACTTTACAAATTTTAAAACACAAATATGAAATTCTTTCTATTCAGATTAACTGGATTATTTATCTAAACACAATAATTAATCTTCATCTTGAATCTGCCCGAAAATCCCGTCGGGTAAGAAGTAAGCTAGGAGTTCTTTGGTGTTCAATCTATTTTTTTAGCAAAATTCCAAAATTTATGTTCTCTCCACAAATTTTCGGGTTGATCCTTCATCTTGAATAAAGCCCTTTTTTCACCCCCTAAAAAGCAAAAACCCTCTTAAAATCAGTGATTTAAGAGGGTTTTGAGTTGGTCTACTAGGGCTCGAACCTAGACTCTTCTGTACCAAAAACAGACGTGTTGCCAGTTACACCATAGACCATTACCGTAATTCGAGTGCAAATATAAAACTAAATAGCATTTTAACAAACTAAAAATCGAAAAAAATATAAAATTGAAATATTCCTCCGAAAGGATCGTATGTATGGTTATACCAAGTCTAATTAGTAAATTCGCTTCAACTTATATCAAGCTAACTTAATATGAAAGTTTTTAATTTCCAAAAATGGAATATCATTATAGGATGGTGCGTTTTTACTATAGCATTAGCCACATACTCGTTATCTGTTGAACCTACGGCTAGTTTTTGGGATGCTGGAGAATATATTTCAACCTCCGCTAAACTCCAAGTAGGTCATCCACCAGGAGCTCCTTTATACCAAATGCTAGGTGCTTTTTTTGCCAATTTTAGTTTTGGTAATGCTCAATTAGTTGCTCTTACTGTAAACATGATGTCTGTAATTGCTTCTGCATTCACTATTTTATTCATGTTTTGGTCTATTTCCTACTTAATACGTCGATTATTAATTGCTAAAAATACTGAAAATACTACTCCTGCCTCTCAATGGATGATATTGGGTAGTGCGGCCATAGGAGCATTGGCTTTTACTTTTACCGATAGTTTTTGGTTTAATGCTGTAGAAGCGGAAGTGTATGCCATGGCATCTTTTATTCTATCTATATTATTTTATTTAGGTTTGCGCTGGGAAAAAGACATGCACGAACCCAGAGGAAATAGGTGGTTAATTCTTATTTCCTTTGTAATAGGACTGTCGTTTGGAGTGCATTTTATGGGTTTATTAACCTTACCAGCTATTGGATTTTTATATTTCTTTAAAAACTACAAAACCATAACTCTAAAAAACTTTTTAATAGCTAATGTAGTAACGGTTGCTATTTTAATGTTTATTTTTAAACTATTACTCCCTTACACGCTTACTTTTTTTGGTAAAGCTGAGGTGTTTTTTGTAAACAGTTTAGGACTTCCCTTTCATTCTGGAACTATTTTTTCTGGACTCCTATTTATTATCTTTTTCTTTTTTGGCATTAAACATACTCGCAGAGAAGGTCTTATACATATTAATACTTTAATTCTATGCATCTTGTTTATATTTATTGGCTTTTCTAGCTGGGTAATGTTACCTATACGTGCTAATGCAGGTACGGTAGTAAACGAAAACAACCCTAATAATGCACGAGAACTATTAGCATATTATAACAGAGAACAATACCAAGAAACGCATTTGTTTTATGGCCCTCAATTTTCGGAAGCCTATGGCGGCTTAGATCCTCAAAAGCCTTATTTAGACGATAAACCTAAATACGAAAAAGACTTAAAAAACAAAAAGTACATTATTGTTAACGATTACAAAAACGCAAAACAAAATTTAGAAGATGCCCACAAAGCATTTTTACCTAGAATGTGGAGTAGTGAACATGCAGAAAATTATATGCGCATTACACGCCCTTTAGCTTTTACTATTAAACCTAAATATGCTAAAGATAAAGACTTAAGGAGAGTTGTATCTGAATTTTTAACCGATTACAAAAAAGGGAAAATTGGTATTGAAGGTTATACCAAATTTTTATCTCGATTTGGACAGTATATTAACGTTAAGAAACCTTCTTTTATAGATAATATAACTTACATGTTTCAATACCAATTTGGATACATGTATTGGCGTTATTTTATGTGGAATTTTGTAGGTAGACAAAACGACAATCAAGGAAAATATACTGATCAAGACGGCAATTGGATTAGCGGAATCAAATTTATAGATGCATTTCGTTTAGGGAATCAAGATGTTTTAACTACCGACGATTTAAAAAACAAAGGAAGGAATACCTATTACTTTATTCCTTTAATTATTGGATTAATTGGCTTTTTATTTCAATTACAATACGATAAAAAAAACTTTTGGATACTTAGTTTATTCTTCTTATTTACAGGAATTGCCTTAAAAATATATTTAAATGAGCGTCCTTTTGAACCTCGCGAACGTGATTATGCATTAGTAGGTTCTTTTTATGTATTTGCTATATGGATTGGTTTCGGTGTTTTTGGGATATATGAAGGAGTTAGCAAGTACTTTTCTTCAAAAATAAGTGTTCCTTTAGTTTTAGCCACCACTATTTTAGGAGCCCCTATTTTAATGGCTTCTCAAAACTGGGACGATCATAGCCGTGCTAATAAATATACCGCTCCAGCTATGGCAAAAATGTATTTAGACTCTTGTGATAAAGATGCCATCCTATTTACCATAGGAGATAACGATACCTTCGCTTTATGGTATGCACAAGATATCGAAGAATATCGCACCGATGTCCGAACGGTAAACACCAGCCTTTTTGCCACCGATTGGTACATCGATCAAATGAAACGTGCCGCATACAATAGCAAACCTATTCCCTCTCAGCTAAAGCATAAGTTTTATAGATGGGGAAATAACGATGCTATTTATCATAAACCATTAACTAAAGATACTCTTGACATTAAATTATGGATGGATTGGATAGAAAATGATGATAAGCGCACCAAGGCCGAACTACAAAGTGGTACATGGATTAACACTTTTCCTTCTAAATCTGTACGAGTCCCTGTAGATAAAGCCGCTGTACTTCGTAACGGTATTGTATCGGCTGAAGATGCCGATTTAATAGTAGATGAAATGGTATTCCACATTAAAGATGATATTTTATATAAAAATCGTTTAATGATGCTTGACCTTTTAGCAAATAACAATTGGGAACGTCCTATTTACTTTACTGGAGGAAGTTTTGGTGATGACGATTATTTATGGATGAAAGACTACTTACAACTTACTGGTTTAACTTATAAATTAGTTCCTATTAAAACTCCTTTAGACAAAGACAATCCCTTTGAAATGGGTAGAATTAATACCGACCAGTTATACAATATGGTTATGAGTTGGGACTGGGGAAATAGTGGCAATCCAAATATTTATCATGACCCTGAAACCCGAAAAAATGCAATTACTTACAGAAGCACATTAGCCCGTTTAATGGAGCAGCTTATAAAGGAAAATAAAAAGGAAAAAGCCAAAAACATTATAAACCTTAGTATTACTAAATTGCCTATAGAGTTTTATGAATTCTATACTTTAATAGAACCTTTTGTAAATGGATATTACCAGGTAGGTGACAAAGAAAAAGCTAGAGCGTTATGGAAAAAACTAGCTAAAAAATATCAAGAAAAAATCGATTATTTTGCGAGTCTAACCGTTGAAAAGCAATACAAAAATGCTGAAGAAATTATTACGCAAGTAGAGCGATATCGCAGCGTAATAGATTTATTAGTAATTAATAATGATTATGAAAACTTAGATAGTGAAGCTGCTATTTTTAATAAACACTTAGAATCGTTAGGCAATCTTTATAGCAAGGAAGAAGAATATAAAACGAAAAAAACTAAGAGTGAAAACTCGAGTCAATCCATAGATTCTACAACAGACAATTAAATGTTATAATACGCTACGGTATTAGTATATTTATACTGTAAGCGTATTATTGTTTATAAAAATTCATTAAATCTATATACTGCCATACTTTATGGGGCAGTAATGGTTGAATATTTTTCCTGTTAGCAATAGCCTTTCTAATAAATGTAGAAGATATTTCCATAATTGGAGCGGTTACAATATTAATTTTAGGATGATTCTCAAATGTTTCTGGAACTTTCCCTTCCGAAACTCTTGGATAAACATAAACAGAATAATTATTTAAAATGACTTCGTAGTTTTTCCATTTATGGAGTCCTTTCAAATTGTCCATTCCCATTATTAGACAAAAGCTCTTATTGGGGTAACGCTCTCCTAAATGTACTAAGGTATCTATTGTATAATTAGGTTGTGGTAATTTAAATTCAATATTATTAGGTTTAATATTTGGGTAATCTTCTACAGCTTTATATACCATTTCTAAGCGATGATGGTTATCTAAAAGAGTACTTTTCTTTTTAAAAGGGTTATGAGGTGTAACCACCATCCACACCTCATCCAAATCGGAAAATTCTACCATATGGTTTGCTATAGCCAAATGCCCCATATGGACAGGGTTAAATGTTCCAAAATACAATCCTATTTTTTTCATTATTTAAATAATGTGGTATTTTCTACTAAAACAATTTTTAATTTCAGCTAACTTCTTTTCTTTATTAGGTATAGGAGTAACCTATTTAAAAACCTATTATTACTTTTTCAGAAATTTAGAAATTAACTGAAATGCTTCTTGCTTTGCTATTTCTAAATTATCATTAGTAATTATAGCATCAAATTCCGAAGCGTATGTTAATTCTTTAGTTGATTTTGCTAAACGCATCTGAATTTTTTCTTCTGTTTCTGTTCCTCTACCTCTTAGCCGTTTTTCTAATTCCTTTTTATTTGGCGGTTGTACAAAAATAGATAGTGTTTCTTCTGGAAATTGTTTTTCAATATTTAAACCACCCACTACATCTATATCAAAAATTACTGCCTTTCCTTTATTCCAAATACGCTCTACTTCACTTTTAAGCGTTCCATAAAAATTATTTATATAAACTTCTTCATATTCTAAAAATTCATCGTTTTCAATTTTACTTTTAAAAACTTCTGTATTTAAAAAATAATAATCTTTATTTTCTATCTCCTCTCCTCTTGGTGCTCTTGAAGTAGCTGATATTGAAAATTCTAATGGTAAATTAGTGTGCTCAAGTAAGTGTTTTACAATAGTAGTTTTACCACTTCCCGATGGTGCTGAAAAAACGATTAATTTTCTGTTATCCATTACAACACGTTTAGAAGTTGCTCTTTAATTTTTTCCAATTCATCCTTCATCTGAACAACTAACTGCTGCATTGGTGCAAAGTTAGATTTACTACCAATAGTATTTATTTCTCTTCCAATTTCTTGGGCTATAAAACCTAATTTTTTACCATTGGACTGGTTAGAATTTAAATTCTCTACAAAATAATCTAAATGATTTTTAAGTCTTACCTTTTCTTCTGTTATGTCAAACTTTTCTATGTAATAAACTAGTTCCTGTTCAAATCGGTTATCATCGACTTTTTCTTTTAAATCGGCAATACCTTTTTGTAAACGCTCTCTTACCCCAGCAATGCGCTCTGGATCTATTTTTATTACTTTTTCTAATATTGAAGTTATGGAAGCAATACGCAGCCTAAAATCTTCTTCCAAAACCTTCCCTTCGTTTAGCCTATATTCGTTAAGGTGCTCTAAGGCTTGTGTTAGTACCTCCTGAATTTGTTTAAATTCGTTTTCATCAACTTCCTCACGTTCCGTTTTTAATACATCGGGTAAACGCATTGCAATATTTAACAATTCTGAAGAAGACTTTGTAGGAGATATATTTGCTAACTGATTTAAATACGCTTTAACAATAGGAGTATTAATTTCTGATTTAGCCTGTTCCATGGTGTTTTCTACGTACAAGCCAAAATCAACTTTTCCTCGTGTAAGTGCCTTAGAAATTTGCGTTCGTAGCAAAAGCTCTTTTTCTCGATACTGCTGTGACATACGAACATTAAGGTC
This sequence comes from uncultured Aquimarina sp., assembly GCA_938011245.1. Classification (GTDB taxonomy): domain Bacteria; phylum Bacteroidota; class Bacteroidia; order Flavobacteriales; family Flavobacteriaceae; genus Aquimarina. The sequence continues at coordinate 53,512 of CALLUJ010000016.1, read as the reverse complement.
TAAGTTTTTACTATTAAGCGACTTAATTTCAATATTAATTTTTTTATTGTCTAGTTGTAAAACGGCTTTTCCAAAGCCCGTCATAGAATGTATCATTAGCTATTGTTTCTTATAACAAAGATAGGTTTTTTAACTTTTTAGTGAGAGTTCTCCTATCAAAAACAAAAGCGATTAACTTTCATATTCTAAAAATTAACCGCTTAGCATAAGGCATATATAGTTTCTATTTTGCAGCTAATGTGGCTAATAGTTCTTTTACCACCTTTGGGTTTTCATCGGCAATATTAATAGATTCATTGGAATCTTTTTTATGGTCGTACAATTCAACAAAAAGAGGTTCTTCTTTAGGTTTCCTTCTGTCTTTCCACACTACCATTCGGTAACGGTTGGTACGCACAGCGTAACCCATTACAAATTTCTCAAAGGTTTTTCTATTCCATTTATCGCCCATTTGTTTACTAATTCGTGCTTCTATTTTTTTAATTAATGGCGCAAAAAAGGCCGTTCTAAATGGAAGTGTCCAAGGTCTAGCTGCCCACTCTCGTAACGCAGGCGATGGAAATACACTATAGGCAACTTCATCCCATTCGCATTTAGCATTTGGCTTTTCTAATAGGGGCACTAAACTTTTTCCTTCAATATTAGTTGGGTTAGATAACCCAGCTAATTCATTAAGTGTTGGAAAAATATCTATAAGTTCCACTAATGCATCTGTTTTCACTTTAGTTGCCTTACCTGGGGCTTTAATTATAAATGGTACTCTGGTAGCCACTTCATAGTTAGTGGCTTTTCCCCAATATCCCATTTCTCCTAAATTAAATCCATGGTCTGACCATAGTACAATTATTGTGTTTTCGTATTCTCCTGCTTCTTTTAAAGCTTTAATCATTTTTCCTAATTGCGCATCTATATAACTAGTACAGGCATAATATCCATGGCGTAATTCTCGTTGCAACTCTGGAGAAAAAGATTCTGTTTTTGGAACATTAGCTCCCACTCTAACTTCCATAGACTCTGATAAAGCCATAGAAGATCCATTTTTAGGGGGATTTACTTGAGATGCGATTTTTATTTTATCTCTATCATACAAATCCCAATATTTTTTTGGAGCAACCCAATCTAAATGAGGTTTGAGAAAACCTAATCCTAAAAACCAAGGTTTATTACTATTTTTAAGCTCTTTAAACGTTTCTATTGCTGCTAAAGTATTATATCCATCGCTATAGGTTTCATCTGGAACATCAATAGCTTCTACTCCTGGCCCGTGTGCTAACCAATTTTTTCGGATTACTTCTTTTCCGTAACGTGTTTCTAAATCTTTTTTATTTTTTTCATAGATTTCCTGATTTTCTTTAGAAGCATAATGCCCTTTCAGTTTGGGTACATTAGGGTCTCTTTTAGGATATGTTGCTTTTCGTGTCCACGACATTTCTTCGTCGGAATATCCAGGGTGAAACACTTTTCCTACATATGTAGTTTCGTATCCATTTTCTTTAAAATGTTGGGGTATCGTAACAATACTTGGACGGTTTTCTCTAAAATCCTGAAACAAGTCGATTACATTAATAGATTCTGGTCTTGCCCCTGTCATAACACTAGCTCTAGAAGGGCCACAAATAGCTTGCTGGCAATACGCTCGATTAAATTGCACACCGTCCTTAGCTAAGGCATCAATATTCGGAGAGATTACCACATCCGATCCATAAGTCCCTAATTCTGTTTTAAGGTCGTCTACTGCAATAAAAAGAATATTCGGTTTTTTTTGTGCAAAACTTCCTATAGAGATTAAGCTTAAAAAAAATAGCTTGTTTAATTGTTTCATTATTAAGATCACGTTATAATTTATCTAATTTAGAGAGAAGTATCCTTATTTCTTTATTCATTCCACAAAATAGGGAGCCATACACTCATTTCACTTTTTCCTCTATTGTTCCAAACAAAATACGGCACAAATTGAGTTTTAGTTTTTTCCCACTCTGGTTTTATTACAGAGCGATACATTTTATTTGAACTATCCTTTCGTATTAAAATATCTGAAGAAATTGTAGTTATCCCTCCTAAAAAGTTAGCTTTATATTCTTCTTTTAAATTTGATGTTGATGGCAAATAGGCTTGTAAAATTTTAGTTTCTTTTGGTAAATCCTTAGACTCTAAACAATATACAACTGGTCCTCTTTTTATAGCTACTTGATTACGAACTTCTTCAATACGATCATGGCCTTGTACAAAATTAATATTCATTGGCATATCTAGGGTAATAACATCTCCTTTTTTCCATTTTCTATTTAAGTTTACATAATTTCCTGTTAGTATGGTAGTATTAACTTTTTTTCCATTAATCTTTAAACTAGAATTTTCCGCCCAATTAGGAATTCTTAATGCTATATCAAAAACTTCTTTTTTAGCTTTCTTTACAGTAATATTTACTTTTCCTTCCCAAGGATAATTTGTCTGTTGTGTAAGTTGCAATTCGGACCCATCTGTTAAATGTGTTTTTAATTCATTGCCACCATATAAATTTACAGTTACACCATTCTTGGACAAACTATAAGCCCAATTAGGAGACTTTGCAATGGTTCGCACTAAATTTGGAGGACAACAAAAACAAGGAATGTATGGCAGGCGTTCTTCTGTTTCTGTACCATTATTTTCTGTTACACGTCCATTTATATTTACACGTAGTGGGTTGGCATAAAAATAATCTTTCCCTTCAATACTTATTCCAGAGAGAGCACTATTATACAATACTAATTCCATAATATCTGCATATTTTGATTCTCCTTTTAAACCTAACATTCGATAGCTAAACATTGCATTACAAATATTAGCGCAGGTTTCGTTATATGCCGTAGAATTAGGCATCATATATTCATTAATAAAACCTTCGTGAATCATATCTTTACGAGAAGAAGCGCCATGATGGGTTTGTCCAACGGCTCCTGTTACATACATCTTTTTTTCAGTAACATTATCCCATAAGCGATCTAGGGCATCTACTAATTCTTGCTCTCCAGTTTCTGCTGCAACATCGGCTGCTCCAGCATAAAAATACAACGCTAAAACAGCATGCCCTACTGCTTCTGTTTCCTCTCTTAAAGGTACGCGTTCTTGTACCATGTCCCCAAGATGCGTTGCAGGAATGTTCGGATTATACTCTCGCATATTAGATTTTCCTCGCATATTAATAAACAGCTCTGCTAATTCTAAATATTTTTTATCTTTTGTAGTCCTATATAATTCAACCAGTCCCATAATTTGAGTTTGATTAAACCCAAAACGAGCTAATTCTTTTGGCTGAGGAGAAAACAAATTGTACAGATAGTTTGCATTTTTTATAGCAATATCTAAAAAGTTAGTTTTTCCTGTTATTCTATTGTGAATACAAGCACTGGTTATTAAATGTCCACTATTATAAAGCTCATGAAAACGCCTAGATTCAAAAGGCTTCCGGTCTTTATTTAAAGTAATTTGAGTTGATAGGTATCCATTAGGTTCTTGGGCTTTCCCTATAATTGATATTAATTCGTCTAACTCTTTATCTATTTTAGGGTTTTTATTAACAGCATAAATATACATTACCGATTCCATCCATTTATAAAAATCGCCATCGTGCCAATGCATTCCTTTATGTTTGCCTTCTTTAAGACCTGCCGCAATTTTAAAATTGTTTAATGCATGACCTACATCTCCTTTTAAAATAGTTCCCATATGAGGGATCATTACCTCTTCTGCAATCTTAAATTTATCTGCCCAAAACCCTTCGGTCCATTTACAATCGCCTATATCGACACTGCGTAACGAAACATTCGTACTATTAGTTGTATTTACAACTCCATGGTTCTGTCCTAAAACCACTTGTGCAGATAAAATAATAGTAAAAGTTAATATTCTTTTAAAGCTCATTAGATACTTTTAAATAATTAAAATTTACGGAGCTTAAACTTATCAATTTTAGCACCAAACTCAAAGCTTTTCGTTAAGGAATTTAGAAACGCCGCAAAGAATTTAAAAAATACTGAATTCCTTATCTTTAAGTCTGAAATCTCTATTTTTTTAGAGAATATGTTCCGCAGCCTTCTAACGTAATCTTTCCAATTTTATAAGTAAGTACGCCCCCAGAGTCTTCTCCTGCCATATTAAGGCAGGGTGTTATTCTGTAGGTTACTTTAATCGTTTCTCCCTTTGCATTTTTTCCTTTAAAAACCGTTTCATCGTTTTTTTCTATTGAAAAATTAGTTGACATAATTATCTCTTCCTCCACAGCATCTTTTATGGATGGATTCGTATAGCTTAGTTGAAATTTATTACCCTCAACCTTATTCAAAACAATACTCCACATGGGTTCAAATCCGCCACCAAAAATACGTTGTAATTCTAATGGCTTTTTAACTAAATCTGTTGTTGGAATAACTTTCTTTTTACAAGAAGTAAACAAAGTTAAAAGAAGAAGAAAAGTTATAATATATTTAAATTGCATAATCTTTAGTGTTAATTTATTTAGAGGTAAACCGTTCGTCTGCCTCCATGATTTCTCCACATTTTTTACAAGTTCTTAGTGTTTCATTCCCATAGAAATCATTAAAGTGTTTTAAAAAATCTTTTTCTATATCATTCAATTTAAAATAAACATCATAGAGTTTATTGTTACAATTATCGCAAAACCATAATAAGCCATCATCTGCAGCTAAGTTATTGCGTTTTCTTTCAATAACCAGTCCAATCGATCCTTTATGCCTTACGGGAGAATGAGGAACTTTTGCTGGATGTAAATACATATCCCCAGGACCAAGTTTCATTGTCCTCTTCCTTTCCTCTTCTTGAATATGTACTTCTATTGTACCTTCTATTTGATAAAATAATTCTTCCGTTTCGTTGTAGTGATAATCCTTCCTAGCGTTAGGTCCTGCAACAATCATTACAATATAGTCTCCTGCATCTTTATACAAGTTTTTATTTCCTACAGGTGGCTTTAATAGTTCCCGATTTTCTTCTATCCATTGTAATAAATTAAAAGGTGCTTGTATAGCCATAATATATATTTATAGTACTAAGTTAATCATTACACTTAAAATTCATCCTCTTTTCGTCATTTGAGAATACCATATATAAATATTAGAACATACAATTATCGTTTAAAAGAATGAATTTACATTAAAAAACATTTAATTTGCATGTTTTACAACACACAATAACAGTTAATTGAAAGATTCAAAATTATGGAATATCCCTTTTTGGAGTATCTGTATTTCGATAATCCTAGGAATAGTCCTAAGCAGCTTTATAAGTATTAGGATATACTGGTTTTTAGGAACTACTATACTGTTTCTACTATTTTTATACTTAATAAAAACCAAGAGTTCTATTGTTTTTATAAGCACTTCTTGTATAGCTTTCTTTACTGTAGGGGCATATAGATATCAATTAATATTACCTCAAAATACACCACATCATATAACGCATCGGCAAAGTTTATCGAAGCCTAGAAAGTTAGTATTCTACATTACTAAAAAGTTTAAAGATTCTAAAAAGTACAGAAATTATAATGCTTCTTTAAAATACGTAGATGGTGCAACAGTTACAGGAAAATTTTTATTAAAAGTGAAAAAACAACCAAAAGTAACACTTTCTGTTGGAGAAGCTTATGCTGGGCATATTGCACTTAAACAACTACAAACTAGTAATTTTCTTTATGGATTTAATTATAATACTTATCTAAAAAGTCAAGGGATTTCTCATTATGCCAATGTTAATTTTAGCCAATTAATTCCTATTCTTTCTCAAAGGAACAAACTAATTTACATGTTAGAAGAACTACGCCTACAGATAACTAGTTCTCTTAATCAATTAGGGTTAGACACAAAAGTCCTTCAATTTACTAAAGCTTTAGTTTTGGGAGATAAAACAGAATTAGATTCCAAAATAAAAGATGCTTTTTCAAAAGCAGGTGTTATTCACATTTTAGCTATTTCTGGATTACATGTAGGCATTGTATATCTAATTTTTGGAGGAATTTTAGGAATAGTATTCTTTAACTATAAATTTAGAATTATAAAATCGATATTAGTATTGCTTTTACTATGGTTATTTGTAGGTTTTACTGGTGCAAGTGATTCCGCATTAAGAGCCGCTACAATGTTTTCTTGTTACGAATTTAGTCGGTTATTATTAAGACACCAACACCCATTAAATGTATTGTTTTTATCAATATTCATTTTAGTGTTTATTAATCCTCTTATTATTTTTTCAATAGGCTTTCAATTAAGCATTATTGCTGTAGGGTCTATAATTATTGGACTTCCTGCTTGGTACAATCTATGGAAACCTAAAAATCGTATTAGCTTATTGTTGTGGAGTGTTATGGGGGTTAGTTTATGTGCTCAAATAGGCCTACTCCCTTTAAGTATTTATTATTTTCACCAAATACCAGGACTGTTTTTATTAGCTAATATTCCTGTAATGTGCCTTATCCCTATAGTAATGATTTTTGCTGTAGGAATTGTTTTAGGAAGTTATTTTCACTTCTTACCAAAAGTTATTGTAGTATGTTATAATTATGTAATATTAAAGCTTATCTATTTTATAAATTGGGTAGCGTCTCAAGAAATATTTATATTCAACAACCTTTACATCTCTTTATTTACAGTGCTTATTTTGTATCTATTTTTCGGATACTTATTATGGATAGCTTATAACAGAAAGAAAGCAATTCAGCACATCTTTATAATGATTTTTGGGATAATGTGTTCTGGTTTTATTGAAATAAACCGAAGTGCACACAAACAAGAGTTATGGGTTTTAAATACCTACAACAATACTATTATACTTGAATTAAGTTCTAATAGTATAAACGTCCATTCGCTAAAACCAATAACAGATTTTGATAAGCAGTCTACAATTAAGCCCTTACAAAAAGAATTACATTACCAGAATGTAACCTACCACACTTTAAAACAAGTATATCGATATGGAAATAAAAAAATTCAAATCTTAAATCAAAACTTTATTCCTAATATAGAGTACAAGGATGCTATTCTTATTGTTTCTAATTCTCCTAAAATTAATGCTGAACGGTTTTTAAGAAAAAATACTCCTAAAAGAGTACTTTTTGCAGGAAATAATTTTAAAAAGCTAGCTAATCAATGGAAAGTCACTTGTAATAAACTAAACATTCCTTATAATACTATTTCCAAAATGGGAAATATAAAAATAGTACCTTAAAATAAATATCCCATCAAAATTGGCTATTAACCTCAATGGGATGTTTAATAAAACAAATATTGCAGTAACTTATTTAATACTTGGAGCTATTTTATCTACTGCAGCAATAGTCGTATCCAAATCTTCATAACTTAATGCATCGGTTATAAACCATGTTTCAAAAGCGCTTGGAGCAATGTAAATATTATTTTCTAACATTCCATGAAAAAACTTTTTAAATGTATCGTTATTTCCCGTTGCTGCGGTTTCAAAATCTATAACTTTTTCAGAACTAAAGTGTACAGAAATCATAGATCCTAATCTATTAATACTATGTGTAATTTGATTCTTTTCTAGCACTTCCTCAATCCCTTTATGCAAATAAGCTGTTTTTTTAGCAATACTTTCAAAAATGGCTTTATTATTATTTAATTCGGTAAGCATTGCTAACCCTGCTGCCATTGCTAACGGATTTCCACTTAAAGTACCTGCTTGATAAACAGGCCCCAAAGGGGCTAAATAATTCATAATTTCGGTACGTGCTCCAAAAGCCCCAACCGGTAAACCACCTCCTATTACTTTTCCAAAGGTAATAATGTCGGCATCTACTCCAAGTAACTCCTGCGCTCCTCCTGGTGCTAAACGGAATCCCGTCATTACTTCATCAAAAATTAATAGGATACCATTAGCATTACAAAGGTTTCTTATATTTTGTAAAAAATCATTTTTGGGAGGAATACATCCCATGTTTCCTGCTACTGGTTCTATTATAATACATGCAATTTCCCCCTTATTGGCTTCCACCAAATTGGTAACATTTTCAATATCGTTATACTTAGCTAGTAAAGTGTCTTTAGCAGTGCCTTTAGTTACCCCCGGGCTATTAGGACTTCCAAAGGTTACTGCTCCACTGCCAGCTTGTATTAAAAAAGAGTCGCTATGTCCATGATAACAACCTGAAAATTTAATAATTTTGTCTTTTCCTGTAAATCCACGTGCTAATCTTACGGCACTCATACAAGCTTCTGTACCCGAATTTACAAAACGTATCATATCTATATTAGGAACCATATTAACAGCTAGAGCTGCAATTTCAGTTTCAATTTCGGTAGGCATTCCAAAACTAGTTCCTTTTTTTGCTTTCTCAATTACAGCATTAACAACTGGAGGGTAAGCATGTCCCAAAATCATGGGGCCCCAAGAGTTAATATAATCTATAAATTGATTTCCATCTTCGTCATATAAATAAGCTCCTTCCGCTTTTTTTACAAAAATAGGATCCCCTCCTACAGCTTTAAAAGCGCGTACAGGAGAATTAACTCCGCCAGGAATTACTTTTCGAGCTTCTTTAAATAGCTCACTACTACGTTGGTATAACATTTAAAAATCTTTTGGAAGTGGTTTAACGTAAAGTGTTTGACCTTCATGAATACTGTTACTATCTAAACCATTAAACTCTTTAAGCTCGTCTACGGAAATTTTATATTTTCGAGAAATACCATATAAGGTATCTCCTTTTTTTACCGTGTGTTGGTCGGAATTCCCTATAATTTTTTTAGCCTTTTTAGGGTCTTTACCTAATACTTTAGCATCAAATTCGTATAATTTATAACGCTCTATAATACTAATCAATTTTTTGGGATACTTAGGGTCTGTTGCATAGCCCGCTTTTTGCAATCCTTTTGCCCAAGACTTATAATCATCTTTACCCAACTTAAAAAGATCTAAATAACGCTTACGCTCTGTTAAAAATAAAGAATGATCTTGGAATGAAAACTCTGGCGTACTATATTTTCTAAAGCACTCCCCTTTAGCATCATCATCGTGATATACTTTTGCTCCTTTCCAATTATGACACTTAATTCCAAAGTGGTTATTTGCCCTTGTAGTTAAATCGCCAGTTCCTGCCCCCGATTCTAAAATTCCTTGAGCCAACGTAATACTTGCAGGAATTTTATATACTTCCATTTGTTTTACTGCTATTTCGGAATAGAGACCAATATAGCTTTCTACTTTATTAGAATAACTGCCATAAGTTGGAGCCGATTTTTTTGTGGATTTTCCTTTAGAATTAGCATCAACTTCAACAGGTTTAGGGAATTTATTTCCTATTTTTTCAACTACTCGTTTTGGAGTCTTTTTTACAGCAGTTTGTGGTCTCTTTTTATATGCAAATACCTTTTTGCTTTTACAGGATCCTAAAAATAAACCACAAAGTAAAATGGTTAATAATACTCTAAAATTCATAACTTGTTTTAATAATATCTTGGTGTTTTTTTTGTAGTCTGGAGTTTACCCCAGCAATACCTTGTAATCCACCCGTATGGACTGCTAAAATACGAGAATTTTTTGGAAAATTTCCTTTAGAAATTTCCTTATAAACACCCATTAAAAGCTTCCCCGTATAAATAGGATCTAATGTAATAGAATGTTGTTTAAAAAAGCGATTGATAAATGTAATTAATTCTGTATTAATCTTTGCATAACCACCCAAATGATACTCTCTATTTAACTTCCATTTTCTATGATTAGTATATTTTTTAATAGGTTCGTGCAAATAATTTTCTTTAAGAACAGGAAATCCAATAACCTCCTGATTTGGAGAGGCACTATTTATTATCCCCGATAAGGTTCCTCCTGTTCCAACAGCACAACATATATAATCAAATTCAGAATCCGTTTGCGTAAGTATTTCTTGGCAACCTTTCACTGCTAAAGGATTTGTTCCTCCTTCTGGCAACACATAAAAATTCCCAAATTTATTTTCTAAACGAGTTAAATAATCTTTCGAATTCTTTAATTTATAGTCATTCCTAGACACAAAATGCAATTGCATTCCTTGTTTTTGAGCAAAGGCTAAAGTAGTATTTTGGGCTAGAGTTTTTTCTATATCTTCACCCAATTCATCTCCTCTTATAATACCAATAGTTTTAAAACCGTATTTTTTCCCTGCATAAGCAGTCGCATGTATGTGATTACTGTATGCACCACCAAACGTAAGTAAAGTATGTTTTTTTTGTTGACGAGCTTCTTCTAAATTATATTTCAATTTTCGGAATTTATTTCCTGAAATATACGGATGCAATAAGTCTTCCCTTTTTAAATATAGGTCTACTCCTAAATCTCTAAAAAATGGCTCCACAATTGGGCTATTGTAAGAAGTTTCCAACATCATATCTTAATTCCCGTACAAGGTAGTAACTTTGCTGTATGTACAACAAACAAATTACTCCTGAAGAAGGAGATTATTATTTAACACCCGAGGGATATAAGTGTTTTACCGAACAATACCACTTAAAACGAGGTTATTGTTGCGAAAGTGGATGTAGACATTGCCCTTATGGATATAATAAAACAAAAAAATAATTGCTAGGCTTTTTATAATTGTTAGAAGAATCTGTTTAATCTAAAAATATAGCTTAAATAAATATACCAACAAAAGTAGTTACTCTAGCAAAAAACTCCACTTAAAATACTTTATTGAAAACATTGGCATCAATTTAATTAATTCAAGAACCCAATATTTCAATTATAATAGACATTTCAGAATTCTGTTTAGAGTATTTTGTATCCTAATAAATTCCAGTATTTTTGCGCTATTATGGCAAAACAAGAAGATACTTTTAAGAAAGTAATATCACACGCTAAGGAATACGGATACATCTTTGGGTCTAGTGAAATATATGATGGCTTAAGTGCTGTTTATGACTACGGTCAAAACGGAGCAGAACTTAAAAAAAACATTCGCGAATATTGGTGGAAAAGTATGGTGCAAATGCACCAAAATATTGTAGGTTTAGATGCTTCCATTTTTATGCATCCTACTACTTGGAAAGCTTCGGGCCACGTAGATGCGTTTAACGACCCATTAATAGATAATAAAGACTCTAAAAAGCGCTATCGTGCCGATGTTTTAATAGAAGATTACGCAGAAAAAATACTTCAAAAAGCTCAAAAAGAGATTAAAAAAGCAGCGAAGCGCTTTGGAGATGCTTTTAATGAAGATGAATTTAAGGCCACCAACCCAAGAGTATTAAAATATTTAGCAGACCATAAAGCTATCCTATCTCGCATGGGAAGTTCTTTAGAAAAAGAAGATTTAGCCGATGTAAAGTTACTGATAGAAGAATTAGGTATTGCCGATCCTGATACAGGGTCTAAAAATTGGACCGATGTGAGACAGTTTAACCTAATGTTTGGTACTAAACTAGGTGCATCTGCGGAAACTGCTACCGATTTATTTTTACGACCAGAAACCGCTCAAGGTATTTTTGTGAATTTTTTGAATGTGCAAAAAACAGGACGTATGAAAATTCCTTTTGGAATAGCACAAACAGGAAAAGCCTTTCGTAATGAAATTGTGGCTAGGCAATTTATTTTCCGTATGCGTGAATTTGAGCAAATGGAAATGCAGTTTTTTGTACGTCCAGGAGAAGAAATAAAGTATTATGAATATTGGAAAAAAACACGTTTAAAATGGCATTTATCTTTAGGTTTAGGAGATGAAAATTATCGTTTTCACGATCACGATAAACTAGCTCATTATGCCAATGCAGCGGCAGATATTGAATTTAATTTCCCATTTGGATTTAAAGAATTGGAGGGAATTCACTCGCGCACCGATTTCGATTTAAAGGCACACGAAGAATTTTCAGGAAAAAAATTACAATACTTCGATCATGAATTAAATAAAAACTATACGCCTTATGTCGTAGAAACATCCGTAGGATTGGACAGGATGTTTCTAGCTGTTTTTTCAAAATCGCTACAAGAAGAAACACTTGAAGACGGAAGCTCTCGTACCGTATTAAAACTACCTGCGGTATTAGCACCTGTTAAAGCAGCTATTTTACCCTTGGTTAAAAAAGATGGATTACCAGAATTAGCCCAACAAATTATTGGGAATTTAAAATGGAACTTTAATGTAGCTTACGATGAAAAAGATGCTGTAGGTCGTCGTTATCGCCGCCAGGATGCTAATGGAACACCATTTTGTATTACCGTAGATCATGATTCGTTAAAAGACCAAACAGTTACCATTAGAGATAGAGATACTATGAAGCAAGAGCGCGTATCTATTAATAGTTTAGAACGCATTTTAGAAGAACGCACTTCTTTTAAAAGCTGGTTAGCAAAACTCTAATATGTTATAGTATTAGCTACTATGTTAATCAAGAACAGCCTTATAATTTAAAATTACAAGGCTGTTCTTGATTTTATTAGCATAAATTACGCCTCTTCTTTAGCTAATTTAATAGCTGCTACAATTTTTTCTTCTAATTCTTCCATAAGTTCTGGATTATCTAAAAGAAGTCTTTTCACGGCATCACGCCCCTGTCCTAGTTTAGAGTCCATATAACTAAACCACGAACCACTTTTTTTGATAATTTCATAATCTACACCTATATCTATAATTTCTCCAACTTTAGAAATCCCTTCGCCATACATAATATCAAATTCGGCAGTACGGAATGGTGGAGCTACTTTATTTTTAACAACCTTAACTCTAGTTTTGTTACCACTTACATCTCCATCGGTACTTTTAATTTGTGTAGAACGACGAATATCTAAACGCACAGATGCATAAAACTTAAGCGCATTACCTCCAGTAGTGGTTTCTGGGTTACCAAACATTACTCCAATTTTCTCTCTTAATTGGTTAATGAATATTACCGTACAATTTGTCTTATTAATTGTTGACGTTAATTTACGAAGCGCTTGGGACATTAAACGAGCGTGAAGACCCATCTTAGAATCTCCCATTTCGCCTTCTATTTCACTTTTAGGAGTAAGTGCTGCTACAGAATCTACTACTACAATGTCTATTGCTCCAGAACGAATTAGATTATCGGCAATTTCTAATGCTTGCTCTCCGTTATCTGGTTGCGAAATAATTAAATTTTCAATATCAACTCCTAATTTTTCTGCATAAAAACGATCAAAAGCATGCTCCGCATCTATAAAAGCGGCAATTCCTCCTGCTTTTTGGGCTTCTGCAATGGCATGCAATGTTAGAGTGGTTTTACCGGAAGATTCTGGTCCAAAAATTTCAATAACTCTACCACGGGGTAACCCACCAACACCAAGGGCTAAATCTAAACCTAAAGACCCCGTAGAAATGGTATCTATTTCCACAATTGCAGCATCTCCCATTTTCATTACAGCTCCCTTACCATAGGCTTTATCTAATTTAGACAAGGTAAGTTCTAATGCTTTTAGTTTTGCTGCTTTCTCTTTATCGTCACTCATTATAACAGGTTTTCTTTTAAATTATTTGAATACTAAAATACAATTTACCTTAAGGTAAAAACCAGATCTAAATTGTTTTTTTCAACAAAAACAACAGACCTAATTAATCGAATCAAATTCATCGATATCATCATCTGTATCCAAATTCTCACTTTTTGAAGTCTTGTAAGAATCGCAGTCTACTGTAATGCTTAAATTATCAGGTCTATTAAATTCTTTTTTAGAAATCTTAAGGTTTTTATTAGCATAACACTTTTTCATGTATAGCGCCCAAATAGGTAATGCCATAGAGGCTCCTTGCCCAAATCGAATTGTTTCGAAATGAGTAGATCGATCTTCTGCACCTACCCAAACACCTGTACATAAGTTAGGAACAATACCCATAAACCAGCCATCACTTTGGTTTTGTGTTGTTCCTGTTTTTCCAGCAATAGCATTGGTAAATCCATAAGGGTAACCTGTAATTACTTTTTTATAGTCGGAACGTTTATTTGTCGATCGTAATCGGGCACCAGAACCCGATTTGGTTACCCCTTCCATAAGGTTAAGCGTTACATAAGCTGCTTCTTTACTAATAACGTCTCTTGGATCGGGCGCATTTTGATATAACACCGTACCGTTTTTATCTTCAATTCGGGTAATCATTGTAGGTTTATTATAAATCCCTTCATTAGCAAAGGTGCTGTAAGCTCCTACCATTTCATATACACTAAGATCTACAGAGCCGAGAGCAATAGCGGGCACTTCGACAATTCTAGATTTTACACCCATTTTTTTAACCAGTTTAACTACAGGAACTGGCCCTACTTGCCCCATTAATTGTGCTGTTATGGTATTTACAGAATTTGCTAATGCTTCTTTTAAAGAAAGCATACCTCCGTATTTATCTCCACTATTCTTAGGAGTCCAATCTTCGGTAGCTCCTAGTTTACCAGCTTCAATAGTATATTGAACATTAGGCAGAGTATCGCATGGAGATTTTTTAAGTTGATCTATAGCTGTAGCGTACACAAAAGGCTTAAAAGTTGAACCTACCTGACGTTTTCCTTGTTTTACGTGATCGTATTGGAAATATTTATAATTATTACCTCCTACCCAAGCTTTAACGTGTCCTGTTTGTGGCTCCATAGACATTAGACCTGTCTGAAGAATGGATTTGTAATAGAGAATAGAATCTCTAGGTGTCATTATTGTATCTTTAGTTCCTTCCCATGTAAAAATTTTCATTTGCCTTTTCTCTTTAAAGGAAGCAAATATTTTATTTTTGGAAACTCCACTGGCTTTCATTTTACGGTAGCGTTCCGAACGTTTCATAGCCAATTTTATATTACGCTCTTTGTCTTTTTTTTCTACATCTTGAAAAAGAAGTTTGTTATTTTTGTTTAGAGAATTAAACTCATTTTGCAAATTTGTTAAGTGTTCTTTTACAGCCTCTTCTGCGTATCGCTGCATACGAGAATCTATAGTTACATAAATTTTTAATCCATCCCTATAGATATTAAAGTATTCATTTTCTCCCTTAGGGGATATTGATTTCGGATTCTCTTTAATCCAAGTTTGCATAAAATCTCGTAAATATTCTCTAAAGTAAGTAGCAATACCGTCCGAATGTCCTTCTGGAGAAAAGTTAATTTTTAAAGGCAATTTTTGTAAACTATCTTTTTCTTCAGTGGTAAGATAACCTGCTCGTTCCATTTGTTTAAAAACTTGGTTTCTCCTAGCTAAACTTTTTTGCTTAGACACTTCCCTATAAGGATTATACTGCCTAGGGTTTTTAAGCATTGCTACAATAATTGCAGATTCTTGTATATCCATATTTATAGGTTCCTTACCAAAATAAATACGTGAAGCAGAACCAATACCAACGGCTTGGTATAGGAAATCTTGCTTATTAAAATACATTGTTATAATTTCTTCCTTGGTATATTGACGTTCTAAACGAGTAGCAATTACCCATTCTTTTATTTTTTGAGCAATCCGTTTTACGATATTTTGAGACCCTCCCGTAAAAAGTAATTTAGCTAATTGTTGAGATATGGTACTAGCACCTCCTTTTGTTCCAAAATTAGCTAGGGCTCTAATTGTTCCTCGAGCATCAATCCCAGAATGATCGTAAAAGCGTTCGTCTTCTGTGGATACTAATGCCTGTACTAAATGCTTAGGCAACTCGTTATACGTTACTGGGGTTCTATTTTCGTTAAAGAACGTCCCTATTGTTTTTCCATCCGAGGTAATAATTTCGGTAGCTAAATTATTTTCAGGATTTTCTAGTTCTTCAAATTTAGGCATAGAACCAAAGGCTCCAAAACTTGCTAAAAGAAATAGTAATACAATACTAAAAATTCCACTCAAAAATAAAATCCAAAACCATTTAATGTATTGGAAATTGTTTTGAGGACTTTTTTTTAAGTTAGTTGCTTTTTTATTTGCCATAATTAAAATTAAGGATATTCGTTTGGCTTTTGAATCTCTATTCCAATATCTGTAATTCCTTCTAAATTTACAATTCCTTTAGAGGAACCATTGGTTCGCATTGCTTGCTGTACTGTTATCGTATATACACCGTTTTCTTTAAATTGAAACTGGTTTAAGTACCATAATTTACTTTCCTTTATGGAGGTTGCCCCAATCCCTAACCATTCGCCATTAGGCTTTGCCATTAAATATTGTAAAGTATCTACTTTTTGTTTCCCATTAGGATAATTTAATTGAGCTATAATATATAGATTACTAAACGCATAAGTGTTAGAATTGCGTATATTAAAAAATACATTATACTTTTTTAAACTATCTAATACGGGTATTTTAAAGCTTGCAATACTATCTTTATGCCAGCCATCTTTACGTAAAGCATGTGACTGATTAAATACTTGATTGTTTTGACAACCAATTAGTAATACATATGAAAAAAGCACACATAGATACCAGTTTTTACGCATTGTTTTCTGAGTTCTTGTTGGGATTTTGTTTAGGTCTTGGTTTTCGTTTTTGAGGACGTCTTTTTTTTACTGTATTTTCCAGAGAATTGTTTGTAACTGTTTTTTTAGAATTGTTTTCGGGGCCTGTATTCGAATTCTTAGTTCCTTTTTTTCTTGGATTAGGACGTTTCCTACTCCTAGGTTTTTGATCTCCTATCTTTTGACTCTCTTCATTATTTTTGGATTGTGTTTTTTGGGACGAAGCATTTTTAGATTTTGCTCTTCGTTGATTGTTCCTTTTACGATTACTTCGCTTGGGCTGGTCAAATCGGGTTAAACTATCTTGACCAACTACATTTTCAAAATCTATTTTCACCTCATCCTTTTCCTCTTCTGCAAAATCTTCTATAGCCGAAACTGGTTCTTTAGCTTTATTCATACGAATCATTTCATTCGCATCCTCTGATTTTATCGTAAACCAGTTCATCCATTCTCCTTCGTAGCAGTACCAAAGTGTTTTTTTAAAAATATCTATTTTTTGACATACAGCAGTTCCTTTTTCCGTATATATTTTAACGTCTGTTCTAGGAAATTCGTTTAGTGCTTCTATATAAGCATCTAACTCATAATTAAGGCAACATTTCAATTTTCCGCATTGCCCTGCTAATTTTTGAGGGTTTAAAGAAAGTTGTTGATACCGAGCGGCGCTTGTATTTACGGTTCTAAAATCGGTTAACCATGTAGAACAACAGAGTTCTCTACCGCAGGACCCAATACCGCCTAAACGAGCAGCTTCTTGTCTAAACCCTACTTGTCTCATTTCTATCCGAGTACTAAATTCTCTTGCAAAATCTTTAATTAATTGCCGAAAATCTACTCGTTGTTCTGCTGTATAATAAAAAGTTGCTTTTGATGCATCTCCTTGAAACTCGATATCTGAAATTTTCATTTCTAATTCTAAAGCAATGGCTAATTGCCTAGCTCGTACCTTCATGGTCTCTTCTCTGCTTCTTGCCGTTTGCCAAATATCAATATCCTTTTGAGATGCTTTCCTGTAAATTTTGAAAATATCTTCTGGTTTGGTCGATATTTTTTTGCGTTTCATTTGAATACGAACCAATTCGCCTGTTAAACTTACTAATCCAATATCGTGACCTGTAGCGGCTTGAGTTGCTACTACATCGCCAATTTGTAAACTTAAATTTTCAGTGTTTTTTAAGTATTCTTTGCGTCCATTTTTAAAACGGACTTCCACAAAATTATAAGGAGTCGCTCCACTAGGTAACGACATATTTGAAAGCCAATCAAAGACTGTTAGTTTATTACATCCATCGGTACCGCAAGTTCCATTATTTTTGCAGCCCTTAGGTTGTCCGTCTTTTGTAGCACAACTACCACACGCCATAAATCAATCTATATATAGAAACTCAACAATACAAATTGTTTAATAATCAGTATTTTGAGTGTTTCTTCGTTAAAAAATCATTTAAATGTAAATATAGTGTTTTTTATATCGATTTATTACGAGGGTATTTGTTTCTAATTCTTACGAATTGTATTTTACCTGTTACTATGTATTAATCTATTTTGTTTAATCCAAATTCTGGACTAGAACTTTCTAATACGTAATTTGAATTAAACTAATTTTCTTTTTTAATTAATTAATAAATATGTTCAAGAAACAAGTACATGAACAGTGTATTGCTATTGCGACACAAAAATGTTTTGAAATAAATAAAAACATTTTTCGTGTTCAAGAGTCATTATCCGCAGAAAGTAAAAGTTCTGCTGGAGATAAACACGAAACAGGAAGAGCCATGTTACAATTGGAGAGGGAAAAGTTAGGGTTACAACTTAAAAACGCAGAACAAGTTTTAGGAGTGCTACAAAAAATTAACCCAACGCAACAACACATTAAAGCTACAATGGGTAGTTTAATAAAAACAGAGAATGGATATTATTATTTATCGGCTTTTTTAGGACAGATTATACTAGAAGGAAAATCCATTTTTGTTATATCTAAACAATCTCCTATTGGTTCCTTAATTTATGGGAAATCTGTAGGCGAGCGCTTTGAGTTTAACAACAACCTTCAAACAGTATTAGAGGTTATTTAATTGAGCTTTAAAATATACGTTTTCGCCTATTTTATAAGGTGTTTTAGATTCGGATACAATTATTTTTGAATTGAAATTTAAATGAACCATATAAAAGCTTCCTTTAAAATAACAGCGTTTTACAATAGCTGCACAGTTATTTTTAGTATTCTTATCAATTTTTATTTGATGGGGGTATAAAATAATTTCTTTTGAGGAAGTAGATAGTTGTACTTCTTTTTCTTGTAACACATTAATTTCCGAAAAAAGTGAAGCGGTGTACGTATCTGTAGGTTTTAAATATAGTTGTTGTGGGACATCTAACCAACGTTGTTGTCCTTCTTTTAAAACAAGCACTTTGTCTGCAAAAGGTAACACATCGTTACTATCGTGTGTAGCGGTAATGCAAGTAATTTTCTTTTCTTTTAAATATTCAAATAACTGATAGCGTAACTCGTTCTTTTTAAAATGATCTATCTGACTAAACGGTTCATCTAACAATAATACTTCCGGTTCTTTGGCAAGCACTTTTGCTAATGCAACACGTTGTTTTTGACCACCGCTTAGGTACCGAACATGTGTATTGTAGTATTTGGTAAGCCCTACTACATTTAGAAGTTCTTGGGTGCGTTTTTCTTTTTCTTGAGGGTAAAAACGGGATAGGTACTCTCCAATATTATCGGCAACGGAGGTATATGGCATTATATTAAGTTCTTGGGTAAGATACTTCATAAAGGAATACCCTGGAACTAGATGATGCTCTGGACCTAAAAGCTTTTTATTATTATATTTTATATATCCTTTTTCTAAAGATAACAATCCGTAGATGGCTTTAAGAAGCGTGCTTTTTCCGCAACCACTTTCTCCCATAACAGCCATATGCTCCCCTTTTTCTACAGAAAAATTAAGGGCTTTTAAAACAGGTGTTTTTTGATAGGAGAAAAAAATAGTATCTACTTCAAGCATATAAAGGGCGGATTCTAATTAAGTAAATGAAGTACTTGCTAATTTAAGAGTTCTTATGAAATAAGTAGTGTTTGGTGTGTTTGATTTACAAATATTTATGTTGTTAAAACCTATATAAAAGCTTCCTGCAAGATTACAGTAAAGAAGGTTTAACGAGTAGTTATTAGCTTCATGTAATAGTTGTTATAAAATATAAAGCTTCTTGTAATGTCTTAAAACTATGCGTGCAACCTGCTTCTATTAATTGGGCTTTAGAGTGTTGCGATTCTATACCAACAGCAATCATTCCTGCTTTAATTGCCGCTGTTGCCCCAGGTAAACTATCTTCAAACACCCATAAATCTCGAAAGTCTTTGTTAGAAAAACCTAAATGTGTTGCTAGTTTTACGTAGGGTTCTGGGTTGGGTTTCGCATAGGTATAATCTTCAAAACCAAGATAGGTATCAAATTTTAAATTCAACTGACGAATACTATTCTTTAAATATTCTTTAGTAGCATTACTAGCAATCCCATAAGGAATTCTATTTTTTAAATTATAATTTTCAAAATTAACTACACCTGGCATTAAATTGGGGATAATTTTACCTGTATTTAGATATTCGCGTTTTAAATTATAAAGTTGGTCTTTTAATAAATTATCTCCTGCTTCGTTAGCTAAAAATTCGGCGATAAGCATAGGCGATTTTCCTTCACATTCGTGAGGAAAATCGTCTAATCTTTTTTTAAAAATATTATAATAAGCATTAGACCATGCTGTAAAATGTGCTTTAAAGCTATCTACTATAACACCATCGAAATCAAATAAAAATCCTTTAGGCTTGTTCATTAGGCAAAAACTTTTTCGGTTTTTTTATTTTCAACATTCTTAACTCCTGGTTCATTAAAAAGTTCGGTTAAGTAAGGATTCAAAAATTTGTTTGTTGGGTCTACTTTACTTCTTAATTTTTTAAAATCTTTCCATTTAGGGTAAATCGCAGAAAGCTCTTTATCTTTTGCTTTAAAACGTTTCCCCCAATGCGGTCTTCCTCCATATTTTAAAAACAATTCTTCCACAACATTAAAGGCTTCATAAGTATCTGCCGAAGCAGTATTCCTACAAACACAACCCATAGTTACTGTATCTTGCCCATAAGCATAGCTAAGCCACGATTGATCGTTATAGATAAAACGAACATCCATTGGAATATGAATAAAGGCGTCGTTTTTCCAACTATTAATTACTTGTTTAAGTTCTTTAAATAAGGCGGGAAATTTATCCATGGCCACAGTCCACTCGGCAAGTTCTAAAGTAGATCCTCGCTTTTTAGTTACTGTAGCTTGATATAGGGATCCTTTATGCTCGGTTTTATGTTTAAAAAAACGGGAGAATAATATTTTATTTGCAATTGCCGTAAACCAAGGGAAAATATGCGTGTATTTATATAGAAATTTAGAAGCTTTACGTCTGTTTTTAATATATTCTGGAGCTTTAATTTCGTTTATCGAAGCGCTTGGATCAATTTTATCTCCCTTAATAACATATCCATAACCGGTATGAGGAAGCCATAAAATTCTTAAAAAATCGTGTTTTTTTAAATCTTCATTAATGGTAGATAACCAATCTTCATCTTTTTCTGGTCCTTCTTTAAGGTGAAGAGTATAAATAGGTTCGCATTTAAAAGTAACTGTAGACATTACTCCTAATGTTCCTATAGACACTCTAACGGCATCCATTAACTCATCTCCTTCGTTTATTTCCGTAATGGTACCATCTGCCATAACCAATCGGCAACTAACCATATATTCACAAAGGGGTTTTCCACTAGTACCGTGAGTTCCTGTAGCTAATGCTCCTCCTATGGTTACTGTATTAATATCAGGTAAACATGGGATGCACCAACCCTTGGCTTCTATTACATCAATTAACGCTCCTAACTTCAAACCCGTCTCTACAGTTATTAAACGCTCTTCGTTGTTAAACTGTACAACTTTATTATAGGAATTAATATCTATAAGAGTATCCACACCCGCAGCAATATCAGAAGAAGATTGTTTGCTACCAAAGAAGCGTATTTTTTGTGCTGAGGCTACAACTTGAGATAATTGAGTTTCGGTAGTTATGGTATGAAGATTAGTAAATGAGTGTTTAATATTTTCATTCCAACTTACCCAAGTGCTTTTTTGTTTCATCTTTTGTATTTTTTGCTAAACAAAAATAATTTATATAATTCTTACTTATAGTGTTTTCTATAAGAATTGTACATTTTTTAACAGTAGTGATATGTCGTAAACATAGACAAATACCAACAAAAACTAAGTGTTTTTAGAAATAATTTTATACTGTTTTTAATTTAATTAAAATTACGAATCAAAACATCTATTTTGCGTTTGGTTTATGTCAAATATTATCCTAGACAGCGCTTTTTTAATGAATAATCTTTCAATTAAAATTAAAAAAAGGATTTCCTGTATATTTGTGCAACTAACTTATTGTAATGATTCTAAACGATTTTATTAACCTTCGCTACTCTTCTGTAGTTTTATACTTATTAAAGTGGTTTTCCGTAGCACTAATTATAGGACTAACAGTAGGGGGTGCTTCTGCTTTCTTTTTAATTGCATTAGATTGGTGTACTAATTTTAGAAACGCTAATGTTAGTATTGTTTGGTATTTACCTGTAGCTGGTTTTGGTATAGGAGCGTTATATCATTATTTTGGTAAAAGTGTTGTGAGGGGGAATAATTTGCTATTGGATGAATATCACTTTCCCGAAAAAGTAATTCCTTTTAAAATGGCTCCTCTGGTATTAATTACTACATTGGGAACACATCTTTTTGGTGGATCGGCAGGACGAGAAGGTACTGCTGTACAAATAGGTGGAGCTATAGCAGATCAACTTTCAAAGTTTATAGACATAAAATCCTTAGATCGCCGAATGCTTATTGTTATGGGGATTAGTGCTGGTTTTGCTGCCGTTTTTGGAACACCCTTAGCCGGTGCTGTTTTTGCTTTAGAGGTATTGATTATAGGAAGAATTCGCTTCGAAGCTTTATTTCCAAGTATATTGGTAGCTATTATTGCCGATCAAACCTGTAGGCATTTAGGAGGTATCCATACCGACTATATTGTAACACATATACCCGAAATGTCGCTTAAAAACTTAGGCTTGTCCATTATTGCTGCAATTTGTTTTGGAATAGTGGCTCGGTTATTCTCCAAAGGAACTCATTTTTGGACAGCACAGTTTAAAAAGCTTAGTTATGCTCCATTACGTCCTGTTATTGGTGGTATTGTAATTGCAGTAGCGGTATATTATATGAGTAGCTCCCGCTATATTGGTTTGGGAGTGCCTGTAATAGTAGAGTCCTTTTCTAAACAAGGTTTACCTTACGATTTTATTTTGAAATTGTTATTTACCACCTTTACATTGGGTGCTGGTTTTAAGGGCGGAGAGGTAACTCCTTTATTTTATGTAGGGGCTACTTTAGGAAATGCTTTAGTTTGGCTTTTGCCGTTACCGATGGATTTACTTGCTGCTATGGGATTTGTTGCTGTATTTGCTGGAGCTACAAATACGCCTATTGCCTGTACTTTAATGGGTATAGAACTTTTTGGTATTGAAACAGGTCAGTTTATTGCTGTAGCTTGTTTTATAGCTTATATTTTTTCTGGACATAGTGGTATTTACAGTGCACAGATTGTTGGGAGTCCAAAGCACCCTGTATTTAATATAGAAAAAGGAAAATTAATTTCTGAGATTGTAGCTTTTAGAAAACGTAAAGACTAATATACTTGTGTTGGCAAACATTAGACCGAATAATTCAAAAGTAGTCTATCTGAAACTAATTCTTCTTCTAAAGTTTGACCTTCCATTTGAAATCTTCTCAACATTGAGCGTCCTACACTAACGAAAATTTCTTCTTCAAAAACATTTTCTGGAATTGGTAAATCACAGAGATAATTTCCTGACTTCTTACTTCCATCAATACTTAAAGCAACTCTAACACCTTTATTTTTGGCTTTCTCAATTTCTACGAACAACTCTTCTAATTGGAAAGATTGAGCACCGTAAAGAATTCCTTGACTATGACTGTATGGAGGATCACAATATATTAAATCACCTTCTTTAGCAAGTTCAAATACTTCTTTATAATCTGCGTGAATAAAATTCACATTTTTCATTCTATCTTTCCAGTTCTCAACTCTTTTCGCAAAACTATCAACTGAAATAGGTGTATGGGGTCCACAGGGAGTACTCATGTAGCCGTCACTTTTTCTAAATCGAACTATACCACCATAACAAGATCTCGTTAAAAACAAAAAATCTTTACCATTATGATTTTCGTTAAATGACGCTTTTACATTTTCGTAAACTTCTTTTTTATTCTCACCATTTAACTTGTTTCTATTCTCTGCATACCAATCCACTAATCCGTTTGGATCGGACTTTAATTGTTGCCAAATTTCAATTAATGGCGAAAATGAATCAGAGCCAACACCAATATTTGGAGCTACTGTAGCCATTACAGCACCACTACCAAGAAAAGGTTCATAAAAAGTATTAAAATTAGTTGGAAAAAACCTTGCGATTTCAGAGGCAAATCTTTGTTTATTACCAACCCATTTTAATAATTGACTTTTGGGTGGTGTGTAAGTAACAAATTTACTATCAAG
The DNA here is from genome assembly GCA_938011245.1 of uncultured Aquimarina sp. Classification (GTDB taxonomy): domain Bacteria; phylum Bacteroidota; class Bacteroidia; order Flavobacteriales; family Flavobacteriaceae; genus Aquimarina. The sequence goes on along the minus strand of CALLUJ010000016.1, from coordinate 29,432 downwards.
TGTTGACTGCATAATTAAGAATTTTGATAAATGTAATATTAATTATGTCCTTATCCTAATATAGGATATCCGAAAATAGAATATAATTTAGTATTGTGAATAAAAAAGAAATCAAAAAAGGACAAATTGCACTTACAAAGACTTTATACAGTCTTCGTATGGGATCTGGATTAAAGCAGACTGATTTAGCTGATATTTTAGACGTTCCACAATCTTTTGTAAGTAAGATTGAAACTGGCGAGAGAGGTTTATATTTAGTAGAATTAAAAGCAGTAGTTGAGGCAATGGGAGCTACTTTGGCTGAATTTGTAATAGAATTTGAAAAAAACGTAAATGAAAGCAAATAATAAATTTGAAAATCTTGATTTAGAATTTTGGGCTAATATAAAGTTACTCAATCAAAGATTAGGTTATACAATAAGAAAGACTCAAAAGAATCCAGAAGGTGGCTTTGTTGTGCCTAGTGTAGAAAATATAAAAGATGTTTTTTCCAAAGAAGGACTATCAAATAAAAAACTAATTGAAAATAACGAACTTACTGAATTTGGTCAATTGATAGTTGACTATATGGAATATAGAGGTAATGTTTTAACTAATGAAGTTGAACAAAACCTAATGAACAAGGATCAAGCAAAAAAACTCTTTTATGAAATGAAAGACGCTTACAATCCAACTTGTCCTCTTCCAATGAATAAGCAAAAGAACGAAAAACGTGATTTTTCATTTCTTACTGGATTAGTTAATATGATTGTAGAAAAAAATAAAGATGATTTAGATTGTGATTACGATCCAAAAGAACTTACTGCAATAACAAAAGATGGTTTTCCTATCAGAACATTATCAAGACGAGTTGACGGAGCTTTTCCATCAGTAATAGACCCAAAGGCAATTTGGGAAATTAAAGAGTATTATTACACAACTACTTTTGGAAGTCGTGTTGCTGACGGTGTTTACGAAACTCAATTAGATGGATGGGAATTATGGGAAACGAAAGTAAATACAGGAATTGAAGTGAAACATTATCTAATTGTAGATGACCACAATACTTGGTGGGGAATGGGACGTTCTTATTTATGTCGTTTAATTGATTCAATTCATATGGGATTGGTGACTGAAGTAATTTTCGGAAAAGAAGTAATTACAAGATTACCTGAAATCGTAGAAAGTTGGAATAAGGATAATTAAAAAATAACGTTTGCTAACAATGTATAAAAATAATAGCGGTTTAATCGCTAAAACGAAAGTATGTAAATATAAAAAAGGTCTGTATCAAACCGAAAAGTTAGTATATCAAAATCTGTTACCATTCTTATACTAGACCGTTAAATTGCTAAAAAAGCTTCTTCAATATGTTCTATTTCTAGTAAACCATTTGTATTAATAATGGCAATAACATCGAAACGGACTTCTAATTCTATATCTTTTTGTTCTACATAAGCATTTGTAGCAGCAATTATAGATTTTATTTGTGAGGGTTTTACAAATTCTTGTGGATCTCCGAAATCGCGAGTACTTCTTGTTTTGACTTCAATAGCAATAAGTTGATTTTGGAATTGTGCTATAATATCTACCTCATTTTTAAGATGCCTATAATTAGTTTCTAAAATTTGGTATTCTTTCTTTTTTAAAAAGGTTACAGCTAGCTTTTCTCCTTTAGTACCAAGTTCGTTGTGTTGTGCCATTTTAAAAAGATATTAATAATTCATAAGCTTATTTAGCTTATTAAAAATAAGCTCATTTTCCCAACCACGGTACTGGAAGTAATTAATAAACTTTTGCTTAGCTTTTATTTTGGTTTCATCTTTTAATGCTTCCCATTTTTGTGTACTATAGTTTTCAAAAGCTTCGTAGTAAATATGGTTTTCTATTTCTTGTAAGCCTTTTTTTATGTTAAAGGGAGAAATATCTCGTAGCTTCAGTTCTCTTATAATACGATTACGGCCCCATTTTTTGAATTTAAACTTTCCTCTAGCAAAACTTTTCGCAAAACGGGTTTCATTTAAAAAGTCTTCTTGCAATAGATATAGGATAATTTTCTCCTTGGCTTCGGGGATTAATTTAAACTCGTTAAGTTTTTTTTCTACTTCCCAATGACAACGCTCTTGATAAGCACAATAATTTGCCATTTTTTGCATCGCCTCCGAATAAGTAACTAGTTTTTTTTCGGAGTCTTTCTTATAGGTATAGAAACTCATGTGTGTAAAGATACAAACTGAGGTGGTATTTTAATTTGAGATATAAAAAAACCACCTCGGGTTGAGGTGGTTTAGAGATTGGTATGCTAACTTTTTAATTAGAAATATATTCTTTAGTTACTTTTCCTTTGAATTTTATGAAGTATAGTCCTGTGGGAAGTTGAGATTTAATTTCTTTTTCGGTTGATTTAGTACAATAAAATTGTAGGGGCTTTCAAAGTAGGCGAGACAAGTGATTTTTATAGCCATGTTATTACAAAACAATTATTTGGTATAGTATTTTAAGATTTCATTTTCTGTTATAGCCCATACGGTATCATCATTATAAGAAATGTTTTTTATATCAGAATTATGTGTATAATCAATTGTCCAGTTAATTCCAGCATCTATAGTTTTATAAATTTTATTTTCAGAACAAAACCATCCTAAATTTTCGTTTTTAAAAGCAAAAGAAGTTATAGTTAAGTCGTTAGAGTTATATATTCTATTCCAAGAATTACCTCCATCTATTGATTTATATATATAGTTTAAAACGGGTGTATCATTTCTACTGTTTTTAACATATAAATACCCTTTATTTTCATCGATAAACTGAATTTGCATAACTCTTGCAGAGTATTCTAAATTTGGAATTGATACTTCTGTCCAAGTCCCATTGTCTAAAAATAAAACTAAAGGTACATTAAGGTTTTGATTAACTGTTGTGTAACCTCCTGCCCAAATATGATTTTTATCTAATTCTGAAAAGACTCGTACTTGACTAGAAACTCCATTTGGGTCTTCGCTACTTGTAGGATTATTATTGTATACTTCGTCAAAGTTTACTCCATCAGTTGTTTTGTATACAACTTTTTGATAGCTAATTAAAAAGCCGTTAGTTAAATCGTCATCAATATAAAGTCCTATTGTAGATGTACTATTGTGTACATCGAAATTTATTGAAATACTTCCTCCTATAGGAACTTTATTTACTCCAAAGGTAGTTTGAGTCCAACCTTCATCGTTAGGTGTAACATAGAAAGATCCATTGAAATCGCTTCTCCCCCAATTACTCCATGTTAGACCTCCATCTATTGTTCGATATACTCCAGCGCCGCAACAATCGTTAGTTGAAAAATAAAATTCGTTTTTGCTTAAGGTTTGAGATTTGTACACAACGCCCAAAGGGTTAGAAGAGTTAGCAATTCCATTATGTTCTATAATATGCCAATTATTTAGAGAGCTTGCTAAGACACCTATATTTCTATCGTAATTATTTTTTACATTATTAGAAATTATTCTATTGTCAATTTCAACTTTAAAAACAGGAATTGAGTTAGATACAACAGGTAATTTAATATTTATTTCTGTATTATTTATTGAATTTATTTCAGCTTCTATGTCGTCAAATAAAACTTTTACTTCATTTATGTTGGTTGTAAAATTAGTTCCATTAATTACAATATTCTCTCCACTATAACCGTAATTTTTTGAATAAGAGTTTATGGTTGCTTGTTCAAGAGGTGTTTGTCTTTCTTCAGTAGTACTATTTTCTTCATCAGATGAGCAAGAGCTGATAATTAATACTAAGATTAATATAATTATTTGTTTAATAATTTTCATGAGTTTAATTGCTTGTAATGTTTAGTGTATAGTTTTGGTGATTATCACCGATAGGGTAGTTATAAATTTACAAAATGTTATTTGTTCTTTAATATATTATTGGATTTATTAATTAGATCACTTCTACTATAAATTTCGTTTTTATATTATTTCAAATAAGTATATCTAAATATTTTTCCTGTTGTACTTTGACCTTCAGTGCTAATAAATAAGTTGGCAGACGAGTCAAAGCAAATCCCTTCGGGCTGTGGAATTTCTTTAGGATTTAGAAATAGAATTTGTTTTATTTTTTTAAGAGAGTTATAAACTATTAGGCTACTACCTCTTGCCGATAGAATATAAGTATCTTTAGTTTTTGGATGAATAGCAATGCCAGAAGGTGCAAATACTCGTATTCTTTTAAAATATGTTTCTAATTTTTTCTTTGTAATATTTTCATATTGATTTTTTAATTGCTTATTCAGTTCTTTATAACGAATTACCAAAAAAGGAGTCTTTTCTAATTTTCGTTTTTTAAGGTTAAAGCTATAAATACCCTTATCTTTCTTCTTTCCTTCTATAGGTATTCCTTTACAGGCAATTAGTAATTGATTTGCTTCAAGGTCGTAACACAAGCCTTCAATGTCATTTTTACTAGAGAATTTAGTTTTGATATTGGTGGTCTCTCCCTTTTTAGGATTAAAGAAAAACAATTCGCCGCTACTTTCTGTAATAACTATTTTATTTTTTACCATAGCAATACCTTCATAGTCTCCCTTTTTAGAAAATTTTTGATGGTTAATAAGTTTTCCCGTTTGTGGATGAATATTATAAACAAAACCTTCTTCATCGTTAATGGTTATTAGTTCTCCTTTTTTAAAGTCGAAACTTAATCCCGATATTTCTTTAAGTTTGGAAGGAAGATTAAATATTTCTGGTGAAGTAAAATTATAATCTAAAAAGTGGGATTGGGGTAGATATTGAATTTCTTCAAAAGCGATAGGTGTTTTTTTTGGAGAAGAGTTACAAGAATGTAACCCAATAGCTAGAATAGTAATTTTTAAAATGAATTTCACGGTTATTTAAAAGCTTTAATTTAAAGTAATACAAAGGTTATTTAATCTCTATCCTTTGCCCTGCCGAATGACTACTAAATTCTGGTGCATACATACATTGTAAACTAGAGATACCATTAGAGAAACTTCCGTTTTGATTGGCAATTACATCGTATTCCAATACATAAGTTCCTTTGTTTAATCGATCAATAAAAAAATGAGTAGCAACGTCTTTGATATTTTGGTAATAAGTCAGCCGATTTTTGTATTCATAACCAGATAATACTTTGGTGGGTTCAAAACCACTAGCATGCATATCTTTTAGGTGAACAAACTCCATATTGTGATTACTTTTTATAATTAGACGAATGGTAATTTTATCTCCAATAATTAAAGGAGAAGCAGTTGTAATACGTTTAAGTATGGGACCCTTTTTGGTAACTACTTTTTTGTACAGTTCTTTATCTATAGAAAGAGGATTAGCATCGTCGGTTTCGATATGGTCTAAATCCTCAAAATATTGCCAATAATACCCACCATAATTAGTTACCTTACTTTTGTTAGTAACGGTAATAGTTTTGAAATTAGGTGTAATTTTAGAGGCTTCCCAACTAGTTTTAAAATAACCAGTGCCTTGCTCTTTTTCGGTTTCTGCTAATTTTCTAATGGCAATTTTAGTACCTCCTACTTTAATATGCGTATTTTCTTTAACCGAAAGCCAATCACTTCCTTGTAGTAACAGTGCGTAACTTGCATTTGCAGTCGCAATAGTAGTTTTCCAACGGTTAGTACGTTTGTTTTTAAGTAAGAAAATTTTCATTTCTTCTATATATTTTTTAGGCTGATTAGTTTCAGTATAAGCTTCTATTAATAAAGCTTGGGTAGTAATTGGAGAAAGATACCACCACCAAGAATTGGTGTTGGCTTTCCAATACATTCCATTTTCTTTGGAATTTACAGCCGATTCGGTAAGAGCAGTTAAAATTTGTTGCGTAACAGGACTTTTCTTGAAACGGTATAATGTAAGCGCTAATAATCCTTTTTCATAAACAGAACGCTCTTGCCAATGTTTCTTTTGATAGTCTAAAGCTTTATCTAAAATATTTTTAGCTTCTCCTTTAATAGGAAAACGATTGTTATAAAAACTAAAAGCATATCCTAGATGTAAAAGTTGTACTTGAGTATAAAAGCCATCGGCGTTTTTGTGATGCTTTAGATAGTTGTTATAATCTTCTATTAGTTCGTTACTTAAAAAACGAATTGCACTTTTAACTATATTATCGGTTTTGGTACGTTGACTAGTAACGCCTAGTTTTTCTAAATGCCCAAAACCTGCTAAAATATGTCGTGTAATATATGGATTGGTATAACCGTCTTGAAACCAAGGGAAACCTCCGTTGGATTTTTGCAATCTGCGTAGTTTGTTAATAGCTTTTTCGGTAGCACGTCTGGTTTTTTCTAAATCAAATAATAGAGCTAAACGTTTTTGCTGTTCGGCTTCTGATTGTGCTTCTCGCAGCCAAGGACTCTCTGTTAGTAAGATGTTTTTAAGCTCTTCATTTTTTTCTAAAGGACTTTCTAGGGTTCCTTTAGTACGCCAATTCTCAAAAACGGCTTTAATTTTAGGTTGTGAATTTAAAATGTATGAAGCCAAAGTGTTGGCATACAATCGCGAAAAGGTTTGTTCACTACATTCGTGAGGGAACTCCATTAAATAGGGTAGTGATTTTATAGCCATCCATGCAGGGTTAGAAGTGTATTCTAACGTAATTTTATGAGGTTTTTGGGTAGGGCTATTTGGTTCAAAATTAGCTAATGAGAAACTTTCAGTTTCTCCAGCACGTACCCAAAGTGGAATACTTTCGGTAACAAGCATACGGTTAGAAAGTACAGGAATAATTTTTTCTTCACCATCGGTAAAATTGTTGGCTTTAGCCACAATTTTATATTGTATTGCCGTTAGATTTTCAGGAATAGTAATTTTCCAACTTACGAGACTATTTCCGTTAGCATCGATGCTGAAATTTTGGGTTTGTTGGGAATGATTTAATAGCGAGTTAATTGAATTCCCTGTGTTAGGATCAGTCCATTCTAATAAAGCAATACCACTCATTTTTTCTGTGGTAAGATTTGCTATTTTAGCAGTGAAGTGTAATACATCTCCCTCTCTTACAAAACGTGGTGCATTAGGAATAATACTAAGATCTTTTTGAGTAAGCGTTTGTGAGTTTAGAGTTCCTGAAGCAGCTTTTGTGGTATGCGCTAATATTCTAAAATTCCAGCGTGTTAAGGCTTCAGGAGAAGTAAATTCAAAATCAATTTCGCCTTTTTTATTAGTACGCAGATTGGGCAGGAAGAAAGCCGTTTCTTGCAAGTTTTTACGGGCTTTGATGTTTTTGAGGTCATCCAAATCCGATTCTTCAATTTTATCTTGCTTAAATTCAGAAGTAGATATACTTACTCCAGCAACTTGACCTTGCAAAGCACTACTACTAATATCTGCTTCTGCAATACTTTCCAAATTTTTAGCTCTTACTTCTCTTATAGCGCCAGTAAGCTCTTTTTTTCTTGATTTACTATAGCCCTCAATAACAGCTGCATTGAGATAAGAAGAAACCCCTTTTTCTAAATGAATAATTAAGTCTTTTTTAGATTTAATGCTTACTTTTTTATTCAAGAAACCAGGAGAAGACACTATTAGAGTATCGCCAAGCTTAGCATTAATTGAAAAATTACCGTTGATATCTGAAGTAGTACCAATGTGAGTACCTTGTACTAGGATATCTACAAATGGGACGACTTCTTCATTAGAGATTATTTTTCCAGTAAAAGTTTTCTCTCTAGATTTTAACTGAGCTTTGGTTTCAATCTGCAATTTTAGCGCCCTTAGATAATTACGATATTTCCAAGAGTTAATGGTATTAAATTCCAATCCAAAAAAGTTAAACTTTTCAAATACAATATTCGAATAAGGAATAGTAGCAGTGTATTCGTTAAAATGGGTAGATTCAGTACGAAGTCTAGTTATTTCACTACTAATTGGGGGAGAAGGGTAATTTTTTCTAAACCCAAAATGAGTGTTCCAATTACTACGCTTAAATTGGTCTAAAGAAGCATCGTACATGGTTGCTAAAGCTTCGGCATTAAAGGCTTTTTGATCGGAGCTTTTAACAGAGAAGCTCCATGTTTCGTTTACTCCAGGATTAATCTTATCGGTAAAATGCTTTTTTTCTATACTCAACACCACGGGTTTCGGTTCAAAATCGAAGAAATCTTTCGAAGTATAAAAGTGGTTATAGATTTGATATTTGTAAACCGCTGTTACTTTAGGATAGGTAAGTTTAGGTAAGTTAATTTTTAATTCTTTGAGGCCTTCGAGGGATACGTGTTGTTTCCAAATGGAGTTATTACCGCTATACAACTCTATAAATACCTCAATTTTTGGAGTGGCAGATAGTAGTTTAATCTCTAAATAGCCAGGGTTTTTACTATCGTAATTAGTAATATGGTTAAATAATTCCTCATCAGTTAACTTCCTTTGATTAGGATGCTGTAGATTAACGGTTTTTTGTGATTGGATGGTAGCACCAGTTTTAGGATCGGTAATTTGTATAGCTATTGCATATTTTCCAGCAGGCCATGAGGTTGTTTTTTTAATATCAATTTCTGCAGTAGTTGCAGCAGTAAAATAGTCTTTAAAAAATAGTTTTCCTTTTTTCCAATTTTTAGAATCATTCTCATTGGTATAGGGAATGTGAGGAAAGTGTACATTAAACTTTTTCTCTGGCAAGGTTTGGATATCGGGTTTAGACCAAGGACGTGCATTTAAAAAGCGTTTAGGGCTTTGTAGTTTGTATATTTTAATTGTACCATTAGCTTTAATGGGGTTTTGATTTACATCGGTAATAGATACACTAAGCTTTGGTTTTTTTAATGAATTCCAATTTTCGGAAGTATTAATAGTGGCTAGTAGGTTCTCATCTGCAACTTTAATGTTTGTGGTATTTTCTCTGGTTTCTCCGTTGAGGTCTGTTACTTTAGCTTCAATACTATAATTATAAATTTTATTTTTAGTTTCTACCTCGTCGGTTACGGCTTTAAAAGTTATTAGGTAATTACCACTGTCATCGGTTTGGACTTTTCCAAAGGCAATTTGTTTACTTTCATTATTATTACGAGAATAATACCACCAGTTGCGATATTCGGTAGTTCGTTTTACAGAGTAGGTTACCGTAGCATTGGTTATGGCATTTCCTAAAAAAGCTTTGGCGTTTCCCTTAACAGTTATGCTGTCTAGTGGTTTGTATATTTTTGTAGCAGGAAGAAAAGTAACCTCAAAGGTTGGTCGCTTGTATTCTTCTACCGAAAAGGATATACGAGCATCTTGGTTGGTATTTGTATTTTTTCTTTGAGCAATAGTTGCTATAATACTATAATTACCATTTAAACCTGTATCAGGAAGTTTAAATTCACCGCTTACCGATCCATATTCGTTAGTAGTAAGCGAGGTGTTGTGTACTTTTTCATTATTAGGATTCTTAACGGTTATGCTTACCTCTGTATTGGCAATTATATTCGATTTTTGATCGACTTCACTTATAGCTATGGCTTTAAAATAAACAGTTTGTTTAGGACGATAAATAGCCCTATCTAGAAACAGCAATGTTTTAGATTTATACTTGTTTAAATTACGTGTGTAATTAATATTGGAATGTCTATTTCGATATGAATAATCGCTAGTTTGTAGAGTATCATTAGCGGTCTGTACAATAATAATATTGTTTGCGTATCGATTAGATTTACTATGGGAGAATTCTCCCCAAGCATTGGTGGTATAGGCTTTTGTCTTAAACTCTTTATAATTTCGATTTAAAACTGTTTTTACAATTATTTTAGTGTCTTTAATAGGACTTCCAGTATATCTATTTACTACCTGATAGGTGTTTTTGTTGTCTTGTTCTTTTTTGTTTATGCTTAGCTCTGTAACCTTTACAAAGTGATATTTGTAACTATTGGTAAGTGTATCGGTTTGAATTCTAAAAACATAATTACCAATAGGAAGTTTTGGTACCGTTATTTCAGAGCTGTAACTGTTAAAGTCTTTTTTTGAAGGAAGATCATATTTTTTAGAAAAATGACGTTTGCGCTTAGATAGATAATCATTAATTAATGAATCTTTTTTGTTATACGGGTATTTGTTGTAATTATAATCAAAAGGGACTTGATAGGCATTTACGGTAAGCGATTTTGCATTGGCAAAAGTTACTTTAGCTAAATGTAATTTATTAGGTAAATATTTGTCTTGAGTTATCCAATTAACTCTTTTTTGTAAAATCTGTTTTTTTAAATTTTGGGCTTGTATTACCGTTTCGTTATTTGAGTTATCATGTTCAATTTTCGCAATTAAAGCCATTGCTTTTTGGTTGTAATCGGGATAAGAATATGTGCCATTTTCATCTTTAGAAGCGGCCATTTCGTTATAAGCTTTAGCTAATGCTAGTTCTACCTTAGCATAATCTTTTTGAGATTGAAATTCAGTATAGAAACGTTGTAAAGCTTTAACATAGTGTTCTTGCTGGTTTTCTCCTATATAATTGTTTTTTACATACCTAAGCCTAGCAAGGGCATTATGAATCCATGCGGTGTTATTTTGTTGTTGCGAATGAATAAACTCTAATTTTTGGTAGGTTTTTAGTCCTTTAAAAAGTAAAGATTCTGTATCCGTAGTAGTAATTTTTTGTATTGAAAACGCATTGGAATTTTTGAAATAAATTTCGCTATTTATTAAAAATTCATCCTTAGGTTTGTTAACACGATTTTTAGAGTTGGTATAAAATGTAAGAGCTTTGTTAGCTATAATATCGTATATGCTAGGCTGATATTTTCTGTTTTCGGGAACAGAAACTAGTAACGCTTCAATTTCGGTAGTAGATATATTGACTAATGCAATAGCAGGTTTTAAAGCTTGATCGTAATGAAAACTAATTTCTTTTAAAAGCGTATTCTGATCCCAAGTTAGGTAATCACGAAGTTCAGCTTTTTCAGTATTAGTACGCTTACTAATTTGCCAATAGTTGTTGTTTAGGTAGGTTTCTAAAAAAGTGGCCATGTATATATGGAGCATTTCTTTATTAGGAAATGTTTGTTGTGCTATTTGGGTTTTTACTTCTTTCAAAACAGTAGCTTGGGACTTTTCGTCAATAATTTGTAAAAATTTCCACCTAAACAGTAACGCTTTTAGTTGTTGAGGGGCATTTTTCCTATTAGAAGCTTTTATTAATAAAGCGTCAACCTTTTCTAGTGCTGTTGCCACTTTACCATCAATTTCTAGTTGTTCAATAGTGGACCATTCTTTTTCATAATTTTTGGATTGGGAAAATGCATTTGAAAAATTAAGAACCATAAAAGTTAAAAGAAATACAAAAAAGTGATTCATTAGATTGTGTATAAAAACTTGCTTTTAAAGATACTAAGTTTATAAATACTTGTGTTATAGAATTAATGAAGGTTTTGTACATTTAGAATGTAATTTTAAGGTTACTATGATAAAATTTGTTTTAGGAATATTTTTTTCGATAATCACATATACTATGGTGGGGCAATCTTTAGAAAAAGGGATTCGTCTATTTGAAGAAAAACAATTTGAAGCTGCAAAAGTAGAGTTGAAGTCTTTTTTGAAAACACAACCTAATAATACAAAAGCGATAGAATATTTAGGAGATATTTCTTTTAGAGAACAACAATGGCATACTGCTGCAGCTTACTTTAAGCCATTAATGAAATCGGATAAAGACAATGCAATGTATCATTTTAAATATGCAGGAGCTATAGGTATGGAGGCTAAGAATAATAAATTGAAAGCTTTATTTTTAATAGACGATATAAAATATCATTTTAAACAAGCGGCGTTATTAGATGCCAAATTTGTAGATGTCCGTTTAGCATTAGTACAGTTATACACACAATTACCCTCCGCATTGGGAGGGAGTGAAAAAGTAGCATTTAAGTATGCAGAGCAATTACGTAATTTGGATGTTAATGCATACAATAAAGCAATATCTATTATAGAAAAAGAAGGATAGATTAAGAATATAAAGTATTCCAACTTATTAGTATTTTAGTGAAAAATTAAAATACATGCGTGTACATTTTATTGCCATAGGAGGGAGTGCTATGCACAATTTAGCCATAGCACTACATCAAAAAGGGGCAGAAGTTACGGGAAGTGACGATGCCATTTTTGAACCTTCAAAATCCAGATTAGCCAAATACAACCTGTTGCCTAAAAGTATAGGTTGGAATGCAGAGAATATTACATCTAATATAGATGCCGTAATTTTAGGAATGCACGCAAAAGCAGATAATCCCGAGTTATTAGAAGCACAACAAAAGGGGATACAAATTTTTTCGTATCCGGAATATTTGTATGAGCAATCCAAATTAAAGTCGCGAGTAGTTATTGGAGGTTCTCATGGGAAAACTACAATAACTTCTATGATTTTACATGTGTTGCATTATTATAGTAAAGAAGTAGATTACATGGTAGGAGCACAATTGGAAGGTTTTGAAACCATGGTGCATCTTACAGAAGAAAATGATTTTATGGTATTAGAAGGAGATGAATATTTATCTTCTCCTATAGACCGTAGACCAAAATTTCATTTATACCAACCCAATATAGCTTTGTTAAGTGGTATCGCTTGGGATCATATTAATGTATTTACTACTTTTAAAGATTACGTAAAACAATTTGAATTGTTTATTAGTCAAATTACACCAGGAGGAATTTTAATTTATAATGAAGAAGATCCTGTAGTAAAACAATTAGCAGAAGCCACTACAAATACCATTAGAAAAATACCGTATTGTACTCCAGAGTATTCGGTAGAGGATGGCGAGACTTTAATAGAAACTAATGAAGGAGCTTTGCCATTAGAAATTTTTGGAGCGCATAATTTAAATAATTTAGCAGGTGCTAAATGGGTGTGCCAAAATATGGGAATAGACGAGGATGAGTTTTATGAAGCTATTTCGAGTTTTAAAGGAGCCTCTAAACGTTTAGAAAAAATAGCAGAAACACCAACAGCTATTGCGTATAAAGATTTTGCCCATAGCCCCTCTAAAGTTACCGCTACCACAAAAGCCGTTAAAAATCAGTTTCCAAACAGACATTTATTAGCATGTTTAGAATTGCACACGTATAGTAGTTTAAATTCAGAATTTATTACTCAGTATAAAGGAGCTTTAGATGCCGCCGATACGGCAATTGTTTTTTATTCGCCAGAGGCATTAGCTATAAAAAAAATGGCGCCGATTAGTGTGGAGGAAATTAAAAGCGCATTTGGAAAAACAGATTTGAAATTATTTACAAATCCTACAGAGTTTAAGAATTTTTTATTGAGTCAAAAAATGAAAGATCAGATACTGTTGTTAATGAGTAGTGGAAATTATGGAGGGTTAGATTTTGATGAGGTGAAAGCTTTATTTTGATAGACTATTTATTAGATGATACTATTTTCGAATTAGACACTAAAAACCTATTATGGTTACAATTTACTTCTAATAGTATTGTGCGAACTGTATTCTTTTTATATAAAATTCATGAGAATTAGCGTTGAAGCATTTCTTTTAGTTTATAGGGTATTTTTTTAAGGTGTTGTTAATTAGTGTGTTATTTTTTTCAAGTCATTGAATTATTAAAAAACAGGGGTAAGTTTTACCAAATCAGCAGTATAAAAACCTATCTATTTTTGTTAACTTAGGAAGGGTTAGTTAAAGCTTATAAGTAGCTCAAGAAAATCTGTTTAGATGAAAAATTCTTACTCTCTTCCGGTATTCAATATTTCGAATTTTAAAGACTACAATAATTGTATATCTAATTTTCAAAATAACTTTTATGTTCGGAAATTTAAGGACCATCTAAAAGAAAATTGCTTTTTAGAGGAAGCGCATGGGCACGATTTTTATTTAATATTGCTAATTACAAAAGGAGGAGGGAACCATTTTATAGATAGTCAAAAGTATAAAATTAAACCTGGCGCTATGTTTATTGTGTTACCAGGTCAGATTCATAAATGGGAACTTTCAAAAAACACGGACGGTTATGTGTTGTTTTTTACAAAGGAATATTTCTTATTGGATTTTAATACAGAAAGACTTTCTAATTTACCGTTTTTTAAAGCTACGTTTGGACAACCGTATATCCAATTAAATGCAGAGCAAGAATCGCAGATTAATCACACATTTCAAAAAATTAGCTTGGAATATTCTCATCACGATCTTAATTATCATGAAATGATTAGGATGTACCTTAGTGAGATGTTTATAACTTTGATGCGAGTGTATAGCCAAAAAAACACCTTAAAATCGGTTCATAATTACGAGTTAATGCAGCTTAATAAGTTTGAAGAGCTTATTGAAAATAATTACACGTCTCATGAAACAGTATCTTTTTATGCAGAGCAGTTAAACCTATCCTTAAAGCAGCTTAATTATTTATGTAAAAAAATGATTGATAAAAAGCCGTTGGAAATGATTACAGAACGTATAATTTTAGAAGCTAAACGACTTATAATTCATACAGATATGTCTATTACTGCAATTTCCGAGTCATTAAATTTTAGCGATAATTCTTATTTCAGCAGAATTTTTAAAAAACATTGTAAACAAACCCCAGACCAATTTAGAAACTCGTATTCCTATTTTACTTTTGAAAGTAATATTAAAGCTATGAGTTAGTTGTCTAAATTGCATATTATAATTCTATAACGAAGTTCTAATCTGTAATTTTTAGGTTTAGTAAATAATCTATTAGAAAAAAAGCCCAATTTCTATATGAAATGTAGGCTTTTTAGTACTAGTTTTAGCGTGTGTTCTTTAGATTGCCTTAATAGCAAAGCTGTTTACATACTCATCTGGTTTGCTAGGGTCAAATTCTTTATTCATAATATAATGTTTCTTATAAGTAATATTTGGAGCTTCATAACCTTGTTCTTTCATTTTAGAAGCGCAGTCTGTAGCTAAGTAAACCTGTTCGGCAATTTTTTTATAATCTATATCGTGCTTCACATAGCCCCATCGCTTCATTTGTGTTAAAATCCAAACTCCCATAGAATGCCAAGGGAACGGGTCAAAGTCAATACGATCTGGTTCGTTAATAATATTTCCAAGTCCATCGGCGTACTTACCAGTTAATACTTGAGCAATTACAGAAGCTGGTTGGTTAAGATAATTTTTTGGAGCAATAGCTTCGGAAATAGCTTGTCTGTTTTCTAATTTAGAAGAATAATGTGTGGCGTCAATTATGGCACTAAATAAAGCAGAATATGTGTTTGGCTTAGTTTTTACAAACTCATCACTACAAGCAAAAGCACAGCAAGGGTGACCTTTCCATATATCTTTAGTTAACATATGTAAAAAGCCAACATTTTCATATACAGCTCTTTGGTTAAAAGGGTCTGGAGATAAATAACCATCTAAATTCCCAGCTTTTAAATTAGCAACCATTTCTGGTGGCGGTACAACTCTAATTTGGATATCTTTATCTGGATCTAGTCCAAACTCTGCAACATAATACCGTAATAAAAAGTTATGCATAGAATATTCAAAAGGTACTCCAAATTTAAAACCTTTCCATTGTTTAGGATCGCGTTTGTCTTTGTGTTTAAGATGTAAACAAATAGCTTGTCCATTAATATTTTCTACTGCAGGCATTACATAGGGAGAAGCTACAGAGCCTGCACCCATAGTCATGGCTAAAGGCATAGGAGTTAGCATATGCGAAGCATCGTATTCTTTATTTAAACTTTTGTCTCTGGCAACAGCCCATCCTGCAGTTTTAATAACGTCTACATTTAAACCATATTTTTCATAAAAACCCATTGGTTTCGACATAATAATAGGAGTAGCACAAGTAATGGGTACAAAGCCAATATTAAGCGTTGTTTTTTCTAATTTAGAGGTTGTTTTTGCTGTAGCGCCTCCATTTTCTGTTTTTTTCTTAGTATCGTTAGCACAAGATTGTAATAAGCCCATTGGCAAAACAGAAAGTAATGCAGCCTTAAAAGTACTTTCCCCAACGGTTTTAATAAATTGACGCCTTTTTACATCATTACCACCAAACAAGGCTTTGATTATTGAAGTTTCTACTACTCTATTTACTATTTGTTCTTCGTTTTGTGGAAGTGAACTGGTTTGTACTGTATTACTATTACAGCTATTACAATTACAGCCAGCACCATGCGCTAGGTTTGATTTTTCGCTGTAGGGATTATCTAAACTTTTTACAGACATAAGAAATTTTTTAAAGATTAATAATTAGTTGAAACTCCCACAAAATGGTCACATTAAAATTGTGAAAGAAGTAACCATTGGTTTCATTATATAAAGAAGGTTAAAGATTACCATTTTTTATAAGGTAAAAACTTACCTTCCATAACTACTTGTACGCGATCTCCTTTAGGATCTTCTACTTTGTTAACTTTCATGGTATAATCAATAGCACTCATAATTCCATCTCCAAACATTTCATGGATAACTTCTTTGGCACTTGGACCATACACATAAGCAATTTCATAAAAACGATAAATTAGAGGATCGCTAGGTACCACCTGTCCTACGCCTTTAGTAGGGTATCTCATTAAAGCTTCTTTAACATCTTGCCCAAGATCTAAGGCAGTAATTAAAGCATCTGCTTCATCTTCCAACAATGAAGCACTTCCTAAACAGGCTGCGGCAATACAAATAGGATCTAATTGAGTTGTTTTCCCTAGAGCCTCCCAAGTTGTTTTTTTACTTGTTTTTGCTACCATAATAGCATCTGTCATAGCTTCTTTTTTCATCATAACATTATTGTTTTAAGGGTTGTTTATGCTGTTTGTAACTTTTTTGAATTTATCTTTTCTTGGTAGGGATTCACCTGAATAGGAAAACTCTCATCATTAAGATTACCGTCTAATAATTTTTGTCTAACTGTTTCAGAACCTTCCACTAAAAAGTCTACTAAGTAATTCCTAACTTCGTAATAAGCAGGATGCTTTATAATGCTAGCTCTGCTTCTAGGTTTAGGAATATCTACGATAATTTCTTTTGCAACACGTGCTTCAGGGCCATTAGACATTAAAAGAATTTTGTCGGATAATAAAATAGCTTCGTCAATATCGTGAGTAATCATAAAAGTGGTTTGTTGGGTTTTGTCACAAATTTCAACCAACTGATCCTGTAATTTTCCTCTTGTTAATGCATCTAAAGCGCCAAAAGGTTCGTCCATCAATAAAAGGGAAGGAGCAATGGAAAAAGCCCTAGCAATACCTACACGTTGTTTCATTCCCCCCGATAGCTCCGACGGCTTTTTATTCATAGCATCTTTAAGCCCTACCATTTCCAAAAAGCGAATAGCCCTTTCTTCGGCTTTTTCTTTAGGCATATCTTTAAATTTGCAATGGATAGCCATGGTAATATTTTTAAAAGCACTAAGCCAAGGTAGTAAGCTGTGGTTTTGAAAAATAACACCTCTATCTAAACTAGGACCGGTAATAGGCTTATCTAGCATAGAAATTTTTCCTTCGGTTGGCATATCTAACCCTGCTAAATTGTTTAATACTGTAGATTTACCACAACCAGAGTGTCCTATAATGCTTACAAATTCTCCTTTATTTATGGTAAAGTTTATGTTTTTAAATACGGTAAGCTCTTCTTTTCCATTATTAATAGGGAATTTTTTAACTAAATCTTTTACTTTAAGAAACTGTTTCATAGATGGTTTTTTTGAGTTTTAGTCTAATTAATCGAGTTATTCTTGATACACAAAAAATGTTGAGAAATAAGCAATAATAGTATCCAAAAACATTCCTACTATGCCAATCATCAGTATGGAAAAAACCACACTAGAAAGATCTAAATTGTTCCATTCGTTCCATACATAATATCCAATACCAGTTCCACCTACCAGCATTTCTGCAGCTACAATAACTAACCAAGAAATCCCCATAGAAATACGCATTCCTGTAAATATGGTAGGTAGAGCAGCGGGTAGAATTACTTTAAAAGCAGTTTTGAAGTTTCCCATTTCTAAAGTTTTGCCAACATTAAGCCAGTCTTTTTTTACAGACATTACTCCAAAAGCAGTATTAATAAGCATTGGCCATATAGAACATATGAATATTACAAATACAGATGACATAATGGAATCTTTTATTATAAATAATGCTAATGGCATCCATGCTAAAGGAGATACAGGTTTTAATATTTGTATATAAGGTTGGAGTGCTTTATAAAATAATGGAGACATTCCTATTAAAAAACCAATTGGTAATGCAAATAGTACTGCCAGTGAAAACCCAGCTAAAACCCTAGCTATAGAATAAAAAAGCTGAGTGCCAATACCTTTGTCATTTGGACCATTATCATAAAATGGATGACTTAATTCTTTGAATCCTAATTTAAAAACTTCTAGTGGACCAGGCACATGGGCTTGTGGTTCTCCCATTCCCATTAACTGTTGATACTCTGTTAAATTTTCACCGCCTCTTTTGCCATTACCAGTAACTAATTCACCAATAATTATAAAGCCTATAAGTAGGCTAATGGATAATAGTATAGCTTTTCTTTTCTCTGTCATAATCCTCATTTTTTAGTGTATCTCAAAATTACGTATCAATACTTAAGTAATTAGAGTACAAAAAATACATTCTGCGGTACTTTTTAAACTTTTTTCATCATTTTTGTATTTTTGTTGATTTTAATTTATGTAAATGGGTATTTTTGAATAAAAAATTTAATAAAAATGAGATTTTTATAAACGCGCATAAACCTGTTGTAAGTATTTGATAAATAAATATTTATGGTAATCTTAGATGTGATATCTTATTTTTAGAATTTTTTTAGTGTAGGAACAGGAAAATTTAATATTGTTAATACTTAGTTATGGATGAGATTTTTCCAGTAGATTTTCACGAAATAAAGCCTATAGAGGTAGACTCTATTAAAAACCCAATAGAAACTTTGGAAGTAGGGGTAATTAAAGATTTAGCTTTTAAAATTGCTGCTATTCAACAAAAAATAGCACCTATAATTACAAATCCATCTTTATTAATATTAGCATCCGATTCAAGTATTTTAGAAACCTTAAATACAGAATCTTGTAAAGCATTACAAAATTTATTTAAAGATACTTCTTTGTTAGAAGCGTATAATTCAAATAAAGAAGTAAATATTACGTATTACGACATAGGTTTAGTAGAAGATTGTCAGTGTAATAAACTTAATAGAGAATTTAAAATAGAAAGACGTGTAGAAAAACCTACTATAAATACGACAATGGAAGTTTTAGATTATGAAAAATGTATAATAATAGGCGAAACTTTAGTTCATGAAAAAAAAGAAGAAGCATCTAATATAATAGGTTTTGGATGTACAGGTAAAGACAATAAATTGCCAGCAGCATTATTAACTTCCAACCTTGCTAATATTCCGATAGAACAATGTATTTCTTTTGAAAAGAATTCAAATACACATTATTCTGAAATTAGAATGGAACTGCTTTGCAAGGTTCAAAAAAAGCGTTCCCCTATGACTCTTGTAGAAGTTATGACCTCTTTTGGTAGTTTAGAAATGGCAGTAATGGCAGGAGCCTTTTTAAAAGCTGCATCTTTAAGAATGATTATTTTAATAGACGGTTTTGTAAGTGCTGCGGCACTATTATACGCATATCAGTTTAACGAACATGTTTTGGATTATTGTATTTTTTGTAATCAGTCTGGAGAAAAAGGACAACAAATAATTATTGATTATTTCGAGAAACAAACCATACTCCAGTTAGCTACTTATAACGAAAATGGGTTAGGAGTTTTGATGGCATATCCAATTATAAAAGGAGCAGCGGAGTGGTTGAATAAAAAAGCCTAAAAGGAAATAGGATGAATTACCTATTGAATTTGAATATTGATTAGTTAAAGAATTTTTTTTATTGATTATTGTGTAGATACTTTACGGGATAGTATCTAATTCTACAACAATAGGGCAGTGGTCGCTATGTTTTGCTTCGGGTAAAATAGTAGCTCTTGTTAATTTATCTTGTAAAGATTCGGTTACCATATGGTAGTCAATACGCCAACCCTTATTGTTGTTTCTGGCATTAGCTCGATAACTCCACCAACTGTAGTTGTGTGGTTCGTTGTTAAATACTCTATAAGAATCTACAAATCCGCTAGCTATAAACTTACTAAGCCATTCACGCTCTTCGGGAAGAAAACCAGAAGCCGTTTTTAACCTAACAGGGTCGTGTATGTCAATAGCTTCATGGCAAATATTATAATCACCACATACTAATAAATTTGGAATTTCATTTCGAAGCACTGTTAGATATTCCAAAATATCGTCCATATACATAAACTTATGTGCTAACCTAGCACTATTAGTTCCACTGGGCAAGTACATACTCATTATCGAAATTCCGTCGAAATCTACACGAATATTTCTTCCTTCAAAATCCATATACTCTATGCCTGTTCCGTATTCAATATGATTAGGTTTTCTTTTAGATAAAATAGCTACTCCACTATAACCTTTTTTTTGAGCACTATACCAATAACAGTATTTATAACCAGAATCGTGAAAAACAGAAAGATCTAATTGATTTTCTTGCGCTTTAATTTCTTGAAGACACAATACATCTGGATTGGCGGCAGTTAACCATTCTATAAATCCTTTTTTTAGTGCAGCACGAATGCCGTTAACATTATATGATATTACTTTCATTAGGTATTGTTTATGTTTTTAATTAGAATCGCAGCTAATTAGTCTTAATCAAAGGTAAGAATTAGAGCGTTTTTTGATGAAATTATTTACTTAATAATCATCAATGTCTGTGTTTGTCGATAGCAATGTAATTCTCTTAATGTTTTTTAAGGCATAATTCAAATTAATATCGAAATATAACATATTTGGTTCGCCGTTTTTTTAAAAGATGTAGGGAATTAGATTTTCTAAAAGGCTGCTTTTATGTATTCCCCAGTAAATATGTAGATATTATCTACACTTCCCTTTTATTTCTACACATTTTGTCTGGTGTTATATTTTTATAAAAGACAGTATAGCCCTTGTTATTATTGATATTCGGTGATTTTTTAGCCGATATAATTTTATTGGCATAAATTTTCCTTTATACTAAATACTCAAATTTATTACAACGTATAGCAAATCAATCATGAATAATCTAAAGTTATCGCACATTTTAGTAATCGCCGTCTTCTCAACACAAATCTTTGCGGCCAATTTAAATTTAACACCTTCTTCTACTCAAACAACAATTAATGTTAATGAAGGAGATTTTTTAGAAGTAGATGCCACTACATTGCCTGAAGCTGTAAAAGAAGCAGTAAAAAAGGATTATAAAAACTCTAAAATTTCCAAAGCATTTGTTAATAAGGAAGGGGTATATAAGTTAATGCTTAGCCACGAAGGAAAAGAATCTATAGTTTATGCCAACACCAAAGGTGAATGGTTAGAGCTATAGTAACCTAATAAAGTACTGGTAATGCTTTATTATAGTTTTAGTTAGTGTGTAAAACGGACTGTCCATATCTTGGACGGTCCGTTTTTTTAACCTATAATTTTTAGAAGGAATTCAAATTAACTGCTTTTTACAGATAAATACTTTGCGTTGTAAATTCAGTTTTATAATTTTAGTAGCGAGAGATTTTTTATATAAAATTACTAAATGTATGAGTTTACAACGCAAAGTATTTTTGTGTGCAAATATCAAATACCATACATTTAGTATTAACTCTTGGTGCAAAATTTGAGAGCATCTATTTTAAAACATACAATATAGTATATGGCACATATTTTACTAGTTGAAGACGATTTGTCGTTTAGTAAATTATTAGAAACCTTTTTAGTTAAGAAGAATTATAAAGTTACCACTGTTAGTACTTATGGACAGGCCAAAAGTGAACTAGATACAGTTACCTACGATTTACTATTGTCGGATATGAGACTTCCCGATAGTAACGATTTGGAAATTATAGAATATGCCAAAAAAATAAGAGAGTTCCCTATAATAATGATGACAGGTTATGCAGAAATTAATCTTGCAGTAAAAGCCATGCAATTAGGGGCGTTAGATTATTTAGAAAAACCAATTCAGCCTTCTGTACTATTATCGGTTATAGAAAAAGCATTAGAAACACCTTCTTTAAAGGTTGAAACAGATTTTTCTGAACAAGTAATTAATACTGATGAGCATATAATAGAAAATGTTAAGGCGCTTACAACGGGTTTTATAAAGGGAAATACTTCGGTTTCAAAAAAAATGCACGATTATATAGAGTTAGTGGCTCCTACGCCAATGTCTATTCTAATTATTGGAGAAAGTGGAACAGGTAAAGAAAATATAGCAAAAACTATTCATGATTTAAGTACGAGAGCAAAAAAACCTTTTGTAGCAGTAGACTGTGGAGCAATACCTAAGGAGCTGGCTTCAAGCGAATTTTTTGGTCATATTAAAGGATCTTTTACAGGAGCATTATCGGATAAGGAAGGACATTTTAAAATGGCCAATGGAGGAACATTGTTTTTAGACGAAATAGGAAATTTAAGTTACGAGCTTCAAGTACAATTGTTAAGAGCTATTCAAGAAAGAAAAATTAGACCAGTAGGAAGTACTACTGAAATGGATGTTGATATTAGGATTATCGCAGCAACTAATAGTAATTTAGAAGAAGAGTCCGAACAAGGCGATTTTAGAGAAGATTTGTTGTATCGATTAAATGAATTTACGATTAATGTTCCCTCTTTGAGAGATAGAATTGGAGATTTGATGCTTTTTGTTAATCATTTTATAGAAAAAGCAAATATAGAATTAGGTAGAAATTGCTTAGGTATTGATGATGAAGTGTACACTGTTTTAAAAAATTATAATTGGCCAGGTAACCTTCGAGAATTACAAAATGTAATTAAGCGAGTTGTATTATTATCTAAAAATAACGAATTTGTAAGAGTAGACCATTTACCCATTTCAATAGTAAAATCAAACAAACAAATAGAAATAAGCCCTCTATATAATGAAGAGTCTGAAGCATCTAAAATTAAAAGGACTTTAGAGTTAACTAAAGGAAACAAGGCTAAGGCAGCTAAATTGCTTCAAATAGATAGAAAAACGCTTTATAATAAATTAAAACGCTTAGATATTAAGCTATAAATTTTTTTATATTTTTTAAAATATTTAAAATTTCGTCTTGTATTATTTCGCAGTCTTTATAAAAACAGGGTTGGTCTATTATTTCTCTTTGATCTATTTCTTTAAGTTGAATTGAGATATTTTTTGCATGGATTTGCATAAACATAGGAAGCATTTTGTGTGCTAAATATTTAATGGTGTTTTGATTTTTAAAGGAAATAGCTTCTTCCCATTCCTTAACATGGTTTAAGGTACTACTATAAAATGTTTCGATTATTTTTTTTACGGCAATTAAATCGTTGTCCATAAAAAGAACCAAATCTGTAAGGTTGTAATAAGGAGTTATAAGCTCTAATTCCTTGTTTTGGATTTTAGTAGCTTCGGGGGTATTTATTTCTATGTTAATAAAAGAAGCAATAATTTCTAATAATTGTTGAGGTTTGTAAGGTTTCATTAAATTAGAAGAAAATCCAGCTTTTTTGAAACTTTGGGGTGTAAATATGTTATTGCCAGTTAATGCTATTACAGGTATTTTATCGGTTTTAGGATGTTTTTTTAGAATTTTTATAAGCTCAAAACCATCCATAATAGGCATTTGAATATCTGTCAAAACAATAGTTGGCTTGTTCTTAATTATAAAACCCAAGGCGTTTTTAGCATTTTGAAAACTAGTATGTTTAATTTTATTTTGATCTAAAACGGCTTTTAAAAAGGTTAATTGAGAAATCTCATCATCTATAATTACTACCGAAATATTTTGATTAGGTAAAATTATTTTTTTTGAGGTATTTTTAATTAAAGAAGTCGTGCTTTTTTCAATAGGGATTAAACATTTGAAAGAGCTCCCTTTTCCTAATTGGCTCGTTACGCTTAGCTCTCCGTCTAATAATTTTATTAAATTTTTAGTAATAAACAAACCTAAGCCAAAACCTTTATAATTTTGGGTTTTAGTTGTTTCGTTTTGTTTAAATGCTTCAAAAATGGACTCTTGTTGTTGAGTATCTATTCCTACGCCAGAATCAGATACCGATAGTTTTAAAACAGGGTTGTTGCTGTTTGGATTATCTAAATGTGCAGTAACAATAATATACCCTTTTTCTGTAAACTTATAAGCATTACTAATAAGGTTTACGGCAATCTGTCTTATTCTATATGGATCACTTATAAATATTCCTTGTAATCGTTCGTCAATTTTACTGGAAACTTTAAGGTCTTTATTAATTTTAGTAGGTATCCCTAGTCTAATAGCATTTTCAATTACGGTATTGGGTTGGAAGCTAACTTTATCTATAGAGAGTTTTCCAGACTCTACTTTAGAAAAGTCTAATAACTCGTTTACTAAATTTAACATATAATCCGAAGATTTCTGCATTTGGTTTATATATTGTTGATTTTTAGTACTAGTTTCCGAATTTTCTAATAATTCTAAAAATCCCATTATGGTATTTAAAGGAGCTCTAATATCATGAGTAACCATGTTCATTAAACGTTCTCTATTTTTTAATAATTTTTCAGTGTAGTTTTTGGCTTTCTGAAGTTCTATACGACTTTTGTTTTCAGTTTTTACATCTTTATTAATAAGGTTTAGAAAAACAAGAGCCATTAGTAAACTTAATAAAGCAAAAAAGAAAAGTATCTTGTATGTCTTAGATAAAATATCTTTTGATTTTTGAGCTTGTTGGCTATATAATTGAAGTTCTTTATACTCCAAAGCGGTTAACATATCTCTAATCTGAGAAGTAAGGATGCGTTCATTTTCTAAAATTTCATCTTCTTTAGTCTCTATACTTTTTTGAATATCTCGCTCTTCTTTTGATAATTTAAGAAGAACCTGCGTTACTGATGCAGCAATAGAATCTATTGTTTTATTACTTAATTTATTTTCATTGTCTATTTTAGAGTATTCTAATAGTTTAATTAAATAATTGCGTTGGTGACTTTTTAGATTTCTAAATCGGTTCTTATAAGTATAATTTTTAAATGTAGGATCTATTTTCTTTAATTCCCTCACGGCTGTGGCGTAATAAGTCTCTGCGTTTTTCTTTTTATAAATTTCAATAAGTTGATCAATATTTATTCTTTTTCGTCTAAGTAAATCGTTAATAGTATTAATTTTTATTCGTTGGCTGGTATCGGGATATTTTGTGGCAAGAGAATCAATAGAATTATTAATTTTTTCAATCTTTTTTTTGTAAACCTTAAAAGCAATAGTATCGGCATCTTTAATAAGGTTTCTTCCAAGCGATTCTACTTCGTACAGGTCTGTAATGGTTTCTGTTATTAGAAAAATATGATCGTTAAATCCAGTAGTTTCATTTCTAAATTCATTAAACCTACTCAATTGCTTATAAAATAGAATAAAAGCACCAACAGTAATAAGTAGTACTAAAGAGTAGCTAATAAGCAACTTTTTAGTAATCTTATTTTTAGATTTTTTTTTGACAAATTTTCGCAAAAGTAATAAAATTAATAGGCTACAATATAAAAACAAAATTTAAGGTTAATACGTATAATGTAGAACGATTTTCTATTATAATTTTAATAATAGCATTTAGTACTATTATTACTAGTTGTTGTAGTTATATTATTAAGGTTAATTAAATTTAATATGAGTAAATAACGAAAACGAAATATATTATTATATTGTTAATTATTATTAAATTATTATTTTTAACAATATAAAATTACGAATAAATTAAATTAATTAAGTATATTTATGAAGTTCACAAATAACAACTGTAAAATAAAAAAATTATGAAAAGAATTACATTAAATAAACTGTTTTGTTTAACCTTATTTGCTAACCTTTTATGTATTTGTACTACAAGTGCTCAACCGTTCTCACTATCAACTACCCCTAATGACTATTTCACCTTAACTTCTGGGATGAGACGAACGACTTTTAGAATTAGGTTAACTGGAAATAATGATGCTGTAGATTCACAACGATTAAATTTTGAAATTAGAAGATTGTCTGGACAAGGAGGAGGGACAATTGAAATTTTAGCTGAAAATGTTGATAACGATACATTTATAATTGATAGAAAAAACATTTATTTGGCAAATATTAACATGTTAAATAATATTAGGATTAGAATTCAAAGTAATATTAGAATTATTACCCGTTTACTACCTGGTTTCAGAAACAATATTTTTATGTTTGGTAACGGTAGTGCTACAGCTCTTAGAAATGTTTCTGTAGAAGGAATGGGAGGGAGGTTTGCTGTAAATATACGGGCAAATAATAGTACCACACAAGCTACTTTAGCTAGGTTTGGTAATGTAACTAATTTTAGACTGCGTAATGTTATTATAAATGACGCAAACACCCTATTTGCAAGTTTGTTTTTTAGTTTTGAAGGTGGAGAAAGAAATTTTGATAGAGTTCCTAGAAATGGTTTTATAAATAATGTAAGACAAACTAGTGCTAGAGCAGGGTTTGGAATTATGCAAATGGTTGCTGGTAGAGATATTCTTTTCACAAATTTAAATGGTACCGGGGGGGTATCATTGCGTATAGAGAGTGATGGCCGTATTGTATCTTCTGACAGTTCTATGACGATTAATAATATTGCTGCTAGAAACGTTAGAGTATCTAATGGTCAGGCTGCAGTATTATTATCTCCACACCGTGTAAATCAAGGATTGGTAGAAGTGGGTGGTGTGAGAGCTGATGCTTCTGCATTTGGTGTTGTATTAGCACCAGGTTTTAGAGGTGTAAACGTTGAAGCAACCGGGACAGCAGTAGCAAATTCTGGTAGTTTTAATTCAAATTCAATTATTAGAAATATTACGGTAAACCCTCAAGCAACAGGAGCACAAGTAACGGGTAGAATGATTGCGTTTTTTAGATGTAATGGAAGACAGGGTAACTTACTAAATACACCAATTAGCCCAGATGGAGAATCTAGAATCTTTCGTTCAGTAGGAGCAATAGACAATAGGGCAAACTCTGCTTGTGAAACTAATATAACAGATAGCAGAGGAAATCCAACACAAGGAGCTCCTTTAATGTGTTATTCTGTTAGAGTTCAAAACATTACGTTTAACAATCGTTCCAGAGCAGAACATCAGAAGAATTTTATTGGCTTTAGAGAGTTGTTAAGAGCTTGCCCTTCAAGTTCAAAGAATTTAAATATTATTGTGAATAATAATGATTCTATAAGTATTGACGATGTTCAGACAGCTTCTGTATATATTTTTAATACTATAGGACAAATGGTGAAACATATCCCTTCTTATAATATATCAGAAGATAATCAAATAGATATTTCAGATTTATCAACCGGAATTTATTTTGTGAAAATAAATGAAGGAGAAACAGTAACGAATAAAAAGTTAATTAAACAGTAATACTTTTTTATAATCTATAAAAAAAATATTTTTTAAAACGAGAGTTCTAAAAACTTTAGGATTCTCGTTTTTTATAAAAGAATTTAATGGGAAGTTTATATAATGCCACCTCTAATTTAATACGCGTTTATTGAATATTCTTAAATATTGATAATTCCCCAGAATTAATTTAATGAATGCAAGAGTAATTTTTATTACGAATTAACCCTAGTGAATCAAAAGAAAACATTTAAGAAAAGTAAAAGCAAAAAGAGACTTAATGCTTTTCTTTATAGGGGCTATAGTGGAAAGTAATAGGCTTTAAATGAAGGTAAAGAAGCATTAAGATAATTGAGTTGGTTTTAGAATACAATTCTTAAGAGTATTAATGAATTTAAAGAGAAGGAGTATTACTTTGTTGTAATGTTTTTAGTGTGTTTTCATACAAATTGGTTTGATTTTGTTTAGAAATCAACCACGCATAAAAACTAATATAAAAGATATCATTGTTTTTAAGATTAGAAGTGTCTTTAAGCTGCTTAATTTTAATATTAAACTCTTTAGTTTGGATGTATGTAAAGTTTTTAGATATAGAAGTAATTAATTTGAAGAAAATAATAACTTCAATTTCATTTTTGCTATTTAAATACGAAATATGCTTTTTACTAAAGCTTTTTAGCCGGGACTCTAAAAGATCTTCGAAATTCAATTCAATATAAATTAAAAGTTCAATTAAATTTTTTTGTATTACCCATAAGTTGCTAGCCTTTTTAGTGTACCAATAATCACTATGATGAAAATGATTAAAGACTTCCAAAGCTTTTTTGAATTGAGACTGCTGAAAATAAAAAAGAACTAAAGCTAATCGTAAATCTAAAGAATACGATATTTGAGAGTTGTATTTTTTAAAATTGAAGCATTCAAGAGTTTGAATTGAACCCAATGCATTTCCAATAAAATTTTGAGTTAAACAGTAAAGTAATGTGTACTGAGGTAAAAAACGATTGTAATACTTTCTTTGTTGTAAATGCATTTGTTGTAACATTTCCGATAAATAGTGGAGTGTAGTATTAAAATTTCTATTTCTAAAATGTGAATTCGCTACATAATATATAATTTGAATATGATAAAAAAGTTGTCTCTCTATTAGGCGCTCTTCCTTTTTAAGTAATTTATAGGTGTTTTCTATAAAAGGAAGTATGTTCTTGTAATCTCTATTAATATTTGCCGTATTAGTAATAACTTCTAATAAGAAAAAAAAGGATTTATAACTTAAATTTTCGGAAACAGAAATACTATACTTAGAGAAATTAGATTCTAATATATCTACTAATGAGATATCTAATTGCTCAATTTCGTAAGTAACAGAGGCATAGAATAAAGTAAAGTTTTCTTCTTGTTTTAAGAGTTCTTGATTGTTTTTGAATTCATGAATTAAATTAGGTAAAGAAGCTTTGGTGTTTTGTTGAGCATATAAAATCTGTGTGTAATAAATTTCATTTAATATACTGTATAAATCATATTTTTTAGCATTGCGTTTTGCTTTTGCAAGTGTCGAGAAACCGATAGCATATTGTTTATGCTCAAAAAAAGTACGGCTAGCAACCAGTAATTT
The DNA here is from genome assembly GCA_938011245.1 of uncultured Aquimarina sp. Lineage (GTDB taxonomy): Bacteria > Bacteroidota > Bacteroidia > Flavobacteriales > Flavobacteriaceae > Aquimarina. The sequence goes on along the minus strand of CALLUJ010000016.1, from coordinate 476 downwards.
TAAAACTTCCATTTCTTCTGAAGATTCATTTTTAAAACTTTTGGAAGCAATAAAATCAATTAAATTATCGTGAAGCCTTTTGCATAGAGCATGGTAGGCTCCTTTAGAAGGTTTTTTATAGAGCTTTAATTGGATATCTTTAGGAGTGGTATGGCTATTTAGTAGCTTAAATAATATTATGTTTTTAGTATCGTATCGAGTATTTTTTCTCTTTAATAATTGAATAAATTCCTTTTTTTCATTGGCAGTAAGTGTTTCAATTATGGCAGTAATTACAGTCATTATATCGTAATTTTTATATATAAAACTAATTACAATATAAACTATTAATAATTTATTTTATGACTATCCGTTTTTGGTCTTTTTCTATTTTAATTCTTAAATTAGATTAAAAATTCTATATGACTTTATCTGATTTCCACAAACAATTTCCAGATGAAAAATCATGTATCGATTACTTTAAAGCACAACGATTA
>CALLUJ010000015.1 GCA_938011245.1 uncultured Aquimarina sp. | reverse complement strand
ATCCATTTTGACAATTGATAATCTGCATCTCGTAATCCCATCACTAATCTTATTTTATGCATCATCGCCCAGATAGGCTCATATCGTTTATGTCCTAATTGTCTTTGCATTTCTTTGGCTGAAAAACTCTTCTTTGTAGAGCTTATTAAATGCATCGCTATGAACCAATATTGAAAACTCAATTTACTTGATTGCATTACTGTTCCTAAACGAAGGGAAGTCCTAAATTTACACTTCTTACATTCGTAACTCCATTTGCCCTTCTTCCAATAATGGGCTAAGCCACTACATTTCTTACAGGTAATACCTTCTTAATCTCGAATTTCTTTAAATTTAAGTTTACAACTTAACTCATCTGGATATTCTTTATAAAAATCTAATATGTGCATTTTTATCGCTCTTAACTTAGGTCTAAATTACAAAATTAGGTGCTAATACGGATAAGCATAAATAATTATAAACCGATATACGATTATGAACTAATAAGACTTCAATTTTATACCTAAACTCTACCAATTTTTTTGAAGCATCAGTTAGACTAGGCTGTGATTTAGTCCGATTTCAATGAGTTTCTTTAATATGATTTATCTATAAAAGTTTTGTGTAAATATTTGTAGTTGTTTTCTGTTAGTTTAAAGCAGGGAAACACAAAAGTGTTTGGCCAGTTGAAACGTATAAAAAACCTTAGCTCAATGTTATTAAGTTAACAGGTTATTTATTTAATTTATAAATACTTATTATACTTTAAATCAATTACTTATCTCTAAAAACTCTTAAGAAATTCTTGAAATTATATCTCGAAAAATATACTCGAAAGAACTAAAAGCTAAATTTAGAGTTTCAGAAAAGGACTTTATTCGAAATAGAAAACTTTTTTTAAAGGGCTATCTAAAATGTATGGCTATGCTAGAAATTAAACAGGAAATACAAATATTAAGGCAAGAGTATCCGTTTTGTATGACGTTAGAAATTAGTTAGTAATAGATGTTTAATATCAATCCAAGAAGCACTTATGAAAGGGGCACTGCATTGAAGCATTTGCCAAAGTGTACTACTAATGATTTAGTCGTTTTTGATAGAGGTTACTTTTCTTATAGCTTTTTAAAAGACTTAGGCAATATACCTTTTGTAATGCGGTTAGAATCTGATTTAAATCCATTAAAAAACTTCATCAAAACCAATAAAGCATCTCGGGTAGTCGAAATAAATAGTTATAAATACATATACAAGAAAAAAGGAGAACAAAAGCTAGCACCTCTAAAGGGGTAAGATTAACACGAGTAGAATTAAGTTCAAAAGAGGTAGAAATATTAGCTGCTTCATTCATTACATAATACTAGAAAGTACCCTTCTAGGCTTTTTAAAGAGCTTTATTTAAACGGAGGAAGATAAAAACTTTTTATAATGAATTGAAAAATAAACTAGAAGTAGGATTATTTATAGGAGACTCACAAAGAGCCATATTAAAAGACTTTTACGCTGCTATGTTGGTTAGTAATATTCAATCTATAATCGGCAATAATATAAAAGAAGAAGTAGCCATCGAAAATCAATTTCGAAAATATGAATATAAAGTAAATAACAATTTAAGCTATGGGGTCTTGAAAGACAGAATTATAACGCTTCTATTTTCAGAAAAAGACATTGAGAAAACGACCAAAGAGTTAAAAATATTATTCAAAAAAAATTAGTTCCTATAAGACCAGAAAAGACTAATCTAAGAAATAAATAATGCAGAACCATAACCCAAAAAAAGTAACTAAAATCAAATAGATGCGAAGTAGGAAAAGCTTAATTTAATGGAGTTGTGCCTTAGCTATGGTTTCATTTTTTAATGTTCGTAGAAAAAAACAAAGGATACATAAATTCGTTAATAATTTGTATATAGTAAGGCTTTGTTAGCTTCTAGGAAAAATAACCTTTAGAGCATTTAGATTGTCAATGTTGTTTTTTACTTTAAGTACTTTCATTCGAAGTGGCATAATACGCTTTATAAGTTGTAGAGTAGCAATATAATTTTTACCTACTCCACCGCTAAAGGAAAGGGCAGTTAATAACAGACGAGAAGAATCTTTTTTGAGATTGCTCATTTCTTGATCTATTAACTCCAGTGTTTTAAAAGAATCATTCAATAAATATTTAGAGAAAAATCTAACTCCTGGAGCTTTTAAGCGATTCACTTTTTTTTTATAATCATAATAGGTTACAAAAGTATCTACAAATAAAATAGTTGTTACTCCCAAAACAGTATGAGTGGAAATGCTACTTAAAACTTGTTTTTTTTGGTCTAATTCGAGTTCTCGGTCGTAAATTTCACCTAATTGATCTACAATTCGTTCTTTTACAGCTTTTTCGTAATTGAGCTGGGCAGTAATGGCAAGCTTAGCGGTTGTTTTTAAGACATCAGTTAATTCTATAAGTTGAGAGTAGCCATTAAAATGAGTAATTAAATAAAAAATTAAAGTAAAAAGATAAGTTCTTCTTTGTCTAGTATGAATCATTTTCTAAAGTTATTTTTAATATATTTTTAATTGCGGACAAGGTTAAGAAAAAACGTTGCCCCTCAGACATTGGATTATCTGCATCTAAATAATTATCTATGTAATCATTTTCTTTCTTTATCTTATAATTGTATCGCGCTGTTATAATCGAAGTTTTAGAAAAGTTACGCCCTTTCATTCCCGAAATAATATTTACAGGGTTTAGAATAAGGTGGCTTTTTTTAAAATATTTTTTGCTACGAGCTATTATTAAATTTTTTGTGGCTCCAGAAATAAGCCCCATACTAACATGGATATTTTCTAAAGATTCTTTTTCTTCTTTAATAACTTTAGCTAGCCCATCTATGTTTTTTTTCAGTGCAATATAAGAAACAAGACTAAGGGAGTTTTTTTGGAGCATTTTAGTATAATTTCCAGTAGAGAGGTGATCTTCAAGCGTAGATTTTACAGTATATACAGGACTTCCAACATAGGGGATTGGAATAGGAAAGGGAAATATAGGGGGGGTGACTCCAGCGTCTGCAAAGGATTGAGTGTGCCTTTGGACTTCTGGGTTTTTATTAAGATTTTTCGTCACTTTTTTTTCAGAATTACGTCTTAATCGACTACTCTCAGAGTCAAGTATGTCAGGTTTAAATTTATATGTTCCAGATGTGGAATCGTAATTGTAATATTGAGGGTAAAGACGTCTTGGATATTTTTTTTTAACCTGCTCCTTGAAAAAACGATCACTTTCTACATTTGGATCAGGTGACGAAGGTATGCTAGGTTGGGAAGGTCTTGTTTTAGTACTAAAAACTCTGAAAATCTCCTCGCTACTTTTGCCATTAAACTCATTAGGAAGAGTGTCATCTTGTGCAATAATTAATTTAGTGCAACACATTACGAAGACAATAAAAAGTAAATTTTTCATTTTTTAAAAATTGATTTTCCAGATTGATAAAGTTTGTCTAATATATGTTCAAATGTACTTGTGGAGTACTCTAGTTGATTTACAGATTTGTTAATAATGTCTAGGCTATGTTTAAACTGTTGCACTAATATGGTGCGTTCTCCAGAAATAATATTTACATTATGCATTTTATCAGGTAAATCTTTAAACAAATCTAATCGTCTTCTAATTCCCTCAATAGCATCTTCTAATTGAGCTGCTTTGCTGTTTAATCTAAAAGGACCTTTAGATACTCTTAGTAATATACTTTGATTTCTATTGGAGAGGCTATCAAGCTTAAGTTCTAAATTATTTACCGCGCTTTGGAGTTCTCTAAGCCTAGTTACATTGGTTATTTTATAAAGATTTCTTTTTAAGTATAAACGTTGAAACTTATCCAAACCATCGATTAATTCTTGGTCCACACTTTCATTATTGTTGTACGAGCTGGTAACGAGTAACGAGGTAATAGCATCTTCTAGGTCTGCTGTAACTACGGCGGCACCTATGATTACCCCTTGACTATAAAAGGAGTTGGTTATAGTTATGATTAATAAAAAAAAGAGTCTTGAAAATGCAATCATAATTTTATTGGGTATGTATATTTTATAACATTTGAAAAGCAAAAAACCCTATAAGTTCATATCTCAAATTAAATAATAGGGTTTTGTAGATATTATTTGTTTTTAGAGCATAATAAAAAAGAATATATGTGGCAATAGTTATCAGTAGCTTAATACAAACACAAAATATTTGTAAATAATTAGCAGCACAGCACTCATTGTTTATAACATATTAATGAAAAATAAACTATGTATTATGTAAAACACTTAAAATAAAAAAGCATGAAAATTACAGTTCATTTTAAAAAACACCTTTCTTATTTAGTCTTTATATTTTTGAGCAGTAGTATGTTTTCTCAGTTTGCATTAAAAACACTTATTTTAGACAAAAAATATTATGATGTTTTAGGTATTGCTCTTAGAAAGAAAGAATTAGAAGCTATAGAAGATTATGAAAGAAGAGGAAGAGATATAACACTAGCAACAGCCCGTATTTTGCTGACTAATGGTCTTGAAAAAATAGGAAAATCTGATTTAAAAAGAATTGATGATTTTTGGCAAAATTATTTTTCTCAATATACTATTCTTTGTGATGCATATATATTAAGTCGTAAAAAGAAAATTTGTAAACAAAGGATGAATTACCTGAAAAACGTTAATCATACCTTATTTGCTTTTTTGTTTGGAGCACGAACAAAGCATAAAGTACCTAATGGTACAGTAGATAAAATTCTACAAGAATATTCGAGTATTCATGATGCATTAATAACAGAACTAGAAATAATAAGAAAAGAAGTAGAAAGAGAAGCTCCATTAAGGTCCAATTTATTAAAATATAAAAATGGGATATAAAAGTTATAAAATAAAAAAGGCAAGTATAGTAAGTGGTTTATTATTTGTTTGTTTTCAAATGATTTCTCAAAATGAAGCTCTTTTTACGCCTATGGTAAAAATATTTCCACCAGGTGTGGTACCTACCCTTACAGTAATGATTAATACAGATGTAATTAACAATCTAAAACTAGCAACAATTGTTGCCGAAAATGCGATAAGAGGAGTAAGTTTAGAGAGTGTTGAGAAAAAAATGGATGACACAATAGATAACTACGATTTTATAATAGATAAAAAATATTCTAAAAATAAAAAGTTTAGTGATAATAAAGGTTATCGATTAAAATCGGCAGCTTTGGTTGCGATGGGATTAACAACACTTGGTGTTTCTAATTCTAGAGTAAATAGAATTAAATACGCCATAACAAAAAATAAAAAAGAATTTATGAATGAGATTCAGAAAGCTAATTTGTTATTGATAGGTCTTCAAAATTTAGATTACAAAAAAATGTCTGTGGACGAAAGACAAGAAATTTACAGACATAGAAATGAATTGATAAATATCTTTTTTAATTACAACAAAGTAAACAGGGATCTTTTGGCATTGCCAGCTGCAAAGTTTGTTATCAAAAACAGCAGTGATTTGTTGGCAATTTATGGATTAATGGAAATTAGTAATATAAATGTATTACCCGACCTTCTAAATCTTAAAGCAGAATTAAATAATAATACCATTTCAAAAGGAGTAGACAACATAAGTGAGATTATGAGTATCCTTCCTTAATTTTTTATGAATTCACAAACGTTATGTGGTATTATTCGGTTTTAAAGAAAAATACCTACAAATATTACCATAGGGTTTTTACAGATTAATTTGTTATGATATAAAGGAAGTAGTAGTTTTTTGTTACAGATAATACACTTTAAAGAATAAATGTTTACAGTTATCAATAATTATAATGGACAATGAACAGATATTCTAAGTAATATGCAATGCTTATTTAAACGCTCTATTTTTCAAAACTAAATATTATGAATTTTTATACTTTAATTGACAACTTTGAAAACGTATTCAATCCGTTATTAGCTCAATACATACGCAGTATTTTAAGAGCAGTAGGCTTGTTTGCAGGAGTTATTACCACTATTTATGTGCTTTATAAAGTAATAAAAGTGTTTATTGGGGATGCAGAAAAAATTGAAGGATCAACTTTAGTAAGGCCTTCTTTAATTTTAGGGGCAATAGTTTTGTATGTTCCGTTAGTAGACTTGGTATTAGAAACCCCTGTTACATTGGTTAATGATATTATATTAGACGGATTGCGCACCACAACGGGGATTTCGGATATAAATAGTATTAGAGAGGCAGCAAGAGGGAAATTGCAATATACGCAGGATAGTGATTCCGCAGGAGGTAATGGTATTCATGACATATTACAGGTAAATCCATTCTTAGAATTATTTCATTTAGTTATATTTTTTATTGGAACCATAGCTGCAGGTTACGTAATATTTTCGCAGCTATTAATTAAAGCAATACATATTATTTTAGGACCTTTTGCTTTGGCATTTGCTTTAATTCCAGGAAACGAGAGGGTATTAGCCAATTGGTTTCAAAGTACTCTATCTGTTTTTTTATGGATACCAGTATTAAATATAGTTAGAGTTATTATTATTTTAGTGCCTGTAAACGAGGATGCAGTAGGAGGAATTTTAGGAAGACCGAATTTAGATTTAGATAAGCCAGATATCTTGTTTTCCATGGTATTCCAAATAGCCATGATATTTATTATTTTTAAAGTACCACAATTTGCTAATATGTTAGTAGCACAAGGTAGTTCAATGGGACAACAACTAGGAAGTACTCTAACCTACCAATTAAAAAGCTCGACAGTATCGGCAGGGATGAGTAAAGTAGGTATAGGTGGTGGAGCGATAGACGATCCTAATCAAAGAGCGGGAGGAGGTAAATAGATAACTTGCTCCAGTTCTAAAAACTAATTTGGATAAAAGCGTCCCAGTTTAATTTTTTACTAAGATTATCAAATTGAAAAAACTCAGTGTTATTTTGACCACTGATGGGGGCGTCGTCCTTAAATAATTGATTAAACCCAAAATTTCGACTAAGGATACTTTTATTTTGTAAAATATTCTTAATCATAACTCCATATTTCACTTTAAAAAAATCGCGTTTTTTATTCTTTATTGTAAACGAAACAGAGCCATCTAAACTTTTGTAATCGGGTAATCTACCTCTGTTAATATCGTTGTAAACAAAAACAGGTTCCCCCTGTTCGTTTATAGTAGCCGTGGGGATAGAAAAAGGAAGTCCACTTCTATAAATATAAGAAAGCCCTAAATTAGCACTTTTGTAAGAATATTGAGAGGACCAATTTATATAATGGGTAATATCATTATTAGAAGAAAAAGCAGAGTCTTGTATCTCGTTGAATCTAACTAGGTTTTTATTATAGGAATAATTGAACCACGTGGTAAATTTTTTTACACTAGTCTTAGCTAAAAAATCTACCCCATAAATTTTACCACTTCCTATAAAAACATCTGTGTTGTTAGCACGTTCTGTATTTGGATCAAAAAAAGTTAAGCCTTCGTTTTTTTTGAAAAAGAAATCGGCATCTATAACCGTATTTTTTTTCTTAAAAGTAAATCCTATAGTTGCCTGATTGCTATCTAGAATAGGAATATTTAAGTTATTGTCTGCTATAATCCAAGCTTGTCGGTAACTAACAAATCTAGTATCTGCCGACAATAAAGATTTTCTGATTAATTGATTTTTTATTTCGGCAGAGAAATTTAGTCTAAAAAGAGAATTAACTTTAAGTGTAGCCACTGCCCTAGGCTTTAACCTTACAGAGTTGATGTGGTCGTAGTAGCTTAATCTAATACCAGATTTAATAAACCAAATACTATTAGTAAAAGTATATTCAGATAGCAAAGTGTAACTATTAATATTATTGTCTATAGAAACATTGCGGAAACCCGTAATATCCAATACGTCGTTGTTGGATTCTGTATAGTTTAGTTTGGAAGAATTATATTCTACACCAAATAAATAATTGTTAATAGGGGAGTGTTGGAAGTTTATGGTGTAATTAATAGCATAATCGTTAATCTTATTTTTTGAAAAGGCTTCAGAATTGGTGTCTAAAATATCTTCTTGAATAGGAGAAGAGGTTATTGTTCTTTTAGTTGAAAAATTAAAATCTAAAAAGCTATAATAAGTATCTATATGTTGTTTCCACTTTTTACTAATTTGTTGATCCCATTTTATGGATGCACCGTAGTTTTCGATATCAAAAACATCTAAATTGTTTTGAAGTAAATCAAAATCTAATAGGAATTCTTGTGGTAAGTCATTAGAAAGTAAAAAAGAACTACTAGCTTCCAAGTTATCCTGAGAGGCAATCGTACTTATCTGAACATTAGAATTGGAATTAGGTTTGTAAATAAATTTGGCATTAATATCGTAAAAATCAAAGTCTTGTTCAAAATTAGATACATTTTCGTTGTCCACAATACTAGGATCTAAATTGGTGTTTTGAAATGCTTTTTTTTTAATAATATTATTCTTGATATCAATAGTATTAAACGATTTCCTGCCTGCAATTAAGATTCCTACTTTTTTACTCAAAGGAATTTCAAAATCTAAATTGGCATTGGTAAGGCTTACTCCAAAATCGGAATGTAACTTTTTGGGAATATCGCTTTTAGAAGTTATATCAACAACTCCAGAAACAATGTCTTGATATTTTACACTAGGAGCACTCCTGTATATTTTAATATTATCTATTATAAAGGAATTGAAGATAGAGAACTGATCAAAAAAGTGACCTGCATGGAATATTTTAATAGCATCCCATAAAAACAGGTTATGATCGTGAGTACCACCCCTAATATTCAAATCGGTTGCACTTTCGGAAGGACTATTAATACCAGGGAAAAGTTGTAGAGATTCTCCCACATCATTAACTACTAGGCCAGGAAGTAGAGTCTCTTTTTTGAAATCGAATTCTAAAGAGCCATCATTATTTTTATTTACGGATTTGTTAAGGTAATTAGAAATAACAATGGTTTCGTTAAGAATATTAGTGTCTTTTACAAGAGAAAATATTTTTTGGTTGATAACCTTTTGGGTTACAATAATATTTTTTGATAGATGTCCAGTACTTCGAATAATAAGTGTATCGTTTAGCTTTGTTTTGAGTTTAAAAGATCCATCTTCTTCTGAAAAAGTGTGAGAATACCTGCTTCCTATAAGTACTTGTGAAACTTTTTTTTGAGTAAAAAAATCAATGAAGATCCCAGAAACAATTACCTCTTTTTTTTTAGGGAAAATAGCATAAGATTCATTTATTTTTTCGATTTGAATAGTGCCCATTTTTAGTAAAATAGTCTTCAACTCTTCAAAAGACAATTTTTCTTTAGAAGATTCTATTTTTATGGAATTTATAAAATCATCATTGTACGAAAAATTAATATGTTCTTCTTTTTTTACGTAATCTAAAAAAAATAGGAGATCAATTTTTTGATTTTTTTGGCACCACAGGGAATTATTAAAGGAAAAAATAAAAAATAATAAGCAAACGGTTTTGTAAAATTTAATTAATTTCAAAATTAAAAACTAGTATTTTTACGATAATCTTATAATTATAAGGGCTATTTAATAATTTGCGAAAAGTTATTAATAGATACCTAATGATAAGTGAATATACTAGTTATAAAGTTATTAATCAAAGAGTTTTTGAAAAACTGAATTATTTTAAAATAGAGTGATAATTATAATAGTTTAACAATATATAAGAAAAAGAGAGTTTTTGTTAAAAAAGTGTAAGGGTAATTTATCAGAAAGTATATAAAACTTAAAATGAATCCCTAAAAATAAGTCTTGAAGGGATGATCTCGTGAGTGTAAATTTTAGTGTTTTTGACATGTGCAGAAGCTTTTAAAGCCATCAATCTGAAATTAGTCGAAAAAACACTGATACCTCCCAGAATGATTTCTTTCTCGATAGAATCATTATGAGCTATAACCCCTAAATCTTTTCCTAAAATATACTCTTGTTTTTTTACATCTCTAAGAAAATGCCATAAAGGAGTATCTCCTATAAAGAAATACAGATTGTCTTGCTCAAGACTACCTTCTATATAATTAGATCTAATCTCATGTTCTATTTTATGATTATTAACAAATGTATTAAATCCTCTCAAAATTCCCTCAGGATAGCTCAAATTATGATTGAAAAATAGGATAATCCGTTTGTATTTTTTTATTTGCTCTTTTAACTTAGTTAGTTCTTTTATAATTGTTTGTTCAAATTCCTGTATAATTAAGGGGAATTTTTTAGTACTTTCTTCAGTTGGCCATCTATCGATTAATAATGTTTTGCTTTCAGGGAAAACATCTAGCATAGTCATAAATCCTTTTTTTTGAATAGGAGCCATCATATAAAAACCATATTTACCTAATATATTTTGACTTATAGTCTTAAAAAGATTTATATCATTATGATGGAAAAAAACATCTACATGGTATTTTTCGCCCAATTCTTCTCTTAATAAATTATAAAAATCTTCCTGAAAACTTTGGAAATCGTAAAGTACTAAACCTAATTTAAGAGTAATGTTTATATCCGTATTCGATACAAAGTACCCTTTTGTACTCTTAGACTCTATAACACCTCTATCTTTAAGCTTTTCGTAGGCTATTGCTACAGTCCGATTAGAGTAGCCTAAAGCTTTCGCCATTTTTATTACAGACGGTAATTTATCTCCAATTGTAATGGACTCTTTATTTAACGCTATTAGTGTTCCTTGTACAATTCTCTCGTGTTTAGATAATAGGTGATTCTCTGCCAGTTTTTGAACTTCTTTATGAATACTCATATAATTTAAATTAAATATAGTTTCAAATATAATGTAATATAATATAATTACTGTTTATTATCTATGAATAATAAATTTAAACTGAATTTTTAAAACATTTTAATTTTATAAATATAATGTTTATCAGTGTTTTATTGTTTAAAAAAAGATTGAATGAATAATTTTTTTTAAAAAGTATAGGGTAAAAATAATTTAAGTTGTTTTTAATTCAAAATAATACAATATAATACAGTTTAAATATTCAATCATGAAAAATTTCATTCACTCAATTAAAAACTTATTCAGAAAATGTGTTGCCCTCGCTCTTTTAGCTTCAGTAGAGTTGCCAAAGGCTTGTGTTTATGTGTTAAATAAATAATCAATAACAAAAAGAAGTAAAAAATGAAAAATGGAATTCAGTTTACTCTGGAGCAAAAATATTCAACACTTTATTGCTCTTATGCTAAAAAACTTGGCGATTACTTAACTTATAAGTATGGAGATAGAGATTTGGCTCTTGATATTGTCCAAGAATCTTTTTTGAAATTGTGGTTAGATATAAAAAAGAAGCCTATTGCTAATATGAAAGGTTACGTATTTATGATAGCAAAAAATACCTATTTAAATATTGTAGCTCATTCTAAAGTAACAAAGGTTTACTCTGAAAATTATAAATATTTTAATTCAGAAGATACTGCTAATGATTGGGATAATTATGATGTAGATAAGCAATCAATTAAAATTGAGCAGCTTCTAAATACTATAAGCGTATTGCCTCCAAAACAAAAAGAGGTGTTCCAGATGAATAAAATAGAAGGACTAAGGCAAGTTGAAATAGCGAAGTTTTTAGGGATTTCTGTAAAAGCCGTAGAAAAACGAATGAGCAAAGCTCTTTACACTATAAAAAATAAAATAAAATAAAAATGAATACGACAGAAATCATAGGACTAGTAGCAACATTGTTGACAACATCTGCCTTTTTTCCAGAAGTAAAAAAAGCTTATATGAATAAAAATAATTTACCTACCAGTACCCTAATTATTTTTATTATTGGCAACATCTTTTGGATAGGGTATGGTATTTTAATGAAAGGGAATATATTGATAACATCAAGTGTTATAAACCTTATAATACAATTATTTTTGGTGTATAGTACTTTCAAATCCAAAAGAGAACTAAAAATATACACTAAAAAAATGCTAGACTCTTTAGATGTACAACAATGCTAAAAAGAGCTTTATTATAACTTAATCCAATGTATATAAACACATTAGATTAAGTTATAATAAAGTATTAGAATAAATAATTTTAGAGCAATAACTAAGAATTAGTTATATATAATAACCGATTGATATATTATTTAATTAAAGCTTAAGTTATTATAAATCGTATAATAAGAACGTTAAATATACTAAAAGACCTATTTTGTCAATAGCTTTTTTCGGACTTGTTATTATTTCTTAATATATGTAATGTCAGTTTATAACAGGCCCATTATTTTATTAAAAAATGAGTAAATTATTAAAAAAGAGGAAAAGACTTTTTTATCGTTATAATAATATGGATATAAATTTATTTTCAGGAAGAATGCAGCCACTTGTTAGACTGATTCAATATGAATATAAATTTGATAAAATACACGATATTTTTTTTATTGATAGAAATTTAAGATTTGAAAGGAATATAACATCAATAAATAGGATTAAAAAGATTAAAAAGTCAAATGGAGACTATGATATTTTTAAAAAGCAATTTGAGGTAGTTAAGTATTATAACAATAAAGGATTTGCTTCTAAAAGGATATTAAACCCTAATTTTAGTAAAAAGCATCTTAATAAATTAAATATAATTAATATTAGTTATATCAAAACAATTAAAGGCTGGTTGTGTTTAATTAATATAATTGATCCGAAAGATTCACGAACAATCAAGTGGGCTTTGTTTTTAATAAAGTGTACTGATAAAACGATTATTCTAATAAAGAAAAAGGAAATATCTATACAGAAAAGAAAAAAAATAATGATTCACCATCAGGAAATTCAGAGCTCGTTGAATCAAAATAGAGGACTATTTAAATCGGATTTGTTAGATGTTCAAAGCATGAAACGAAAAGACAAACTAGCAAATAAAAGCTTTTTTAGAGTACTAAAACCAGAAAAAAGTAAGCTAAAGAAAAGGTAATACAATTTACGGATAAAATACTTGTGAAAAGGTATTTAATTTCCTGCATTCAAGTTATAAGTGCGAAAAGTTAATTTCGTTTACTTTTTTAGCAAAGATAGTTGCTGGATTATCAAAGTTAAATCTTTTTCGAGGTCTTCGATTTAATTTTTCTGTTATTTTGACAATGTAGTGTTCTTCT
>CALLUJ010000014.1 GCA_938011245.1 uncultured Aquimarina sp. | reverse complement strand
GATAGTCCTTTTGAAAAAATAGATAAACCTCCTGAGGATACATATCAAGGGGTTCTGTTCTGAAAATTCTAAAAAAACCTTGTAAAACCAGTAAAATCAAGAAACATTCTAATCCAAAAAATTATTTAGGACGCTATTGATCTTTAATAAAGAATATAACGTATTAGAATCTACAACAGATATTAACCAACAAGGTGGCGGAACAGGTTTGCCAAATCCCCATACCTGTTGAGGTAAGATTAACATTACAATTCCTACCCCTAAAGATGTTGCTGCATTTTTTACCGTAGCAGCATCGTCCAGACAAATGATTAGTGGTTATGTCCGATTTTATCAGTGCGATGGACTACACAAACATAAAGATTGGGAATTTGCCAATGCTTATATGTTGCGTTTTCATGAGTCTTTTAATTATAAAGATAATAAACCCATGACTTGTAACATAATTATAAGCCCTGGTATTTTAAGAGTTAACGGTTTTATCTACGAAAACGAATGGAATCCAAGTAATCCCTTTGAAAAAAAGCTGCTCCAACCAGCTTTAAGTGTTATTGACGAGGAAGAATCTGAAAAAGAAGAAGAAAAAGAACCAGAAAAGGACAATATAATTCATATTTACCACACAGGACATATAAGCAAGGTTGATTTTGAAAATCATAAGACCGTAACCTACATTTATCACGACAAAAATGATTGTGAACATCATTTAGGAGAGTATAACATACGTTGGGTTGATAAATTGGGCTTGGGAAAAACCTTAAAAACAATATCCGAGAGCTATACGAGCAAAAAAATAATTGCTAATGGTAGAGAAAAATATACATACCCTAATAAAACAGAATCAATTCTATGTAAACCAAAATAACGAGAATTTATCATTAAAAGCCCTCAAAAATAAAAGTGTGAAGAGTTTCTTTTACAACAGCTAAAGCTGTTGCGTTTATGACTTGAATCTAAGTTTTATAATATTCGTTTTGATTTAAACTTATTAACTTTTCGAGTAGAAGTAGAAGTTAATTTATCAGGTGATAATTGCTTTTTTAAGTTCGACCTAGCTTGAACAGATGCATTTTGTAGAGTAATACCATTTCTAAATTTCTCTATTTTTTTTGGATCCTTAGTTTTAATAACACTAGATGTTTTTCCGAAGATTGTTTTTTGGGGTGTTCCAATAAGAAAGAAGGTATTAAATTTATATTTTCCAGTTTTTATATCTGGTTTATTAATAGGATGATAAATAGTGTTAAATTTTTTTGGCATTTTCGGGTTTTTTTCGGCAAAATAATAAGATCCTTTTACCCCATATATGTAATCTATATTCTTAAGATTAAATGTTGCCTCTAACTTCATATTGTCAATTATTTTTTTTTGTAATTCGCTTAACTTGCTATTATATTGTAAACATGCTTCTTCTAAATTATTGGCATCTGCTATTTTTGTTTCTTGTTTTTTAATAAAAGTGTCTCTATCCTGTTTGTTAGGCTGACCTAATTTTACAGTCCGTACTTCATCTATAGCTTCAACAAGAAAGTTTACAGCATTTTTAGCTATTTGATTAACAAAATTAGTTGCTTCAGGGCCTTTATTCCCAGAACAAGGTAGATATAAAACCTCCATATTTTTCAAATCCCCTGAAAGCCCATGTTGAGCAAGAATGGCTCCCGAATTTTTACCTTTAAGATTTTCTTTTTCGTTATTTGGTAATCCATGATGAGCAAAAATTAATTTTGAACCTTCTTTTTCTTTAAGCCAAACTAATTTGTCCATTAGTATTAAAGAATCGGGGCTTATTTTTGAGTGATTTTGTTTTTTTTCAATTGATAAGTTTTTATTTTCAATCATCAATGTTTGTACTTCGTAACCGTTTTTTAAGTATTCTTGGAGGTGTGCCGCATCAGCTTTCATTAGTGAATCATCATTCACCTCTTCATAAGTAAGTAATAGCACTCTATTACTTTTATCTTTTTCTTTTGAAGAGCTAGAGTTTTTAGGATTCATAAATGCATCTAAATTCATAGTCTTATATAAAATGTTTTCTTTATATACAAGAACAATTTGATTGCAGAAAGCCCTATTTTTATTACAGATTATATTGAATATGCATTTTTTGATTCTAATATTTTACAGCGGTGGATATATGATTTTCACCTATCCAGAAGGGAGGTATAAATTATTGTCTTGTTAGTTCAAAAAGTGAGCACTTTAGGAAAGTAGTGACCAAAAAAATGAAAATCCGAAATCTGAATCTATCAAATCTTAGATTTTCTATAAGTATCTTTATGAAATAGCCTTATTTTCTGAATGCGCCTTTTTTGACGATAAAAATCATAAACTAAAGCGAGAGCAACAAGTGTGTATTCTAAAAATACAAATCCTAAATTTTCTTTAAATATGGGGTTACTATAAGCATTATAACTTAAAACAATACTAAGTGTCCAAATAAAAATATATTTATAGTTGGTAAAGATAGATAAAGCTAAAGGAATGCTTAAATACCATGGATGTACAGTAGTAGTTAACATAAGATGTATTGAAATACTAAACAATAGACTTGTAAATAAATTTAAAGATTTATGGTTGTTTCTAAAAATGCTTAGATATCCAATAAACAGTATAACAAAAACAGGTAAAACTTTACCAGTAGTACCAATAATATTCCATCCTACAGTTTGAAACCCAATCCAACGGATTATATAATATATACTAGCGTTAAATTCGAAGCTTTTAAACCAAAGCCCAATGCTACTTGTGTAATTTGAAATAAAAGCATCGTTAATAAAAGGTAAAAACAAAAGAATGTTAACCCCTAATGCTATTGAAACATATATTAAATAGATTATGATATTTTTTCTCTTCTTAATTAAAGAAGAAAACGAGAAAATGAGACTTTGCTTTATAATGCGTTCTCTAAAGAAATAACCTATAAAAATAGGGATGAAAAGTAAAGGAAGTAATTTTACATTAATAGAAATCCCTAATAAAACTGCCGATATTTTCCAATTATTAACAATTAAAAAATATAAACTGGAAACTAAAAAGAAAACCATTACAGGTTCGTAGTGGAGGTTTCCGGTAAGCTCTAAAATAATAAAAGGGTTTAAAAAGTATAAAAGAATATTCTTTTGAGGTAATTTAAGTATAGTTAAAATCTTTTTTCCAAAATAATAAATACCAATATCAGATATAATAAGCTGTATGCGCATTACTATAATGCTAATAAGTATTGATTTACTTCCAAAAATAGCCGCAATAAGATATCCTATTTGGCTTACGGGAGGGTAATTACTATAATTACTAGCATTGAGCAAGCCCATAGCTTTAAAAAGTTGTTGGGCGTTGTGAATAATAAAGTTGTTGCTTTCAATCCATTGTTTAGGCGTGCTAGAGTATGGGTTTAATCCCTTAAAGAGTATTCGACCATCCCAAATAAACCGGTTAAAATCTTGTGAAAGGGGAGGTATAGCTGCTAATAATAGCAGTCTAAAAATAATTCCTGCAATAAATAGTGTTTTTAAATTTAATGAAGAATACTTATATAAACAATAACACATTCCAAAAAGAATACACCACAATGTAGTTAATGTGTAAAAGGAAGTTCTAGGTAAAAAGTATTCTAAATAAACATATAAAGCACTACTTAATATAAGGAATAAGTAGCTTATCTTTTTATTTTCATTATCTAAAAGCATTAAACTTTAGCGGTTACAGATTTAAAAAAAACAAATCCGAAACCAAAGAATAACATTCCATGAAATAAAAAGAATCCATATTCATTAATACTGTACCCTGCATATAAGGCATACCCAAAATAGACCATTAATAAGGCTTCTAAGATGGTGTTAGTAGAAATATTTTTATTAATATATTTATTGCCTTTTAAGCTATTTCCAATACTTTCAATATTAAATTTGGGAGTACGTACAAAATCACTTCTTTTACCTAAATGTCCTTCTAAAACGGCAACACTGTTATGTATAGAAAACCCCATAGCTACAGAAAAGAAAGTGATAAATAATTTAACATATGTTAAAAAATTTTTTCCTCCAGAACCATGTATATTTTTAAAACTAACCCAATAACATGTAAAAAAGATAACCGTACTAATAGCAAAAAATGCCATGGCATTAAAATACCAATCGAACATTGGATTATTACTTTTAATGTATAATATAGGTAAGCTTAGGATAGCAACAAGTAAAACCAATAAGAACATGCTACTATTTAATAAATGAAAAAAGCTATGTACCTTAGTACTAAAAGAAATAGATTTATTTGATCTAACGGCTTTAAATAATTTTTTAAAGTTTTCGGCAGCTCCTTTATTCCATCTAAACTGTTGAGAACGAGCAGCACTAATTACCACAGGCAGTTCGGCAGGAGTTTCAACCTGTTCTAAATACTTAAATTCCCAATTTTTTAATTGAGCTCTGTAACTTAAATCCAAATCTTCGGTTAATGTATCTCCTTGCCAATTTCCAGCATCTTCAATGCAGGCTTTTCTCCAAATACCGGCAGTTCCATTAAAATTAATGAAATGTTTTTTCATATTACGGCCTACTTGTTCCATAGTAAAATGGAAATCAAGAGCAAAAGCCTGTATTTGCGTTAATAGAGAATAATTTCTGTTAATATGTCCCCAACGAGTTTGTACAACTCCTATTTTAGAATTCTTAAAATGTGGAACAGTTTGTTTTAACCAATCTCTTTTAGGTAAAAAATCGGCATCAAAAATAGCAACAAACTCTCCTTTAGCCACCACTAAACCTTCTTTAAGAGCTCCAGCTTTAAAACCTTCTCTATTTGTTCTATGAATATGAACAATATCTAAACCTTTGGCCTTTAATTCTTTAATTTTTTTAGATGTAGTAATTACAGATTCGTCTGTAGAATCGTCAAGAACTTGAATTTCTAATTTATGAGACGGGTAATCTAATAGAGATATATTATCTAACAAACGTTCCATAACATATAACTCGTTAAATACAGGCAATTGGATGGTAACAAAAGGGATTTCACTATCTTTTGATAAATCAAAAACATCAGAATCCTCTATAATGTTTCTTTTCGCTTTTAAATACCCAAAGAGTAAATTAAGTTGAGCCAAGCTGTATAAAAAAATGAATAACAAAGCGAGGCTATAAATAATAACAATAAATAATTCCATGAGTTTTAAAAACTATATTTAAAAATCCAACTTAATATTTTGATGCCTGCAAATATAGCACCTTTAATAGTACCAGACACTTTAGAGGTGCCAATTCGTTTTTTATAATGTACAGGTACTTCTGTGTAAGGGATGTTTTGTTTTAATATTTTTAATTGCATTTCTACAGTCCATCCATAGGTCTGGTCTTGCATATGTAAAGAAAGAAGTTTACTGTAAGTAATTGCTCTAAAGGGACCTAAGTCTGTAAATTTTGAGTTAAATATTAAGCGCATTAAAAAAGAAGCTAACCAATTTCCAAAACGCTGAGGGATAGTCATAGATCCTTTTTCTCTATATTTAGATACTCTTGCTCCAATTACAAAATCTACATTTTTTTGTAATATAGGAGCTAAAATTTTCGTCATTTCGGAAGGGTAATCGCTATAATCCCCATCTAAAAAAACAACAATGTCGGGTTGTATAGATTGATTAGAAAGGTAAGAAAGTCCTTTAAGACAAGCATTTCCGTAACCTGTGTTTTTTTCATCTATAACTGTAGCACCTGC
Source organism: uncultured Aquimarina sp. (assembly GCA_938011245.1). Classification (GTDB taxonomy): domain Bacteria; phylum Bacteroidota; class Bacteroidia; order Flavobacteriales; family Flavobacteriaceae; genus Aquimarina. Next base: position 17,417 of record CALLUJ010000014.1, on the reverse strand, counting down.
TTTTTTTGCAGCTAAAGAAGTATTGTCGGAAGAACCATTATTTACGACAATAATTTCTGAAACAATATCTGGAATTTCAGCAATAACTTTTGGGATAGATGCTTCTTCATTTATTGCAGGAATAATAACTTTAATTATGGGTTTATTCAAAATGAAAAATTAGGATTATCTCGTTTAAACTGACCAACAGAATTCCATTCTTGAACAAAAGTATCATTAATATATTTAGAAGCTTTAATTATCTGATTTTCTTTATAAACTAAACAAAATCTTGTAATGCCATCTTTTTGAAAGAGGCATTTTTCTTTTATGTTTTTTTTCTGATAAATCCACCAACCAGTAGGTTTTCCCATTTCATAATGTCCTTTTTTTAATAATGTTTCATCATTATTAAAAAAAAACCAAAAGCCTTGTTTTAGGTTATTATTAAAGTGACCATGAGATTTTTTATTCCCATTTTCGTAATAGAAATACCAATAGTCTGTTTTTTTGTTAGCTTTTACCCAACCACAGGACATCTTTTTGCCAGAGTTATAATATGTATGTACATAGCTCTTTGGTATTGAAGAATTCAAAAAAAGGAATATGCAATATAATATAATTGTTTTCATGAATAAATATCCTTAATACTTGTCGGTACAAAAAGGTTGTACTTACATGATTACACATTTTTATAGAATAAAAAATGTTATTTTTTATTCAGTTACTGCTTCGTAACAATTTGGTATGTCTCGGTTCCTAGTTGTTTTAGTAAAATTTCTTTGCCAGACTCTAAAGATTTTGCGGCATCATTATTAAAATGACGAATTGTATAAAGAGATACATTTTCCTCGTAAGTAACTTTAAAATCGGCTTTTAATTCGGTAATCAAATCTTCTAAATGCCCAAATTTGTTATCTACACAAACAGAAAAACTAATAGCAGAGTTTTGTATTAAGTCTACTTTAATTTGATATTTGTGAAATAAACTAAAAATTTCGCTAATATTCTCTTCAACTATAAAAGAAAAATCCAAAGAAGATAAGGAAATTAAGACTTGATTTTTTTTAACAATAAAGCAAGGAATAAAAGGATCCAAGGTTTGTCCTTTACTAACAGCAGTACCAGTACCTTTTGGATTAACAAAAGATTTAACATATAACGGTATTTCTTTTTGTTGTAGCGGTTGTAATGTTTTAGGGTGAATTACAGAAGCTCCATAAAAAGCCAATTCAATAGCTTCTTCGTAAGATATTTGATTTAGTAGTTTAGTGTTTTCAAAAACCCTAGGATCTCCATTAAGTACACCAGGCACATCCTTCCAAATACTTACGCTTTCGGCATTTAAACAATAAGCAAAAATTCCAGCGGAATAATCACTTCCTTCACGACCCAATGTTGTGGTGAAATTGTTAGTGTCAGTCCCAATAAAACCTTGAGTTATGGTTAACAATTTTGGATTAACATTTTTCAAAATAGCGTTTTGGGTTTCTTTCCAGTCCACTTTTGCATCTCTATATGTACTATCTGTTTTAATTAAATTTCTAGCGTCCAACCATTTGTTAGAGATTCCTTTAAAATTAAAATAAGCACTTAAAATAGTGGTAGAAATAATTTCTCCATAGCTAACCACTTGGTCATAAATATAATCGTATTTAGGCGATTTATTCCTTTCTAACAATAGAGATAAATCATCAAAAACAGCGTTAATAGTATTAAAAATAGGATGATTTTCTCCTTCAAAAAGGTCGTTAAGAATAGTTTTGTGGTTAGTCCTTAATTCACTAATAGTATTTTTTAATTGGGAATTTTTAGAAATATACTGTTCTATAATAACTTCCAACGCATTGGTGGTTTTCCCCATAGCAGAAACTACAATTAGAGTATTTTGATATCCTACTTTTTGTAATACGTCTAATACATTTCTAACGCTATTGGCGTCTTTTACGGAGGCACCTCCAAATTTGAATACTTTCATTATATAAAATTACATTAAGATAATAACGGTAATAGCAAAAGAATTGGGAATAGTTTGCAATAGGTTATTATAGACTGCAAATTTAAGTAACAATACGTAAATTTGAAAGTTGATTTTTTATATTTGGTTTTGAGTATAATTGAAGTAGATTTTCAAATATGCGAATTGAGCTAATGTGCAAAGTAATTTTCTTACATTTGCTAAATGTAAAAGGACCATCGTTATAGTAAAAGCTCTAAAATATCATAAATTTTAATTAAAGACGCTTATGTCAAAAAATACTAAAGAACAAAATATAGAGCAACAAATAGATTCTAGTTCAAAAATAGAAACTATAAAGAATTTAATTTTTGGAGATAATATCCAACAATACAATTCGGAATTTGAATCTTTAAAAAAGGAGATTGTTCAAAAAAGAGAAGAATTGAAAGCTCTTGTAGAGGAGACTCATCAAGAAATAAATACATTAGTAGATAATTTAAGTACGGATCTTAATATTCGTATTACAGAACTAGAAGGAACTTTTTCTGAAAAAGCTGCTAATTTAAATTCTAAAAAAGTTGATAAAGAAACTTTAGGAGCTTTACTTATTAAAATTGGGAATCAAATAAGTGAATAACACTTATAATGAAGCAAACTAATCGGCTTGAATTGCTTAAAGAAATTCTTCTAAACGAAGAAAAAGAAGTAACATCGGAATTGGCCGAAAAAGTTGCTCAGCTTTCCAGTATCCTTAATGAAGAAGAGGAGTTGGCTAAAAAAGTAAATCCATTAATGGATCGAAAAATAAACCAATTAGTCGATGAAATGCCTAAAAAATTATCTCCAGTAATAACCCAATCATTAAAAAATGAAATCAAAAACTCTCAAGATGCTGTAATAGAAGCTTTGTTTCCAATTATAGGTAAATTGATTAAGAAATATATTTCTCATGAAATGCAGATGCTTAATGCGAAAATTAATAAGCAGTTAGCAGAAACATTTACAATTAAAGGTTGGTTTAAGTCAAAAAAGAATAAGTCTAGAGTAGTCGATGAAGCTTTTTTAGCTACAGATAAGCCAGAGTTAATTCAAATTCTTGTTGTTGAAAAAGAATCGGGTATTTTAAAAGCTAGCTATACACACGCAGATAAAGAAACAATCGATGAAGAGTTAATAGGAGGTATGCTAACGGCTATTAAAAGTTTTGTGGAAGATGCTTACAGCGGAGGTAATCAAAACTTAGAGACAATAGCTTATGATTTTTATACATTACATATTCAAAATTTTTATAACTATTATATTGTTGCAGTTATTAATGGGTTATACACGAACGAGGTAAAAAATAAAGTGGAAAATTTATTATTAGATTTTGCAGCCAATGGAGTATCTAAAGATTCCATTAATAATAACGAACTGTTTTCAAATAAATTAAAATTATTTTTTAGTGACAAATCAATCTAAAAAAATAACCTTGATAGGACCTTTTGGAGTAGGAAAAACATCTTTATTTAAAAGATTTGTTGACAATACTTTTTCGGAAGATTATAAATCTACTCTTGGAGTGCAAATACAGAAAAAGGTAATTACCATGAATGATGGATCTCAATTATCATTAATTTTATGGGATACAGAAGGAACTATAAAAGTATCGGAAGGAAGGAGTTCTTACTTGTTGGGAACCCATTGTTTTGTGTATGTTTTTGATCTTTCTAGGATAGAAACCTACGAGAATATTAATACACAAATAAAATATTTAAAAGAGAAATTCCCAAACACACCAGTTAAAATATTAGGAAACAAGCTAGATGCTGTAAATATTAAAAACGTAGAAGTAACTCTAAAAGACTTGCAAGTAGAGTACGATTTTCTTGCAAGTGCAAAAACAGGAGATAAAGTTGATGAACTGTTTTTGGAAATTGCTGTCGATTTGGTAAATTAAAGTAGCGTATATGAATGATAATATGGCTAATCAAAAACGATTTTTGAATAAAATTCAGCTTATTACAGTTGATTCTTTAGGGGAAATAAAAACTTCTGATGCAAATTTGTTTCCTAACTGGAAGGAAGGAGCTAATATTTTTAACGCTCACCCCTTTTTTGAAATACTAAAATCTTTAGAAGAAGTAGTAACTCCTTTAGAAAAAGAATTCAGCTTCTCTTGTGTACACCTTTCGGAAGAAAGGAATAAGGAATTTATTTGTGATGTAAATATAACTTTTGAATTATCGGAAACACATATTATTATATTCGATTACAGCAGAGCTTATTTGGAACTAAACAAAATATCGCAAGAAAGAAACGATTCTATAATAAAATCTCAAGAATTAGAATTTTCCAACAGACTGCTGGTTGAAAAAGAAAAATTTAAAAATAATTTTATAGCAAATATTAATCACGAACTCTCAGCGCCATTAACCTCTATAAAAGGATTTGTCGATTTACTAGAGAAAACAGATTTAGATTACGAACAACAAGAATTGGCTAAAATTATTAAAAGTGAAGCTTCGCATTTGCAAATAATTTTTAGTGATATGTTAGATATTTCCAGAATAGAATCAGGAGAATTTAAATTGAATAAAGAAATATTTAATCTTTTCGATTTAATTCAATCTATAGAAGAATCTTACAAAATTATTTTAAAAGAAGACATTGTAGATTTTAAAGTAACAATTGATAAAAAAATTAATCCAATAGTCTTCGCCGATAAAACTAGAGTTTATCAGATTATTACCAACTTACTTAATAACGCTATTAAATATACAGACGAAGGAATAATAGAATTAAGTATTTTTAAAGTATTAGGGAAAAACAGAAAACAAGAATTTGAAATAATAATTAAAGACACAGGTATAGGGATTCCTAAAGAAGATCAAGAAAAAATATTTAACCCATTTATACAGTTAGATGATATTAAATCGGGTACAGGTTTAGGGCTTTATGTAGCTAGAAACTTAGTACATTTAATGGGAGGAACTATAAATGTAAATAGTGAAGAAGGACAAGGAGCTTTATTTAATATACATATAGCTTTACAAAACGCACCTAAAGGTAATGAAGGAGCTGCAGAAAAAGAGTATGTACTTCCTAACGATAAAAAATATCGAATTTTAATTGTTGAAAACAGGCAAAATACACAGTACTTAATAATGAAACAATTATTGAGACATAAGTGCTTTTTTGTAGATGTAGTAAGTAATGCAGAAGATGCAATTCGAAACATAGAAAATCGTAATTATAATTTAGCTATTATAGATATTAAATTGGATGATATATCAGGCTTATCATTAACAAAAAAAATAAGGAACGATTATGGAGATGCAGCTATAAAAGACATGCCAATAGTAGGGATTTCTGGAATTTCACAATCAAATATTTTAAATGTAGCATTATCTGCAGGAATGGATTCTTTTATAGCAAAACCTTTTACAGAAGAAATATTATTAAATAAGATTACGAGGTTGTTATCTTTAAGAAAAAAGTAGTATATGAAAAATATACTTTCTGCTCAACAACTCCATAATTTAGCTATGAATATTGTGGGTAAAGATTTAGAAGATCAAGGCTACGAATTTTTAGCAGTAAACAGTCAGCTAAAAAAAGACCCTCAATTTGTAGCTTTAAAAAATAAAAAACTACATTTTGTAATTGTGCAAGTCATATCTTACCCCGACGATCCTAATTTTTTTGATGTTGTTTTCTTAGAAACAATAAAACAGCATGCATTAAAATTTAAAGCTAAAACTTTTTATGCACCAGTTGGATTAGCTAATGCTTTAGATTATGAATTACCCGTTACTAGCGATAGTAATTATGTGGTAAATTATCCTGGAATTAAAGAAGTGTAATACAACTAGAAATGAAAAAAATACACTATTCTTTTCTATTAATATTATGTTTTTTTGCTTGTAAAAATAGTAACGATAAACATAAAAATAATGTTGTATCCAAAAATACATTTAATCTTTATAAAGAAAAAGGTAGAGCATTAGGAACTTCTTATAACATATTATATTTTTCCCCATATAAAATAGAAAAACTAAAGTTAAATTTAGATAGTATTTTTTTTGATATTAATAACTCTATGAGTACTTATATATCTAATTCAGATATTTCAAAAATAAATAGAGGAGAAGTTAATGTTGTTGTAGATAAGATGTTTAAGGAAGTTTTTGAAATTTCTAAAAATGTATATCAAGCAACAGGAGGGTATTTTGATCCAACAGTAGGGCAATTAGTCAATGCTTGGGGTTTCGGGCCAAAAAAACTTAACATAAAAATGGAACCTAAAATTGTAGATTCGTTAATGCAATATGTAGGATTTTTTAAATTAGAGATAACACCAAGCAATACGCTGAAAAAACAAAATCCTAATATTAGTTTAGACTTTAACGCAGTGGCAAAAGGCTATTGTATAGATAGAGTTGCCGAATACTTTAATTTAAAAAAAATAGACAATTATTTAATTGAATTAGGAGGAGAAGTAATAGCAAAAGGAAAACATTTAAATAAAAAATCTCTTTGGACAGTTGGAATTGATAATCCAAACCAAAAGAATGAAAGGACATTAATTACTACATTAGGTCTTAACAACAGGGCAATGGCAACCTCAGGAAATTATAGAAAATTCAGAATAGATTCATTAACAGGGAAAAAATATGTACACACTATTAACGCTTTAACAGGATATACACAAGAATCTACAGTTTTAAGTGTTTCCGTATTAGCAGAAAATTGTGCAATGGCAGATGCTTATGCTACCGCCTTTATGGCAATGCCACTAAACAAAACAAAAATAGTAGTAAAAAACAATACAAATTTAGAGGTTTATATTGTGTACAATAATGCAAATAATAGAACCAAAACTTTTATAAGTGAAGGTTTTAAGCAGTTTTTGAATTAAGATAGTAGTAGAACTTTGTTATTTGTGGAATTAAGACGGCTTAATACTAAAAAAAATCCGATATAATTGTTTATTTTTACGCCCAAAATAAATAATATACAAAGCAATGAGTCATAACATAAAGCCAGGAGTAGTAACTGGAGACGACGTACAAGCATTATTTAATTATGCAAAAGAAAAAGGCTTCGCAATGCCTGCAGTAAATGTAATTGGTTCTAATACAATTAATTCTGTTTTAGAAACTGCAGCAGAATTAAATGCGCCTGTATTTATTCAGTTCTCAAATGGTGGAGCTCAGTTTAATGCAGGAAAAGGACTTTCTAATGAAGGGCAAAAAGCAGCAATTGCTGGAGCTGTAGCTGGAGCAAAGCATGTACATTTAATGGCAGAAGCTTATGGAGTACCTGTGGTAATGCATACAGACCATTGTGCAAAAAAATTATTGCCTTGGATTGATGGATTGTTAGATGCAGGTGAAGAGTTTTATAAACAAACAGGTAAACCTTTATATTCATCCCATATGATAGATCTTTCTGAAGAGCCTATTGAAGAGAATATAGAAATATGTAAACAGTACCTTGAGCGTATGAGCAAAATGGGCATGACTTTAGAAATCGAATTAGGAATTACAGGAGGAGAGGAAGACGGTGTAGATAATTCAGATGTAGATGTTTCTAAATTATACACACAACCAGAAGAAGTAGATTATGCTTACACAGAATTAAGCAAAATTAGCGATAAGTTTACGATTGCCGCTGCTTTTGGAAATGTACATGGAGTGTACAAACCAGGAAATGTAAAGCTAACACCAAAAATACTATTAAACTCTCAGGAGTATGTTTCTAAGAAACACGGTATAGCTAAAAATACTATAGATTTTGTATTTCACGGAGGTTCTGGATCTACAGTAGAAGAAATTAGAGAAGCTATTGGTTATGGAACTGTAAAAATGAATATTGATACAGATTTACAATTTGCTTTCTGTGATGGTATCCGTGATTATATGGTAAATAATGAAGCTTATTTGAAAACTCAAATAGGAAATCCTGATGGAGAAGCAGAGCCAAATAAAAAGCATTATGACCCTCGTAAATGGTTGCGTGAAGGAGAGAAAACTTTTGTTACTCGTTTAAAGAAAGCTTTCGAAGATTTAAATAATGTAAATACTTTATAGTACTTTTACTATAGTAATACATAAATAAATAGAATGTCAGAATAATTGTTTAAGTCTTTGAGACGAAAAGAGCAATTTTTCTGACATTTTTTACCTTAATAAGATTATTTTAAAACTGCTATACTATGGCTTGGTTTAAAAGAACAGCAAAAGGAATTCAAACTCCTACAGAAGAAAAAAAAGATGTTCCTAAAGGATTGTGGTATAAATCACCCACAGGAAAAGTCGTAGAGGCTAAGGAATTAGAGAAAAATTTTTACGTTAGTCCAGAAGACGATTATCATGTTAAAATAGGGAGTAAAGAGTACTTTGAAATTCTTTTTGACGATAATAAATTTAAGGAGTTAGATAAAAATATGGTCTCTAAAGATCCTTTGAAGTTTGAAGATACCAAAAAATACTCAGATCGTTTAAAACAAGCTCAATCCAAAACTAAACTTAAAGATGCCATACGAACTGCTGTAGGAAAATCTAGAGGAAACGATATAGTAGTTGCTTGTATGGACTTTGCTTTTATAGGGGGGTCTATGGGAAGTGTAATGGGAGAGAAAATAGCTAGATCTATAGATTATGCTATAAAACACAATCTTCCAGTTATGATTATCTCTAAATCGGGAGGTGCTCGTATGATGGAAGCAGCACATTCTTTAATGCAAATGGCTAAAGTTTCAGCAAAATTAAGCTTACTTTCAAGAAAAGGATTACCATATATTTCATTATGTACAGATCCTACTACAGGAGGTATTACGGCTTCTTTTGCTATGTTAGGAGATATTAATATTGCAGAACCAGGAGCATTAATTGCCTTTGCAGGTCCCCGTGTAGTTAGAGATACTACAGGACAAGAATTACCAGAGGGTTTTCAAACTTCTGAATTTTTATTAGAGCATGGATTTCTAGACTTTATAGTACATCGTAGAGATTTAAAAAATAAAGTGAATGATTATTTGGACTTAGTATTAAATAGAAAAATAGCTTAATATAGGACTATCCAATAAACTTGGTATAAATTTATTGGGTAGTCCTATATGGATATATATTTATTATTTTGGAATGAAGTCACAAGATAATAAGACTGAGTTATACATTTATTTTCTATAACTTATAGTCATAAATATAAGAGCTATGAGAGTTTTTGAAGGTCAAAGTATCCTAAGCTTTATAAAAGAACTACCAAACGATGTGCTTGTAAGGCATATTTAGCTGAAATTAAATGGGCTGATGGCTTTAATTGCCTTAAGTGTGGAGTTTAGAAGGTTGTCTGAAATTAAGATATAATTATCATTGTTATGGATGTAATCATGTTAAGAGTTCAACAGCCAATTCCTTATTTTATAAAGTGAAATTTGGATTGCATAAAGCTTTTTGTATTGTTTTTGAAATGAGTACTACCAGTAAAAGTGTTTCAAGCATTCAAGTGGGTAAGCGATTTAATTTACGTCAAGGAACAGCATGGTATTTTATGCAAAAAGTACGTAAAGCAATGAAAAGTAGTGAGCAATTCCCATTAGCTATTATCTTAGTACATGTTGATGAATTTACTATATGAGGAAAAGAAGAAGTTAAGCCTGGAAGGAGTTATGATTCAAAAAAGAAAAAAGCTGTAATAGCAGTAGAATTAACGTATGGTAATAAGATAAAGTGCGCATATGTCAAATCTATTGATGATTTTCTGCTAAATCATTAACTCCAATATTTAAAGCTCATATAAGTGAACACGCCAAAATAATTACAGATAAATGGAGGGGGTATGAACCTTTAAAAGAAACTTATAATATTGAATAAAAATTAAGTAATCAAGGGAAAAATTTTAAGAAATTACATATTGTAATTATGCAACCTAAGTCTTGGATTAGAACAATTCTTTCACATGCTAGTAAACTTCATATACAAGGATATTTTGATGAATTTTGCTATAGATTAAATAGATCTCAAGCTAAACATTCTATTTTTCATAAAACCATACAAAGAATGGTTATAAACGAACCGATATTTCACAAAAACATAACACAGAGTCTAAATGCATAACTCACTAATAAGAATTAATGAGACCAGTTTAGAGGTGTTAAATCTAAAGGCGAATAAAATTGCTAAATAATTGAGAATTCTTTTAGACATGTTTTTAAATAAGAGTCCTAAAGTGCTCACTTTTTGAACTAACAAGCATAGTAATCCCTTGTTTTTTTAGTGTTTCTTAAAATTTAAGCTCCTATTTGTGCTTGGCTATGTTTCCTTCTGCCTATTTCTAGAGTATTAGCGGTATGAATGCCAAAAAATAGTCAAAGTATTTCGATATCTTTTGTTTTAGATTTGATTTTTTTGAGGTAGTAATATTCTTTTTCTTTACCAAAAATACCCTCTAAACGAGTTGCTATTTCTTTGGATATAATAACTTTTAATTTCTTTTCTTCTTTGTAATTTTTGGGTGATACTCCTGTTTCAAAATTGGAACAAGGCATTTTGCTCCCACAATTTTACGGGTCTTCTTTAGCTGCCTGTAAAGCCAATATATAGCTTCCCATAGTAATTTTTGAGGGGTAGGATAACGCAACTCACTTTCATAACAACTGGCATCTTCTGTAATTTGATTCTTACTATCCATATAAGGCTTCCTATGAGCAAATAAATCTTTTTTTAATGTATTAATACCCAAATTAGCTGCTAGTTCACAACGTATTTGACTTACTATTTTAAAGTTGGTGAAACGAGTAGAACCTAAATGAATATCACAGAAGAATTGATAATCTATAGTACCATTAAGTTGCTTTATTTGTTTTTTGTGTCTAAACAACAACTATAATGTTTTAAAAACATTAAACCTATACGACCTTTAGGGCTAAGCATCATTTTAGAACTCGATTGCTTTTCTTTAATATTCAATCTTTCGACTAGAGAATCCCAAGGAAGAGCTATATATATTTTACCCAAATCACTCTGTAAAAAACAAGCGTAAAAAGAACTTAAATTTTCTTGAGATGATAAAAACGAAAATTCGTGCTGAAACTCACTTATTCTTTGTAATTTCATAAATAACGTAAAAGATAACCCTGTTTTTAGCTTTGAATAGCTATTTTCGAGGGTTTTATTTACATTAATTTACGACAAAAACTCTTGTATTTACAAAGGTTTTTGGATATTCTGAATGAGCTTAAGTACTACAAAAAAAATCCAAGACTTGAAGGTATCAAATCTTGGATTTTTAAATAATAATCTTTTCTTTGTTAGAAAAATAATTATTTAACTTTTAGTTTAACCAATTATTAATTATTAATTAAACGAAATTCAGTTCTTCTGTTAGCAGCATGTTCACGCTCTGTACAAGACACACCATCGGCACATCTATTCTTTAATCTACGCTCTCCGTAACCATTTGCTACTAAACGGCTATTGTTAATTCCTTTAGAGATTAAGTAGTTTACCACAGATTGTGCTCTTCTATCAGATAATGCTTGGTTTGAAGCAGCACCACCTCTAGAATCTGTATGGGAAGCAATTTCCATTTTTGCTCCAGGAGTATTTGCTAATACAGGTAATAAACGAGAATCAATTAATCTCTTAGCTTCAGCCGTTAATGTTGCAGATCCTGTATTCCAATTAATAGGTAAAGCAGAATATTCTACTAATTTACAATCTACTTCTTTCCAAGTAGTTAATCCACCTTTTTGTTTTAATACCTCTTTAGTAACTGTTTTATATTTAGCAGCAACTACTGTTTCGGTTGTATAAGCATCTTTATCTAATACTGTTTTAGTAATCGTAGCGTATTCAGCAGGAATCTCTACTTCTTCAACACGTGCAGGTGTAGCAATAACTCTTTTTTTGTAGCTGCTATTTTTTGAAGCAATTGGAGAAGAAGAAGTTGTAGCATCAGAAACTAAAGTTTGTTGATTAACTGTAGTAAACTGTGCAGGATATCCTTTATAACACCAATAACGGCAATCATTAGGATTACTAGAAGCACAATCAGGAGCAGGTGCACCAAGCTCCCATAAAGCATAAGCAGGTTTAACTTCAATAGTTTTACTATCAGAACCAAATTTAGCAGGTTGTATAGATAAGGTATTTCCCCCGCTCTTTTTGATATAAGAAACAGTTTCTGTTTTATACGTAGCAGGAATAACGGTTAATTTTTTGCTAGCTTCTTTAATTAATACTTTTTCGGTAACCGTTTTGTAAGTAGCGGGAATAACCTTCAATGTCTTATAGGAAGGAGCTATTTCTATTTGAACGGTTTGATTTTCATAAATGTCTGGTGTAGTACATCGTACATAACATTTACCCGGTTCAGGGTTAGTTGGTAAATCCTGTTGAGCGTTAGCTACAAAAGCTGACGAAATTGCAGCTATCGAAAGGATAAGTTTTTTCATAATTTGATGAAATTTTAGTGTTGATTATTAAACTAAGTTACAAAAAACGTTAATTTGGCTGTACTTTTATGGGTCAATTTTAAAATTAACAGTTTTTTTTTCGATGAAGTACAGTTAATAGCGCTTAAGTGTGATTATATAATTTCTAATTGAATGATATACTGAAAAGCATTTGTATTTTTGTATTTCATACCATATAAAAATGACAAATCAAGAAAGTCTCTCTGATTTTAGAATTCGAATAAATGCATTAAAAAAGTATCTTCAAATTGATGCTAAGAATATAGAGATAGCAAATCAAGAAGAAAAAACATTTGCTCCTAATTTTTGGGAAAAACCAGCAGACGCAGAAGCACATATGAAGGTGTTAAATACTCTTAAAAAATGGGTAGAAGATTACACAAAATCAGTACAATTGGTAGAAGACTTAGAGATTTTGATTGAGTTTCAAAAAGAAGGAATAACACCTGAAGGAGAATTAATTACACATATAGAAGAAACAAAAAATGCTATAGAAGCGTTAGAGTTTCGAAATATGCTAAGTGAAGAAGGAGATAACTTAGGCGCTATACTTCAAATAACGGCAGGAGCAGGAGGTACAGAAAGTTGCGATTGGGCACAAATGCTTATGCGGATGTATATAATGTATTGCGAAAAACAGAATTTTCCTATTAAAGAACTTAATTTCCAGGCAGGAGATGTAACAGGCGTTAAAACAGTTACTCTGGAGATAGATGGAGAATTTGCTTTTGGATGGTTAAAAGGAGAAAACGGAGTACATCGTTTGGTAAGAATTTCTCCATTTGATAGCAATGCGAAACGACATACCTCATTTGCTTCTGTTTACGTATATCCATTAGCAGACGATTCTATAGAAATTCATATTAACCCTGCAGATATATCATGGGAGACCATGCGAGCATCGGGTGCAGGAGGGCAAAATGTAAACAAAGTAGAAACAGCCGTACGTTTACGACATAAACCTTCAGGAATTATTATTGAAAATTCAGAAACTCGTTCCCAGTTAGATAATAAAACTAAAGCAATGCAACTGTTAAAATCACAACTCTACGAAATAGAATTGAAGAAAAAACAAGCTATGCGGAATGAAATAGAGGCTTCTAAAATGAAAATTGAATGGGGTTCTCAAATTCGTAATTACGTTATGCATCCATACAAATTAGTTAAAGATGTTCGCACTGCCGAAGAAACAGGAAACGTTGATGCTGTTATGAATGGAGATATTGATAACTTTTTGAAAGCATTTTTAATGGCTACAGGTCAAAAAAATGAAACGAACACATTATAATAAAATACCTATTTACATTGAAAAAAAATATAAAAGCTCCTATAGCAAAAGAGATTCCAAAAGAATTACAAATACATAATGATGTTAGGATAGATCCTTATTTTTGGTTAAACGATAAAGAAAACCCAGAAGTTATTACGTATTTAGAAAACGAGAATAATTATTTTGAAGAAAACATGAAACACACGCTTGATTTTCAAAAAGATTTGTTTCAAGAAATGAAAGCTCGTATTAAAGAAGATTCATCTTCAGTTCCATATAAACACAATGGTTATTGGTATATTACACGTTACGAAAAAGGGAAAGATTACCCAATATACACACGAAAAAAAGAAAACTTAAACGGGAAAGAAGAAGTATTAATCGATTGTAATATTGAAGCCGAAAAATATGATTATTATAAAGTAAGAGGTTTAAGTATTAGTCCAGATAACAAATATATGTCCTATGGAGAAGATTGTGTAAGTAGAAGGGAATACAAAATAAAAGTAAAAAACCTTCAAACAGGAGAATTGTTTGAAGAAATAATAGAAAATACTACAGGAAGTAGCACTTGGGCAAATGATAATACTACGCTTTTTTATACGGCAAAAGACTCAGAAACCTTAAGATCATATAAAATATGCAAGCATGTTTTAGGAACCACACAAGATAAGGATGTAGTAGTATATGAAGAAAAAGACGATACATTTGATGTTTTTGTGTACAAAACAAAATCTAAAAAATTTATATGCATTGGAGCAAGTTCAACCTTAACTTCGGAATATAGATTTATTAATGCTAATACACCTAATGTAGATTTTAAAGTATTCCAAGAGCGTGTTAGGGGAGTAGAATATGGAATAGCCCATTATAAAGATTCTTTTTATATTCTAACCAATATGGGTGGAGCCACGAACTTCAAATTGATGAAGACTTCGGAGTTAGCTACAGAAAAAGAAAATTGGCAACCGCTGTTAGAGCATAGAGTTGATACACTAATAGAAGACATTGATATTTTTAAAGAGTATTTAGTAGTTAGCGAACGAACTAATGGGTTAAACCAAATTCGAATAATGCGTTGGGATAAATCAGAGGACTATTATTTACCATTCGATAATGAAACCTACACAGCCTATTCAAGTATAAACATAGAGTTTGATTCAGAATGGTTTAGGTACGGTTATAATTCATTAACAACACCTACGTCGATTATAGAGTTTAATATGAGAACTCGAGAATTTAATATACTTAAAGAACAAGAAGTCTTAGGAGGCATATTTAATAAGGGTAATTATAGTTCGGAAAGAGTTTGGAGTACAGCCGAAGATGGAACTAAAATTCCTATTTCTTTAGTGTATAAAAAGGGAATGAAAAGAGATGGTACACAACCACTATTACAATATGCGTATGGTTCCTATGGGCATACTATAGACCCGTATTTTTCAACTACAAGATTAAGCCTCTTAGATAGAGGATTTATTTATGCTATAGCACATGTAAGAGGAGGAGAGTATCTAGGAAGGTTTTGGTACGATGAAGGAAAATTATTAAAAAAACAAAATACCTTTACAGATTTTATAGATTGTTCTAAATTTTTGATTAATCAAAAATATACAAGTTCTTCTCATTTATATGCAATGGGAGGGTCTGCAGGAGGTCTTTTAATGGGAGTAATTATTAATCAAGCTCCACAATTATACAAAGGTGTAATTGCTTCTGTTCCTTTTGTGGATGTAGTGACAACTATGTTGGATGATACTATACCTTTAACTACAGGTGAATACGATGAATGGGGGAATCCAAACGAAGTAAAATATTACGAGTATATGAAGAATTATTCTCCATACGATAATGTAACAACACAAGAATACCCAAATTTATTAGTAACCACAGGATTGCACGACTCTCAAGTACAATATTGGGAGCCTGTTAAGTGGGTGGCAAAACTTAGAAAAAACAAAATAGACAACAATAAATTACTAATGCAAATAAACATGGATACAGGTCATGGAGGGGCTTCAGGACGTTTTGAAGCACTCAAAGAAATAGCAGAAGAATATGCATTCCTTTTTGATTTGGAAGGAATCTATAGTTAATAACTAAAAAAAATGTATTTTTGTATAACCTAAAATTAGAAAGTAAATAAAAGAGTGTTTCCTAATTTTGGGGAATATAGATTCTTATGGCAGAAGAAATAAAAGCTTACAATAATGTATTAGAACTTATAGGAAATACTCCGCTTATCAAGTTGAATAGAATCACTGAAAGTATAAAAGGTAGTTTTTATGCTAAAGTTGAATCTTTTAACCCTGGGCACTCTACAAAAGATAGAATTGCTCTCTTTATAATTGAAGAAGCAGAGCGTAAAGGAATTTTAAAGCCAGGAAATACTATTATTGAAACCACAAGTGGTAATACTGGTTTTAGTTTGGCTATGGTTAGTATTATAAAAGGTTATGATTGTATTTTAGCGGTTACCTCAAAGTCCTCTAATGATAAAATAGAAACCTTAAAAAATATGGGGGCAAAAGTATATGTATGTCCAGCCAATGTAAGTGCAGACGACCCCCGATCGTATTATCAAGTTGCTAGAAGACTTCATGAAGAGACTAAAGGTTCGGTATATATTAATCAATATTTTAACGAATTAAATATGGATGCCCATTACCGTTCAACAGGACCTGAAATATGGGAGCAAACAAATGGTCAGATTACGCACTTAGTAGCGTGTAGTGGAACAGGAGGAACAATTTCTGGTACAGCAAGGTATTTAAAAGAACAAAATCCATTTATAAAAGTTTTAGGAGTTGATGCTTTTGGTTCGGTATTAAAAAAGTACCATGAAACTCGTGAATTTGATGAAAAAGAAATTTATCCATACCGCATAGAAGGTTTAGGTAAAAACTTAATTCCAACAGCAACAGATTTTGAAGTTATTGATCAATTTATAAAAGTTTCTGATGAGGACAGTGCGCATACTGCTAGGGAATTAGTACTAAAAGAAGGAATGTTTTTAGGATATACTAGTGGAGCAGCTATTCAAGGATTAAAGCAATTTGCAGAAGAAGATTTTTTTGATGAAAATAGTAAAGTAATAATTATTTTACCCGATCATGGTTCTAGGTACCTAAGTAAAATATTTAGTGACGATTGGATGGGTCAACAAGGTTTCTTTGATAGTGTTAGAGAAGGTAACATTTCCAAAATAGAGTTTGTGAAATAAAGGTTTTTATTAAAAAAGTATAATTAAATACTAGGATTTGGCAAGGCAATTTTATCTAAAAAAGTAAGTGCCTTAAGTTAGTAGGCGTATTCAGAAAATAGGGCTATTTCATAAAGATGCTTATAAAAAAACTAAGATTTGATAGGTTCCGATCTTGGATTTTCATTTTTTTGGTCACTACTTTCCTAAAGTGCTCGTTTTTCGAACTAACAAGACATAGTTATCCCTTGTTTTTTTGGTGTTTCTTTAAATTTAGGCAGCTACTTGTGCTTGGCTATATTGTATCCTTCTGCCTATTTCTAGAGCATTAGCAGTATGGATGCCAAAAAATATCCAGAGTTTTTCGGTAGCTTTTGTTTTAGCTTTGATTTTTTTGAGATGATAATATTCTTTTTCTTTACCAAAACTACCCTCTAAACGAGTGGCTCTTTCTTTGGTTATAATAGCTTTTAACTTCTTTTCTTCTTTGTAATTTTTGGGAAGCTTTCCTTTTCGTTTAAAATCGGTCTGAATATCATGTTTA
>CALLUJ010000013.1 GCA_938011245.1 uncultured Aquimarina sp. | reverse complement strand
ACCAATACTCCCCCCATCCCTTGCCATAATTTCGATGCGTCCTTTTTTTTGCATAGTACTGTGGATAGTCCAATTTAATAACTCCAAATCTTTATCTACAGCAGGTATAGTTAACTGCAATTGTCCTCCCATAGGAATACTTCTAGGTTTATTATTAGTTCCTAAACTTTGACTGAAATTAAAAAATAAATTAAGTAATCGATATTTTTTATCGGGTTTGTGTATGAGTAGTAGCGGATTTATAATCACAAGCTTTTCGGTTTTACACTGACTTTTGTTTTATGTTTAGAGTTTTGTGTTATCACTTAGACCGCTATTACTTATACACCGTGTTGGCAACAGTTTTTACCAACCAAAATTGTTTTTTTCTTGTAAATCTCTTACTTCCCAATCATTTAATCTAACCCATTCTGTAGCATGAAAATTTTTATTGGTATTCAAATTTATCAGCCCTGGACCTGAATAGCCATAATTTGCAGGATTGTGAGAATATACTACTCTATGACCAATAATTAATTCGTATGCTGGGAAATTGTTATGCTTACCGCTAATATTAACATCAATTGATTTTCTACTCAAGCTTTTGTGGAGCTCAATATTTACTTTAAAATCTATATTAGGAGCAACAAGTTTTAAGAAAGGATAATTGGCAGAGCCAGAAACTTTAATTGTGGTTGTATCATCATTACCAGTTTCAAAAGAGTGTTTTTTTGAATTAGAAATTGACACATCCAAAGGAACTTCTTCTGATCTATTTGTTCTCATAACTTCATCACAAACACCTATATATTCATATTCTCCAGATTCAATAAAAGTAGTTCCAGTATCTATATACCCTTTAGAAATTCTTTTTATATATGCGTGTACTCTATGACTCTCTCCTGAATGTTGGCTATTAATACCTCCCCAATCTTTATGACGTTTATGTTTAAAAATAGTATCGGCCAAAGTATAATTCCCTATTTTTTTAGGTTCAATTTCTACATGTAATCCTAAACGAGTAGAGTGTTCGTTGTGGTGATGGTGAAAATCGGTGTTGTCTGTTGCAAAATAATAATTAGTTGCAAATCCTCCAGGTTCAGGAAGCCAGGTAAAACCATTCCAATCTTTTGCTCTTAACTTTCGAGTGAATTCATCTTTGTTACTTAAAAGGTTGAATCTACTATCCTGTTGAAAATAATCTAATAGTGGTTTTCCTAGAGATTTAGGAATATAAGCTTGAAATTGTATTGAGATTGGTAACATATACTTATTGCTTTGTCAACTCTTTATAATCAGAATCTAAGTTATAATATTTTTTATTTTTTAAATTTAATTCGTGTTCATTTGGAGGGTAATTATTATATGGGTCTTTGTCATATTCTTTCTGAATAATATCTTTTTCATTTTTAGACATAAAGTATTTATAATAATTTTCAGGTTTTGTAATTATAAAAATCATTAATGGATAGTAATTAAACCCTGTAAAATAGATACCTAATTCACTATTATTTCTATAAGTATCATAAATTCCATCTGCTCCTTTTATGATTTCATTATCTAAGTCATTTTCGTAATAAATTTTTAATCCTCCATCATTTAAATGAGACTGCTTCATTCCTAAAAACGGAATGGCATTATTGAGAAATTTAAATTGAGTTTTGGAAATACCTGTGGTATCTACTTTTATTAAACGAGATGCACCTATTCCTAAAAAACCGCCAGTCCAATTCTTTTCTTGCCCATTGGGTTTATTGTATTGTATAGCGACAACACCTTCATAATTCACTGGTAAAATAACAGATTGTCTGTATGGCCTCCAAACATACCATAAAGATAAACTAAGGTATAGGATTGGTAATATAGCCAGGAAAAAGTCTAAATTTTTTAACTGTCTTTTATTAAATCTAGTAATTATTTCTTTTTTTTTGAGACCAAATCTTAACAAAAGATACATCAATAATATAAAAACACCTAGTATAGATATACGCCACAGTTGAAAAAACACAAAGCTAAGAGCTAATATAATTCCAAATATCATATAATATATCCCTACATTTCTTAATCTTTTCATTTGTTTTTTTAATTGTTGCCAACATCGATATATAGGTAAGCGTTTATCATGGGGCTTTAGTTTGTGTTGTATTTGTAAATATAAATATTTCGCTTTTATCTTTTTTATACCGTGTTACAAAATGTTTAGATGTTCTTATTAGCGCAGAAAAGTTATTTTTTTTAATGGGATTGTATCTATTTTTTTAAAGATAAACCTATAATCAAGTTTTTCCCCACCGTGAGAGTATACAGATTTTATAGTATCAGTTACATAACCATCCTTTGAAAAAATTAAACTAGTTATGGTATTGGGTGATTTAGGTAATTTAAAATATCCGCTTTCATTTGTTAATGAAGGTTTTGTTTTTAAATATTCTGTTTTAACCATCACACCAGGTAAAGAGTTTGAATTATAATCAATGACAACTCCGTGATAATAATCGAATGATTTTTCATCACAAGAAGCCGTACAAATTATTAAATATGTAAATATTATATATTTCATTTAAAATTTAATTTAGTTAACCACAATAATCCTATGACGTCTTTATCGGCGGCTACAGCTCTTGATTTAATATCTAAATCATTATGATAATATTTCATCAAATCGACTTCATTACCCATTGCGGGATAATTTTCGCCTTTTGTATGCTCCATAAAATCACGATTTATCCATTCTTCTTTGAAAGATTCTTCTCCTACTGGTTTTTTATCTTGTGGTAGATAATATGAACTTCCCTTGTGCTGCCAAGAATACACCCCCCCACCATAAGCCTGTAATATCTCATGACCTAATTCATGTGCTGCAGTAAATTTAAATTCTTCAGTTTCATTATTTTCACTTACATACCCCCATCCATTTGAATATTCAATATAACCAACATTATAACTTATACGCTAAACAACGCCATCAGGTAAAAGTGTAGCAAGTTCATCCATAGTATTACCATCACCAAAATCACTAGACTCAGGATTTCCACTACGAGACCACGAATTATTTGTGTTGTAAATTAATGGTATATCATTTAGACTAATATTCGAATCATCAACATTTTCGGCAGTTACTATAATTTCCCAATTTTCGTCATTAATTATTGTGTCTTGAGTATTAGTAAAACGACGACTCCAATAGGTGTTTATTCCTTCTAGAACCATCGTTTTTAAATCTAGAAAACTCTTTGTTCTGATTTTTATTGGAGTTTTACCATATTTTCTAAGTTCATTATCAGGTATTTTATCCCAAGGACATACAGTTCTCATTGGTGCATAACTTCCACTACCAACTGTTTTACAATCATCTTCTGTTCCATTAGCTCTACCATCAGTCAGATTTACTCTAAGTGTTACATCAATACGTTTAGCAAGTTTATCAATCTTTACATCAACCCAATTAACCTCACTATATTCTGCTTCAAAATCAACAGTTTCAAACCCTGTTTCACCTTCAAACCAAACTTTTGAAAGTAAATTTAAATTAGTATAATCGATTAATAATTTTGTATCAAGTATTCCATTTTTGTCAAACCCATCCCAATACCATGTATGTGAACCAATTTTTAACATGGGTCCATCATTAATTTCTTCTTCGTAAATAACACTGTTACCTTGCCTTACTTGAATTAATAATTTTTCGGCATCATTATCTTCAATGCCAATAATAAATTTAATATTCCCTTTTTCTTCAGCTCCACCATATGCAGGAACACCCAACGGTACAAATAATCCCATATTACCCTAATTTAGGTTTAATTTTTATTGTTTTTTGAGTAACTGAATCATTATCAACAGTCGACGAATCAATTGAACTAAAAGCTGTACCATCATCCCATGTTTGTTTGTGAATAGTACTATCGTCTCCATTAATACGAAGAATACCCGCTGTAATAGTTATGGTATAATTCATAGGTTCCGAAGAATTGGAATCATAAACATAACTTGCAGAAGTAGCAAAAGCATTGGCGAACTCCATTTTGAAGCCGATACTACCGCCATCTCTACTCATTATTTCGATACATCCTTTTTTCTGTTCGTTATCATGAATAGTCCAATCCAACATGGTTAAATCTTTATCATTTGCAGGAATTGTAATGTGCAATTGTCCTCCACGTGGTTTTCCACTAGGGTTGTTATTAGTTCCTAAGCTTTGATTAAAGTTAAAAAAGAGATTAAGTAATCTGTCATCTAAATATAGATAAGCATTTATCATGTGAGTTAACTTGTTTGTGTTGGTGCTAATTTATTGAAAAACATTATGATACAAGTACTTTTTGCGATTTGCTTTAATGTTTTGTAATGGTTAGCATAAGAAACGTAGAGCAAAGGGTTAACTCTAACTTTACGTTTATAACTAAGCCTAATATAATGTTTTGTGTTTATCTTCAATATTGAAACACCAAATTTTATATTTGGCGACATTACGGATAAGCCCAAACCTTTCGAACAATCATAGACAGCCCTATGTTTTTTTATACAGTGTTGTAAAGCGCTTGTTTTAAGCTCTTTTCAACTTTCTAGGGTTTTGTCTTGTATCAAATATTGTTACAACCTCTATTCTTTTACTATTGTATCTGAAGTATAATGTTGTCTGTTTAGTAATAACGCATCTACTCAAACCTTTAACCTTATTCGATGTAGGAAAAGCTTCAGGATTAGTTCGAATTATATTTATGTTTTTATCAAGTTTGTCTATGAATTTATTTTTTACTCTTTCCGACCATTCATCAACTAAGTATTCAAATAACTCATCAAGTTTCTTTTGTGCAGTTTTAGAAACAATAACTTTTCTATCCATTCAGCTTGCTATCTATGAGATGACATAAAAGAATCATAACTTAGAAAATCTCCATTTTGGATTTCCTCAGTACCTCTTTTTATTTCTTCTTTTTCCTTAATATTCAATTCATCCCAAAAATCATCAGTTTTGTTTAATTTGAATATTTCTCTTATGGAACTTAATATGTTTGGATTGTCAGTACTTAATAACAATTTTGTTAGCTCAATCTTTTCTGCTTGTATATCCATAACAACACTTTTTAGTAAAATTAATAATTATTTAGTGTGGTAAGTCTTAAAAGCTATTTTTTTTAATGCGTTACAACATCGATATATAGGTAAGCGTTTATCATGGAGTTTTAGTTTGTGTTGTATTTGTAAATATAAATCATAACTATTTAATTATTAAGTGCGTTTTTAAGTTTGTTGAATAATGTTTTATAACGTATTAGATGTATACAAAGTTAAGGAGTTAGGAGTAAAGTCCTTAGACTTAACTCAAGCCAATTTACAATTTTATACTTAATTTTTATAAGTATCAAATTGTTCATTGGCGAAATTGCTTTATAGCCAAACAGTAAT
>CALLUJ010000012.1 GCA_938011245.1 uncultured Aquimarina sp. | reverse complement strand
ACAACTTTTTGAACACCTGAATTAACTTGTTTAATCGCTCGTTTTCGTATTTCATTTCTACTTGACGAATCTACTGATCTAAAATCCATATCCTTCATAAGGAAAAGATACGAATAATATCTTATTTAATATAATTATATTACCGCTATGTCAACACCTTCTTGATCTCGAATTTCTTTAAATTTAAGTTTGCAACTTAACTCATTTGGATATTCTTTATAAAAATCTAATATGCGCATTTTTATCGCTCTTAACTTAGGTCTAAATTACAAAACTAGGTGTTAATACGGATAAGCATATTAAATTAAAGAATATTTTGTGCCAACGCTATAAGAGCATACAATAAAAAGTAAGAATTCATAATTCATAATTCGTAATTAAATTATCTTTGCGCCCTTAAAACATAAGTATGGATATTCAACAATTACTTACCTTAAAAGTAAAGGAAGCAGCGTCGCATTTATTTAACGTAGAATTACCTTTGGTAGAATTTCAAGCTACTCGCAAGGAATTTGAAGGAGATATTACGTTGGTAGTTTTTTCTATGTTAAAAGTAATTAAAGGGAATCCAGTACAAATAGGGACAGATATAGGGACGTATTTACAAGAAAAGGTAACAGAAGTTACTTGTTTTAATGTTGTAAAAGGATTCTTAAATATTGTAATAGCGGAAAGTTATTACCTAGATTTTTTTAATACAAATAAAACGAATGTTACTTATGGTTTTGTAACACCAAAAGGTGCCGATGGAGTAATGGTGGAGTACTCCTCCCCAAACACAAATAAACCATTGCATTTAGGACACGTTAGAAACAATTTGTTAGGTTATTCTGTAGCCGAAATTTTAGCAGCCAGTGGTAAAAATGTATATAAAACTCAAATTATAAACGACAGAGGGATTCATATTTGTAAATCCATGTTGGCTTGGAAAAAATTTGGAGAAGGACAAACACCAACGTCTACAGGTTTAAAAGGAGACAAGTTAGTAGGAAATTACTACGTAAAGTTTGATCAAGAATATAAAAAAGAAATTCAGAGCCTTATAGCGGATGGGGTGGAAGTTGAAGAAGCCAAAAAACAAGCACCACTATTAATAGAAACCCAAGAAATGCTTCGTAAATGGGAAGCGGGAGATAAAGAGGTTATTGCTCTTTGGCGAATGATGAACGAGTGGGTGTATGCTGGTTTTGAAGAAACGTATGCAAAACTAGGGGTTAGTTTTGATAAAAACTATTATGAAAGTGATACCTATACCTTAGGAAAAGATGTTGTAGAAGATGGTTTGGTAAAAGGAGTTTTTTATAAAAAAGAAGACGGTTCGGTTTGGATAGATCTTTCCGACGAAGGTTTAGACGAGAAATTGGTATTACGAAGCGATGGAACTTCGGTATATATTACCCAAGATATTGGTACGGCAATACAACGAGCTAAAGACTTCTCCGTTAAAGGAATGGTATATACTGTGGGTAACGAACAGGACTATCATTTTAAAGTATTATTTCTAATACTTAAAAAATTAGGCTTTTCTTGGGCAAAAGATTTATTTCATTTAAGTTATGGAATGGTAGATTTGCCAAGTGGTAAAATGAAGAGTAGGGAAGGTACTGTTGTTGATGCAGACGATTTGGTTGATGAAATGAAAAATACGGCCGAAATTATTTCTAAAGAGTTAGGTAAATTAGAAGGCTATTCCGATGCTCAAAAGCAGGAAGTGTATAAAACAATAGGGTTAGGGGCGCTTAAATATTATATCCTAAAGGTAGACCCTAAAAAAAGGATTCTTTTTGATCCAAAAGCATCTATTGATTTTCAGGGAAATACAGGGCCCTTTATCCAATACACTTATGCACGAATACAAGCTATAGTTCGTAAAGCTTCACATAATCAATCAACAGATATTTCTGCTATTAAATTACATGAGAAGGAAAAAGAATTATTGAAACAAATACAGCAATATCCAGAGATAATTCAGCAAGCGGCTAAGCAGTATAGTCCAGCATTAGTAGCTAATTATACTTACGATTTGGTAAAGGCGTACAATTCTTTTTTTCAAAATGTACCCATTTTTGGAGCAGAAACAGAAACATTAATATTGTTTAGAGCTCAGTTATCGCAATGGGTAGGAACTATTATAGCTTCGGGTTTTAAATTGTTGGGGATTCATGTTCCAGAGCGTATGTAATTTTTTCTTTCGCAAGAGCCTAAATTATTAGGAGTAAAAAGAGTAAAAAATAACAAAAACGCTAGAGATTATTTTATAAAATAATCTCTAGCGTTTTTGTTATTTTTAAATATAAGTAGGTGTAAAGAATTACTTTCTGCCGTAGCCTTTAAGTTTTTTAGGCTTTTTTTCTTTTTTACCTTTAGAACCTTCTACGCAACTAAACTTGGTAGGGTCTTCATCTTCTTTTTTAAGATGATCTTGTGGAGGGGTTTTATGAAAAATAGGGATTTTTAAGCCTGCATAAAAATCAAATGCACGTGTTTGGTTGTCAAAAATTCTACTAAATAAACCAGAAGTACCTATAAAAACAGGCCCTAATCTTCCTCCTAAGCCCACTTGTACACCACTGTATTGTGTAGCTGTAATGGGTAAAAAAGCAGTTAGCCATTTGGTTTCGTATCTAGGACTTACCGTTATTTGGTGTGCATACCTATTAGATTGTGATGCATTTTTTCCAATTAAAGATAATTGTGTACTTGTATTTAAAAATATTTTTTCGCTTAGTCGTAAATCAAACTCTGCTCTAAATCGAGTAGGTAAACTAATACGAGTGCTTTCAATACTAGTTGTGGGAGTAAAAATATTTTCTATTTCTTCTAAGCCGGAAATACTTAATAGATCGTCTCTATCTATAGTATTTGCACTAAACCTTTTAGTAAACTGGCTTTTATAATTTAAAAAACCAATATCTAGTATTGAAACTCCAATTTTATATTTATAGGTAGTTTTATGACGTATTATTTTTTGTTCTTTAATATTGTCTCTAGAAATGTTACTTCTATATTTGGGGCGGTATTCGTAAACGAAACCAATATCAAAACCAAAACCTCTACTTTCATTTTCAAAAATATCGGTATCACTGCCTCCAGCAATATTACCATTATTATTTTGATCTAAATTGGTACTAAAATCGTATTCTACATCTCCATTAAGAAAAATATTATCTCCACTACCATCAAAAAATACTACTCCATTGGATACATTAATGGTTCCGCCCCCAAAGCCTCTTAAGTATTTTAAAGTAGCACCTCCTTTTAAAAATTCTACACGATCGTTTTTTAAAACTCTAGCGTAGGTAAACCCTATTTCGGCAAAGTTGTTACTAATACCCGTAAAATTAATATCGGCTTTTCGGATAGGACGTCTCCCTTCGGTAGTTAAACCGGTATCAAAAAAGTCTATAAGATCTCCATCAATTTCGTTAATGTTAGATAAACTTCTTATACGAGTAGTAAGCCCTATAGCATGTTTTTTGTTAAGAGTAATAAGTACAGACGGCCCTAGTACATCTGCATTTAAAACAGCATTGTTTCTTCTGTTAATTCCTAACTGGGTAATATTTGATTCAGAAACAAAACTATCATCGGTTAATAATTTCCCAAAATCAACTTCGATATAATTATTGGTATTAAAAACACTTGCAGATACTAAATTGATGTCTACTTTAGTTCGGGAATCTGCGATATTAGCAGGGTTAAACAAAGCTCCATGTATACCATTAAAATTATCGGCATCAAAGCCAATATAAGATTGCGAATACACAGAAATATTAATAAATAATAAAAAAATACTTAAAAATCGGAACATATGGCAATATATAAATTCAAAAATTAATACTAAAGAAGATTAGTTTAATTATGAGAATGAATAGTAATAAAACAATGATATGTTATGTGAAATATAATATTATAAATAAATTTTGGAAAATTATTTAATTAGTTGTGCTTTGGGAAATACGGCCTGAAATCCAAACCAAAATGCATTATAAGTATGTAATCGAGGTAATTTTTGCTTGGTTTTAGTATTAATAACACTGTTTTCAAGAACAAGCCAGGTATCACCATCTTCGGAAATTAGTAGTTTTTCGCGATTGTAACTTTTAAATTGAATATCTTGATTGTAAAAGGTTCTATGTCCGCCAGTTTTATCGGTTAAAACCATAAAACTTTTATTTCCAATGCGATTAACAAATAAAGGCTGTTTTTTTAGAAAAAGAGAGCTTATAGCAAGTGTTTTTTTTGGAGTTCTAATTACTAATACTTCATCTTTATTTTTTAATTTTTTGTTTATGGAAGGAACATTAAACATTAATTTGTCCGTTGCAAAATAGTTTTGGTAAGCAATGCCTTCGTCGTAATTTCTGCGATATCCAGTGTGTAAGGATAATACTTTGGTGTTTGGATGTCTTAATTTCCAAGCTCCCCATGTAGTTGTTACAACACTAAGAAAATCTAATTGAATTTCTTTATTAATTAATGGACCTAAAATGGGTTTTCCTAAAGCAGTACTCCAAAGGCTTTGTGTAGCCTTATCATACATCATTTTATTAGAGCGATATAAGAAACCACTAGTTCCTAATTTATGTTTTACGCCTTTGTGTTCTGTAAGGTATAAAATAACGGTACCACATAACGTACAATATACCCCAGCAACTTCTTTTTCTCCTACAGTATCGGTAAACATTTCGTGCCATGCTAAAATACGTTTTGGATAAGCACGTACCTCTCCATTAACTTCAATACCAAAAACAATATTAGAATCATCTAAATAAGAAGCTTCATGGGCTTCTATCATTTTAGGGTTTCTTAATGGAGGAATCCCATCTTGTACTACACCTCCCCAACGAACTTCATCCAAACGAATAGTAGATTGTGTTTCTCTATTAGCAAAATAAGTATAGAATTTTATATCTATGAGTTGATGAATTTCGGCTTTAAAACGGAAATAATTATTGTTATAGGCGGAAGGTTTATTCCAAATGTATTCGTACCATTTGTTGAAGTCGTATTTGTAATTTTTACCTGTTTTTTGTGTTAAAATTTGTAAGAGACGATAGGAAACATCGGGATTTTCAATAAAGTAAATAGTTTCTAAGGTTAGAATCTCAAAACTTTCATCCCAATTACTTTCAATATGCCTTAATGTAGAATTAATGACTAAGGGATTTTTAGATCTAAAAAAATCTAAAAAGTAAAGATAATTTGCTTTTGTTTCTGAATTATAATTCTTCGAATAATGATATTTGACTGAGTTTTTAGCGCAGATTTGAATGCAAAAAGCAAGTGCTATGAGTAAAAGAATAAAAGGTCTTTTTTTCATAGGTAATCCGTCGTAATTTTATAATAAGAATTACGATTTTATTGTTTTTGTTTTTTAAGGAGTTGAGTTAAATAAATTTTGAAACCTATATCTAAACTTAAAGGATCAAAATTTCCTTTTAGGGGTTGATATTTTCCAAAATTAGCAAATATAGAACTCCTTTTTCCTATTTTTTTTTCGATACCAGCGTTGTATTGAAAAATAAGCCCACTACCAATATCTATTCCACCTCCTCCTGCAGCGCCAAATTGAACTTTGAAATTGAGATTGAATAAGTTGTGTAAAATGGATTGGCGATAAGCAACTCCAATAAGACCTTCGGCATAAGCACCATAATCCCCCTCGTAAGCCCACACTGTGCCCCCGTTAACACTTATTTTTTTAGCAATAAATTTTTCAATTTCAAAACCAATTAAATTGAAGGATTCGTTGTACAGTCTTCCTCCCTTATCAGTAGCTTTAGGGGAGAAGTATGTTCGATTATATGTGGAGAAAGAAAGTTGATTTTCTATAAGATTTTCTTTAGGCACAGTAAAAGTACTCTTATTTTTAGGGAGTTTAGGAAATATTCGTTCAATTGATTTTCCTAAAGTTAATTCTATATGTTTTGCATTTAGATTTCCCCAAGGAGCAAAAGTTTTTCCATACATAAATTTCAAATAATATTCTTTTCGTTTTAAAGTTAATCCTGCTTCCGTTTGCATAGTTGCTCCTCCACCGGAAAGTACACCCCCACCACCACTAGGACCTATTAAAACTCGACTTTCTATATTTAATAAATTAGGTATAATGGGTAATTTACCACCTGCCCCTAATAAAATAGACATATACCCATCTCCACCACCGTCTAAAGCCCCGTTAATTTTGAATATCCCATAGGCATGTTTAGAAAAATTTCGTTCTACTTGAATACCTACTAGAGTAAGCTTTCTGTTATTGCTACTACCACTTTCAAAAGAACCTTCTTTAAAATTAAAATATTGAGTGGTGGTAAGCCCTATGCGTAGTTTTTGAAAAGCTAATTTTGTAGCAAACGAGTTAGTAGAAGTATCTTTTCTAGATTTTAAAAAAGTAGTTCCATTTAAGGTAAAACCAATGTTAAATTGATTGCCTGTAATAGACCCCGTAGGGAAATCCAAAAATGAATAACCAAAACGTATGCCTAATGGACCAATTTTTTTTTCTAAAGAAACATAAGGACGAATAATAAGCCCGCCACCATCGTCGGCACCACCGCCACCGCCACCGCCTATAAAACCACCAATTTCTGCGGATAGTTTTTTGTTAGGAAGTAAAAAATATTGATAAGCTCCCGATAACCCAAGAGTTATTAGCCCTGGGCGATTACCTACTACGGCAGAATAAGAGTTAATGCCTAAATAAAGCGAAGATTTATTTTGGTGCCACGCAGCAAATTCGAAACCAATTCCTACAAAACCTAAATCGGATTCGGAAGAAGCTTTTACAGTCTCGTAAGAGAGTTGTATTCTATTTGGGATAGATTGTATAGTATAACCTTGAGAGAAACTATTATGTGCTATAAAAAATAAAATTATTAGAGTAATGTAACGCATTTGAGGTGTTTATTCAGAAAAAAGTATAGAAACGTATTCTGTATGTAATAACTTTTTAAATTCAGTACTTATTATATAAAGTAAGAGATATTATAATTTCATTTCCGAATGTATAATTTGAGCAACCGTTTGTTTGTATTTTATGGGATTTCCTGCTTTTTTTATAGCTTTATAAGTCTTCTTGGGATTGGATGTGGATTTAGAAAAGAATTCCCAAAAGCCTAACATTTTCATTTTTATAGGAGTGGGGCCAGAGAGGTATTCGTCGTATTGTTGGTATATAGTGTCGTGAAAGGCGGAAAATATTTTCCATCTATTTTTAGGGTACTCTGTAGTATTATTTTTAATCATACTAGGTAAAAAGGGGTCAGCAATTAAACCGCGCCCCATTAAAAAATGATTAATTGTTGGAAAGCGTTTTTGGATAGTTTTATAAGAAGCTACACTAGTAATATCTCCGTTATAATATAATTTGTGTTTAGTATGGTGAATACATTTTTCGAAGGCATCTAAATCTACAGGTCCTTTGTAAAGTTGTTTGCCAATCCTAGCATGAATAGCAATGCTTTTAAGAGGGTATTGGTCTAATACAGAAAAAGCTTCTAAAATTTCAGTAGCATTTTCGTAACCCATTCTCATTTTCATAGAAATAGCAATGTTACTTTCGTTATGGGCTTTATGCAATACCTCATTAATTTTGGAAGGATTGCAGATTAACCCAGATCCCATTCCCGATTTGGTAACCATAGGATAGGGACAACCTAAATTCCAGTTTAATTCGTTATACCCTAGACTCTGCACATAATTTACTACAAATAAAAATTCTTCAGGATCATTAGTCATTACTTGAGGAGTAACCTGTAGTGAGGTGTTATTTTTAGGAGCAAGGTCATTTTGATAAGATTGTTTAATTTTTAGTTTTCCATTTAATCGAATATAAGGAGCGTAAAAAGTATCGATACCCCCAAAATAATAGTTGAAAGCATTGCGAAATCTGAAATCGGTAAAACCTTGTAATGGAGATGAAAGTAGTGTGGGTGTCATCGTGCAATTTAGAAGAACGAAGATATAATAATTAAGAGATTTATAAAATTCAAAACTTAAACCTTAATGTTGTATTATTATAAAATTTTGATATAATAAATACTAATATTTTTCTTTAACATGTTCTATTATAGACGTACTATAAAGTACAATTTACAGTAGTATTTGAAGTAGATTGCAGACGTAATGTTTAAAATTAATATTTAAGATTGAGTATAAAATAAAAGCTATAAATAAGAAAAGTCCGCCAAATTGACGAACTTTTCTAATTGATTTTTGAATAAAACTAAACACTAACTAACACTAACTTAAACTCAATAATAAATATTATTGAAAATCAAAAATCAATAAACTACTAACTAAACTAATTAACTATAACTAACTAAACTTATCTAATAGACGTACATGTGTACTTTAAATTACAGTTTTAAATTTTTTTAACAAAAAAAATTAATTGAGTTAAAATTTTGGGCTCGAATATTATATTGTAATCTAGTCGTGAGGTTGTGATATACAATTTACTATAGTACTTAAAACAGACAGAAGATACAATATATTTTTTAATGTATAATTTGGGTTGAAGCTTCTTTTTCTAAACGAATGCATTAATTTTACTTTTTATTTGAATTATATAGATTATGGCAAAAACAGTTGTTATTGGAGCTTCATTAAAAAAAGAACGTTATTCTAATAAAGCTATAAGAAAACTAAGAGCTTTTAATTACGAAGTTAAAGCTATAGGTTTACGAACAGGGGAGGTTTTGGATGTAGAAATCCAAAAAGAACAAGAATTATTTGACGATATAGACACGGTAACTTTGTACTTAAATCCTAAACGACAAAAAGAATACTATAATTATATTATATCACTACAGCCTAAGCGAGTTATTTTTAATCCTGGGACAGAAAATAATGAATTTCAGTTATTACTAAAAAAAGCTAATATTGCTTTTGAAGAATCTTGTACTCTTGTGTTGTTGTCTACAAACCAGTATTAAAAACTCCTTAATTTTAAAGAGTTGATTTTTTACTAATACAAAGTAAGCCTAAGTACATAAGAAATCCATTAATAATTAATATTTCAAACCCAATATTATAACCATTAAAAAGTATAGAAGAGTAATGGTTAAGTAAATAAGAACACAAAGGAGCAATAATAGCAATAATCCATACCCATTGGTCTTTAATTTGTTTTTTAGTATAAATTCCAAAGAAAAATAATCCAAGCAAAGGCCCATAGGTATATCCTGCGGCTTTAAATAATTCCCATATTACCGATACGTCTGTAAATAAGTGATTAAAAGTAATAATTACTACAACAAGTATAAGGCTTACCCATAAATGTGTTCTTTTTCTAATTATTTCTTGTTCTTTAATGCTTTTATGCTCTAATCCTACAATATCAATACAATAAGAAGTGGTTAGCGAGGTAAGTGCCGAATCTGCACTAGAATAAGCTGCTGCTATAAGCCCAAGTAAAAAAAAGGAAGAGGTAGCTAAACCTATTTCGGGAAGCATAGCTATGGTAGGGAATAAATTATCTTTAGTAGCAGTAATTCCGTTTTGTAGGGCGTATTGCGTTAAAAGCGCACCTAATATTAGAAAAAGAAGATTTACAAATACCAACACAACACTAAAAGAAATCATGTTTTTTTGAGCATCCTTTAAATTTTTACAAGTTAAGTTTTTTTGCATCATATCTTGATCTAAACCCGTCATAGTTATGGTAATAAACATGCCCGCTAAAAAACTTTTGATAAAATATTGAGAATCGTTAGGAGAATTAAAAAAGAAAATTTTACTTAAATTGCTGTTAGTTATATTAGATACAACCCCCGTAATGTTATTTAAACCTAAGGCAGTAGCCAAAAAAGAAATAGTAACAATTACAGAAATTAACATAAATAAGGTTTGTAAGGTGTCTGTAAAAATGATAGTTTTTATACCACCTTTAAAAGTGTATAGCCAAATAAGACTAACGGTAATTACTACAGCTACGGGAAAGGATAGTCCAAGTTTACTAAATACCAAAAGCTGTAGCACCTTTGCCACCAAAAAAAGACGAAAGGATGCACCTATAGTTCTTGATATTAAAAAAGCAATAGCCCCAGTTTTATAACTTATGTTGCCAAAACGCTCTTTTAAATAGGCGTATATTGAAGTTAGGTTAAGCTTGTAGTATAAAGGTAGTAATACATAGGCAATAACAATATATCCAACCAAATAACCAAGGACTACTTGTAAGTAGCCAAATTGTTTCGTAGCAACAGCACCAGGGACAGAAATAAAGGTAACACCCGAAAGGGATGCTCCAATCATTCCAAAGGCAACTAAATACCAAGGCGATTGTTTATTTGCTTTAAAAAAGCTTTGGTTGTTAGTATTTTTACTGGTAAAAAAAGCAATACCAAGTAAAACTCCAAAGTAACCAAGTATTAATAACAGAATATGGAAGGGTTGCATATTTTTTGTGTTATGTGTTATATCAAATATAACATTTCAAAATTCCTTACCCTATATTTGTGTATATGGAGTTTTCTTCAAAATTATTAGAAAAAGCAGTTGCCGAAATGTCGCAACTACCAGGAATAGGAAAACGTACAGCTTTACGTTTAGTATTACATTTGTTACGCCAACCTAAAAGCCAAACAGAACAATTAGCTACGTCGTTACATCAAATGCGAACCCAGATAAAACACTGTAAAGTTTGTTATAATATTAGCGATGTTGAAACCTGCGAAATTTGTGCTAGTCATAATCGTAATGCACAAATTGTTTGTGTAGTGGAAGATGTAAGAGATGTAATGGCCATAGAAAATACAAGTCAATTTAGAGGGTTGTACCATGTTTTAGGAGGAAAAATAAGTCCAATGGATGGTATTGGACCTCACGATTTGAAAATTAATGAATTAATTGTGAGAGTAAAAAAAGGAGAAATAGAAGAGCTAGTTTTTGCGCTAAGTGCTTCTATGGAAGGAGATACAACTAATTTTTATATTTACAAACAATTAAAAGAAGTCCACGTTAAGATGTCTACCATAGCTAGAGGTATTGGAGTAAACGACGAAATTGAATTTGCCGATGAGATAACCCTAGGGAGAAGTATAGCTAATCGTATCCCTTTAGAAAATGCACTAAAATTTTAATATGCAGTTATCGGTAATCATTCTTAATTACAATGTGCAATCATTTTTGCAATTATGTTTAGATAGTGTATTTCGTAGTTTAAAAGGTATTAATGCAGAAGTAATTGTAGTAGACAACAACTCTTCTGATGATAGCTGCCAAATGGTGAAAACAAATTTTCCTGCAACTATTTTAATTGAAAATAAAAATAATGTAGGCTTTGCAAAAGCCAATAACCAAGCAGTAAGTGTTGCAAAAGGAGAATATATTTGTATTTTAAATCCAGATACAGTAGTTCCAGAAACTATTTTTGTAAACACTCTACAAAAAGCTCAATTACTTCCTAACTTAGGTATTTTAGGCGTACAGCTTATAGATGGTAGAGGTCAATTTTTACCAGAAAGTAAACGCAATTTACCAACACCTTTAGTTTCTATATGTAAAATTAGTGGTCAACGCTTTCAGTACTTAGCACCTTACTATGCAAATCATATAAACGCTAATTCAGAAGGGAATGTTGCTGTTTTTGTAGGCGCTTTTATGTTACTAAAGAGAAAAGTGTTTTTAGAAGCGAAAGGGTTCGACGAGCGTTATTTTATGTATGGGGAAGATATCGATTTATCATATTCTATCGAAAAACTAGGGTATCGAAACTATTATTATGGTAGCGAAAAAATAATTCACTTTAAAGGAGAAAGTACACTTAAAAACGCTGTTTATCGTAAGCGTTTTTATGGCGCAATGAAACTGTTCTATCAAAAACACTTTGCATCTTCATTATTAGTAAATACTACCATTTATGTAGGAATCAAATTAGCAGCATTATTAAAGAAATCAGAAGTTAAACAATTAGGAGTGAAATTTAATTATGCTAAAGTTTTAAGTTCTAATCATCATTTAATTCAGACTATTCAACGCAAAACAAATGTTTTTACTAAGTTGACCACCGTAAATGAAGTTTATGGAAATATTAAACTTAAAGCACAAACACTTTGTTATTTAGATATGAGTCAATTGAGTTACAACCAAGCTATACTATTAATAGCAAGTAATTCAAGTTCTAAATATGGTTTTCGATTTGTTTTTTCAAATGGAAAAATAGCCTTGGGAAGTGATACTAGTACAGGTCGTGGACAAGTGATTTCTTTGTAACACTTTTAAAAGTATTAAGTAATAATATTTAAATTAGCTTTAGCTAAAAATTGAATCATGGCAAAGTATGAGTTGATACTCCCTAAAATGGGAGAAAGTGTAGCCGAAGCAACGGTAACCACTTGGTTGAAAAATGTAGGAGATACTATTGAAGCAGACGATATTATTTTGGAAATAGCTACCGATAAGGTAGATACGGAGGTGCCTTGTGAAGTAGAAGGCATATTGAGGGAAAAATTATTTGAAGAAGGAGAAATAGTTGCTGTTGGACAAGTAATTGCTGTTATAGATACTCATGGAACTACAGAAGAAAACAGCGTTGAAATAGCTATTGAAAAAGAAGTAGAGACTTCGGTAGCTAAAATAGAAGAACAAATAGAACAGGTAGTGGCAACGAATCAGATTAGTACACCAGTTACTAATGCTGCAGGTAGGTTTTATTCTCCTTTAGTTAAGAATATAGCAAACCAAGAAGGTATAACAAATAAAGAATTAGATAATATTATAGGTACAGGAGTAGGGGAACGTGTTACTAAAAACGATATTTTACAATATATAACTTCCAGAAAAGAAAAAAATATACCAAAGGCAACTTTGGGCGATAACAATGCTTTTGATAAAACTACAAATACAACAGCTTTAGCAATAACAAATACTGTTGATCCTACTAATTCTAATTTAATAATTAAATCTGGAGAAGATGAAATTGTAGAAATGACCCGTATGGGTAAAATGATC
Organism: uncultured Aquimarina sp.; assembly: GCA_938011245.1. Lineage (GTDB taxonomy): Bacteria > Bacteroidota > Bacteroidia > Flavobacteriales > Flavobacteriaceae > Aquimarina. The sequence continues at coordinate 9,644 of CALLUJ010000012.1, read as the reverse complement.
TCTAGTCATATGACCCATTCATTAGCTACGTCTGCACATGTGCAATCCTTTATAGAGGCAGATGTTACTAACATATGGAATTGGAGAGCTAAAGTGAAAGATGAGTTTTTGAAGCGTGAAGGAGAAAAAATGACTTTCACTCCAATTTTTTTAGAAATAATAGCTCAGGCATTGAAGGAGTTTCCTATGATAAATATCTCGTTCGATGGCGATAAAATAATAAAGAAAAAGGCTATAAATATAGGTATGGCTGCTGCTTTACCTAATGGTGATTTAATTGTGCCTGTAATTAAAAACGCAGACCAATTAAATTTAGTAGGAATGGCTAAAACAGTAAACGATTTAGCAAATCGTTCTAGATCTAATAACTTAAAACCAGATGAGGTGCAAAATGGGACCTATACAGTTACCAATATAGGTAGTTTTGGTACAGTTATGGGAACTCCTATAATTAACCAGCCACAAGTAGCTATTTTAGCATTAGGCGCTATTAGAAAAGTGCCTGCGGTTATAGAGACTTCTGAAGGCGATTTTATAGGAATACGAAAACGCATGTTTTTGTCTCACTCTTATGATCATAGAGTTGTAAACGGTGCTCTTGGAGGTCAATTTGTACAGCGCGTAAAGGAATTATTAGAGGCTTGGGATGTTAATAGAGTAATTTAGAATATACTACGGTGTTAAGTTAATATATAATTTAAAAGGAATCTTAGAAGTATGTTGCCTGTATTAAAATTCGGATTGTAAAACTAATTGCTAAAAAAACGATAGGGTAAATTAACATTTATTTGTTGTTATTATAAACCAATAAATGGACGAGATAATTGAAAGTATTTTTTCAGGATTAAATAATCGAGCACTACAAATAATCTTACCAGATCAGAAGGGACAAACTCAAGATTCTTTGTTTAATGATGATATGGCTTATACAGCTCAATATTATTTAAGTAAGAATTATGACCAAGAAGTGATTCAAATTTCTACTAAGGAATATAAAGAAATGCTCAAGGGGAAATTAAATCTAAAATTAAAAGAAAAAATAGACTGGGCTAAAAAAGCAGACGAAAAATTTGAAATAAGATTAAATCAACATTCTAGTTACGAGAAAGAAGGTCAACCCAATTCTCCAATTGATGTTGGTAAAATATTAATTAATCAAGGATTAAATCAATCCGACTTTAAAGAAAAATGCACTATTCATTGGGATGCCTGTTTTACAGGTAGAGATAATCCCTTAAATAATGAAAAGGCAGTTATAAAACAACTGGCTAATTACATGTCAAACGAAGGTGTAGGAGGTATTCATTTTAAAGGTTCAAAATTTGCAACAGGAGTAAATAGAGGTGACAATAAAAAGATGCTCGATGAGCCAATCGGAATTTCTGTTATATTTACTGGATCTAATCGATGTGCTAAGATGGATGAAAAAAATGAAAAAGGTAAGTATAAATATATGATTCACCTTACAACACCTCCATCAACTAAAATATCAAAAATTATAAAAGGACAAACAGGTTCTCCAAGCACTTCAATGAATTATAGTTTACCCAGACAAAATAATTCTTCATCAAGTCAAAATCGAACTAGAGTAAGAGAGCCAAAATCAAGTCATGCTTTAAGAACAGAGATTAAATCTAAAAAAAAGAAGGGTAAAAGATTAATGTGATAACGTATGAAACACCATATAAAAAATATAGAGAGGCTTAAGAATGTTCAAAAGGTTTGGACTTATCCATTATGTATCCTAATATAAAATTTGTTGTTTCAACATTGAAAATAAACACAAAACATTATATTTGGTTTAGTTGTAAACGTGTAGTTAGAGCCAACTCACTGCTCTATATTTTTTATAGTAACATAATTTACGGATAATGTATTCGTGAAAAGGTATTTAAATAATTATGATTACTCACAATGGATTTTATAGTTTCTTCTTTCATTTGAGCAACAAATTGATTTACCCATTGTTTTAAATGTTCTAAGGAGTCAAAGCTTCTGTTTTTGAAGTGATTTTTGATATATTTCCATGTTTTTAGTAGTATGAAATCTCGCATTATCTATAATGATTATTTTATATTGATTGGGTTTATGATTGGAAAGTTCTCTTAAGTAAATTTCAAAAACTTTAGAGGTTACACTACTCATCTCACATACTATAGAATCTCCGTCTATAGGGGAATAACTGCTATAGAAATAGGTGTTTTTAAATTCCTGTTTAAAGTGTACTATTGGGGAGTTACTCCTTTAGCATTAATCATGCTTCCTAAGCGAGTCATTAAGCCGAATCTAGCTTCATCTTGGAAGTACAAATTACAATCTTTAAAAGTGTTTTATTTAGACTATCTCTAACTTGTTTTAGCGTATTTGGAAGTTTTTAAATACTCAGCCCTAGCTTCTTCTGATTTATGGATATGAGATTTTCTAGGACGCTTGATTTTAGTTCCAAAAAATTCAATCATATAACTCTCTTAAAGTATTATACTTATAGGTTTTACCAGAGGTCTGTTTTTCCCACTCAATAGCTTGTACATAACTATGAAAACCTTTTTTTGGATCTTCTAAGCGTTCTAATAAACCTTCATGAACTTGTTTACTGATAAGGCATCTACGTGTTTGTATTTTTGGTAATAGCATTTTTTCTAATCCGAAATCCTTATATAATTTTAGCCATTTTTACATACTACGTACTCCATAACCTAAATGAGATGCCAAGTCTTCTTGAGTGGAAAAGGTATTCAATTTTATATGAAGTAACGATTATATTCTAAGTGCATTTTTCTTGTTTTGTTCTTTGCGCAGTAAAGATTCTAAATCTTCTTTTATATCTATTTCTCTATGTCGACCCATAGCTTAAATACACGGAAAAGATAACCGCAAATTGTATAATATTATCGTTATAATAGAAACAAAAGACAGATAATCATGTTTCTAATTTTAAAAGAGTTTGTAGTTATGGAGAATAAATTTCCTTGATGCAAGCATGCGAGATATTTGTTAGAATTCTAATTTCTTTGATGAAAGCTGTAGGTTTTCAAACTTTCCTCTTTGTATGATGCAAGTATCTTGTAATTAAACTATTAGATAGATTAAAATATAATTTACGGTAATGTTTGAAGTGAATAATTACAGGTATAGTAGATTTTTAATCTATACTTGGTTAAGCATGTTTTTCAATTTATAATATAAAAAAGCCTTACTACTAATAGTAAGGCTTTTTTATATTATACTTTAATTTTTTCTTATTTTAAAGAAACCTTAAAGCTACCTTTGTGTAATTTTCCATTAGCCAAAGTAACGTGCCAACCAAAAGCAGGAATTTCTAAACCATCTTTTGTTTTTTGAGCAACAGGACCTAAATTTACGATTACTTCTGTTCCTGATGCGAACTTCGATTTTTGAACTTTAAAGTCATTACTTAAATACTCATGATTCATCAATTCAGCAAAGAAAGTCTCTTTGTTTACTGGACTCACTACTTCATTGGCCATTTTAATCATCTCTTTCATTCCCTCAAACTCGTAAGGAGAAAAGAAAATCGTAGTTCCAACTCCGTATAACATATTTCTTAAAGACTTTACTCTAAAATCTCCATTAATAGAAATTTGGTTATCTGGATCTTGAATTTTTCCAAAAACAGCTACCGCATCATGATACACTAAGTTAAACAAAGGAGCTCTTTGAGAAAACTGCCATAGGTTAGAGCTTAAATAAGTCATTCCTTCAAACATGTCGAAATAAGGAATCCATTGTTGTTGTCCATGCTCAGTACCATTTACTAAGTTTAAAGAATCAATATATTCAGCTAAATTACGTAACCCTGTATTATCTTCATCTGGATACGTAGCAAAAGAAATGTCGGTAATATCTGCCTCTAAACCTAAAGCATCTATCTCCTTATGTAAACTTTTTTTAGCCAATTCTACTTGTTTGTTCTGATCAATATTATCCCATCTACTTCCAGTTCTTTTTAATTTTCCTTTATCATCAACAGCAAACAAACCAGTGTTAAATTCAGGATCGTTCTCTAAAGTTGCAGAATATGCATGGTAAGAAGAATACAGATATCCATGTTTTTTTGTTAAATCTACGGCTTCTTTTAATCCAGAAACCCCTCCTAAATTTTCATTAATAGGCCAACAATTAGGGACAAAGTTTGAGAATACTCCCCAAGCATGAAAAAACGCATTATTTACTCCTAACTCATCGTGAGTTGTCTTGATAATATTTGTTAAATCCTTAAATTTAAAAGCCATACCTGGCATTTCAACATAATGTGGATATCCACCGTATAATCCCATGTAAATAGCACCTTGTAACTTCTTTACATCAGGATCTCTTTTGGCTTTATCTTTTAAAGAAACAAAGTATCCTCTTTTTATAGCTTCTTTTCTATAAACTTTAGCCATTTCTACATGTGTTCCACCAGGAATAAACTCATAAGAAATAATTCTCTTTTCATTTTTTCTTTTTAAATTCCAAACAGGGTCTAAAAACTCTATTCTTTTATAAGGAGACATTACTCCTTTTTTATTAAATAAGTACTGTCCGTTATTGTTTATGTTATAAAACATACTTGGTCTTGCAGATTCATCTACAATTCCAATTACAGCAGATTTTTTATTGTAAGTACCCCACCATGGCATGGTTAAACCTATATTGTTGTTAAATAAAGGTAATTTCCCTTTAGATCTTCCATAATATGTAGCATCATCCCACATACAAAACGCACCACCATTCATGGGGAATATGTAAGACGGACAAATTAATCCTTGCTTTTGTGGTATTACAGCGGCTCCCTTATCTACATCTGTTTCTAAACTAAAAGCCCTACTAGGATATCTTAGTTCTATTAAGTTGTAATCTCCTTTAGTAACAGAAACAACTTCAACAGCCAATTTACCTGCTTTTTTATCTAATCTCAATTCTGTATTAATAACGATTCCTTTAGCAACATCCCCATTCTTAAATACAGGATTAGAAAACGAAAGTGTTATTTTAGATTTATTTTCTTTTTTAACAATAACAGATTTGCTTAAAGAAATGTTTACATCTTCTTTTTCGTTTTTCTTATTAATTGTTAAAAGACCAGCAGAATTATCCCAAGGATCAGACTTCCACAATTGACCTGATTTTTTCTCTAATACCGTAAAGTTTCCTGTTTTATCGTCTACAGTTACCTTAATTTTAGAATTTTCTATAATTTTGGAATTACCTCCAACTCCTTGTGAAAAACCTAAAACTGTAAACAGGAAAAAGGCTAATACAGAAAATTTAGCAGAAAACTTTATACTATTTTTCATAAATACTTCTAAATTATTAATATAATTATATATGTTCGACAAGATACAAATATACTTACTATTTAAAGTAGTAAAAAATAAATTACCATATGCTACCATTCTAAAACATGAAACAAGGTTGGAATAGAAAAATAGATGGATACAATTAATATTGCCAGAAACAAATTAATTGCTCGAACTTTTACGATTATAAACAGTTAAATTCCATATGTTAATACAATGAAATTTGCCAGAAATTCACCTTGAAAAATTTGTTTTAATCATAGAATATAGGGGTTACTTTCAGTAGTGATAGTTAGCAAGCTGATATCAAGACTTTTTTAGTATTATATTTGGAAGTTTTTAAAAACTCAGCCGTAGCTTCTTTTGATTTATGGATGTGAGATTTTTTAGAGCGCTTGATTTTAGTTCCAAAAAATTCAATCATATAACTCTCTTAAAGTATTATACTTATAGGTTTCACCATAGGTCTGTTTTACCCACTCAATAGCTTGTACATAACTATGAAAACCTTTTTTTTGGATCTTCGCGTTCTAATAAACCTTCATGAACTTGTTTACTGATAAGGCGTCTACGTGTTTGTTTTTCTGGTAATAACATTTTTTCTAATCCGAAATCCTTATATAATTTTAGCCATTTTTCCATACTACGTACTACGTAATCTAAATGAGATACCAAGTCTTCTTGTGTGGAAAAGGTATTTAATTTTATATGAAGTAACGATTGTATCCTAAGTACATTTTTCTTGTTTTGTTCTTTGCGTAGTAAAGATTCTAAATCTTCATTTATACCTATTTCTCTATGTCGACCCATAGCTTAAATAGACGAAAAAAATAACCGAAAATTGTATAATAAGTATTCTGGTGTGATTCGTCTTGATTAATCGCCTTTTAAGGCTTCGGGTTTTTCTATACCTTCAAAAGCTGTTCGCATAAACTTTTAATAAATTCGTTAATCCGTTTTATTATTTTCTGGATACGCCTATAATAAAGACAAATAAAAAGGGTAACTAAAAACTTAGCTACCCTTTTTTTATAATACATTATTAAGATTTGTTTTAAAACTTAGCAAACATTTTATCCATTTTAGCTTTTTCTTCTGTTGCTAATTCTAAGTCTACTAGAATTCTTCCACTATGTTCATCTGTGATAATTTTTTTGCGTGATGCAATTTCCATTTGAATTTGTGGCGGAATAGTAAAATAGGATCCTCCGGAGGCTCCTCTTTCTACAGGAACTACTGCCAATCCATTTTTAACATTAGTTCGAATTCTTTTGTATGCGTTTACTAAGCGCTCATCAATTTTTTTACCAAAATCTTCGGATTTTCCAATAAGGGCTAGCTCTTCTTTTTGAGTTTCAGCTAAAATTTCGTCTAATTCTTCTTTTTTGTGCTCTAGGTGATTGGTTCTACTGTTAATTTTCTCTTCGGTAGAACTAATTACTTCTTTCTTTTGAATTATTTGAGCTTTAAATTCTTTGATGTGCTTTTCAGAAAGTTCTATTTCTAGTTCTTGAAATTCTATTTCTTTACTTAAAGAATTAAACTCACGATTATTGCGAACATTTTTTTGTTGCTCCTTGTATTTTTCAATCAATTGTTTAGACTCGTCAATAGCAATTTTCTTTCCTTTGATATTGTCATCCTGAGAAGTAACATCATTGTTAAGCTTCTCTAATCTTTTTTGTAAACCAGCAACTTCATCTTCAAGGTCTTCAACTTCCAAAGGAAGCTCTCCGCGGATAGCTGTAATCTCATCAATACGAGAGTCGATAAGTTGTAAGTCGTAAAGTGCTCTTAGCTTTTCTTCAACAGTAACTTCTTTCTTAGCCATAAATTAAAAATACTTAATAGGATTGGTGTTAATTTCTGATAAAATAATATCCTCTGAATCAAAGGCAGGTGCAAAATTACTGATTTTTTTTCTAAGTTTAGAAACAATTAGATTTTTTGTGTACTGCTCCGATTCGTAATGGCCTATATCGGCTATAATCAATTTGTTTTCTGCCTGGTAATATTCATGGTATTTAATATCACTAGTAATAAATAAATCGGCGTTGGCTCTTATGGCATTTTTAATGGCAAAAGCCCCACTACCACCTAGTACAGCGATACGTTTTATAGGACGGTTTATAAAAATACTATGTCGTATTCCATTACAATTAAATGTATTTTTAACCAATTGCAGTATTTTTTCTGCAGAAAGTGATTTGGGAAGTTCTCCAACCATTCCCATTCCTATTTTTTGATTACTATTTTCTAGGGTGGTAATTTCGTAAGCTACTTCTTCGTATGGATGTACTTTTTGAAGTGTTTGGATCACTTTGCTGGTTAAATAAGAAGAGAAAGTAAGCTGTAGTTGTATTTCTTCTTCAATATGCAACTGGTTTTTTTTGCCTATACTAGGCTTAGAAAAATCATTTCCCTTAAAACTACCCATTCCAGTACTAGTAAAACTGCAATTAGAATAATTTCCTATAGCCCCAGCTCCTATTTTAAATAATGCCTCTTGTACTTCGGAAACATTTTCAAGCGGAACAAATACAGTTAGTTTTTTGATAGTACCAGATTTAGGAATTAGTATTTCTGTGTTTTCTAACCCTAATCGATTACAAATTTCCTTATTTACTCCTTGCCAATGGTTGTCTAAAGCGGTGTGCATACTATAAATAGCAATATTGTTTTGAATAGCTTTAATAACTACTCGCTCTACGTAATTTGAGCCATTAATTTTTTTTAGACCTTTAAAAAGAATAGGGTGGAAGCTAATAATAAGGTTACAACCTTTTTCAATAGCTTCATCAACTATATTTTCCAAAGTATCTAGAGTTACTAAGGCTTTAGATAGTTTTTGGTTAGGATTTCCTACAAGTAGTCCCACATTATCAAAATCTTCTGCAAAATCTAAAGGTGCAAACTCTTCTAGAAGTGAAGTGATTTCTGAAATTGTCATCTATATTTTTTTAAGTGAAAATACAACTTAATTTCAATTGAACTAAGTATTGTTTATTTTCGCCATTATGAAGTGGTTTCGAAAATTATTGTTCCCTTTTACCCCTTTATATTATTTAGGGGCATTATTAAATAAAAAATTATACGATTGGAATATAAAGAAGTCCGTGTCGTATACAATTCCTGTTATCTGCGTTGGTAATTTAAGTGTTGGAGGAACAGGGAAGTCGCCAATGGTAGCGTATTTGATAACATTGTTAAAGAGCAGAGGAGTAGTGGCTACTTTGAGTAGAGGTTATAAAAGAAAATCTAAAGGTTTCCAACAAGTATTTGAAAGCAGTACAGCATTAGAGGTAGGAGACGAACCTTTGCAATTTAAGTTGAACTTTCCAGAAGCTATAATTGCGGTGGATGCCGACCGTAAAAATGGCATACAAACACTATTGAATCTTAAAAAGCCGCCTCGATTTATTTTGTTAGACGATGCTTTTCAGCACAGAAAAATAAAAGCAGGTTTGCAAATTTTATTAACGGCTTATACTAATGTGTATGTTAATGATTGGATGCTGCCTAGTGGAGATTTAAGAGAGCCTATTTCTGGGGCTAAAAGAGCGAGTATTATAGTAGTAACTAAATGTCCTAGTAACATAAGTAAAAAAGAACGTGTTCAGATAGAGTCAACTCTAAAATTAGAACCTTATCAACAATTATTCTTTTCGTACATAGATTATGGTGCTAGTGTTAAAAACATTTTAGAAGAAGTAGCTTTAACTGATTTTTTGAAAAAAGAATTTACTTTGGTTACAGGCATTGCAAACCCAAAGCCATTGGTTGCATTTTTAAAATCAAAATCTATAGATTTTGAGCATTTAGAATTTCCAGATCATCATAACTTTTCCGATAAAGAGATTGAATTGCTTTCGAAACAAAAAACAATTCTTACCACTGAAAAAGATTATATGAGGTTGCGAAACTTTTTAGAGCTTAAGGATATATTGAATTATTTGCCAATTAAAGTTTCCTTTATAGAAGGGGGAGAGCGTTTTAATAATGTTGTTTTTGAGTATATGGATAGTTTTGAAAGTTAGAAAAACGTATTCGGAAAATACGTTGTTTAGATAGGTTAGATGTAAAATATCTAAGAGTTGTTAGATTCAAATCTTAGATTTTTACTTTTTTGGTTGCGACTCTCCTAAAATGCTCATCTTTTGGTTGAACAAAGCGTAGTGAATAGTTTTTCTTTAATATTCAATAAGACCGTTGCAAAAGTTAATCAGATATTAGGTTAATTTATTTCAACGTCATTTTTTGATATTTTTAGAACTTATCTTTTCAATTGTAGGCGTTTTTTCATTAAATCGAGGGCTTTTCTGCTCTTGATTTCTATTAATT